>JAFADH010000325.1 GCA_023424995.1 Bacillota bacterium | reverse complement strand
AATTAAGCTGGTCGCATAATGTCGATGACCAGCTTGAATATGGAGCCGAGAGGTGTTTAACCTCCTCCGTATTCTGATACCTGCATAAGCCGGAATTGAGTAGAGGGTTGTTATCCGGCTCTTCCTTCTCTCCCTCCTTTCTCTTTTGCATAAGCGGTCGGCGGTTTTCCCATATAGATTTTAAATATCCTGGAGAAATAAAACTGGTCCGAAAAACCGCAGCTCATGGCGGTCTGCTTGGCTGAGAGACCTATTTCCAGCAGCTTTTTTGCCTGCTCCAGCCGAAAACGCAGCAGATAGCTGTTGGGCGACATAAACAGGCAGCTTTGAAACAGACGGTAGAGCGTAGCTCTGCTTAAGTTTAACCGGTCGCATAGATCAGAGACATGAAAGTCCGGTTTATAGTAATTGGCCTGTATCAGCATAACGGCATTGGAGAGCCTGTTGTCCTCCCTGGTGATGCCTCCGGATTTTGTAGCCGGGCAGCGGTCACCATAGATTCCCAGGATTAATCTGAGTATTCCGTTAGCCTCCAATTTATTCCGATAATAAATATCCAGCTGACGCAACCGGTCAAAGTATGGCAGCAGTTCTTCCTTTTTAATCCCGGGGCATACCGGTTCCTGCTTCCGAAAGCAGGTCAGCCCCAGCAGCTCGGACGCCTCCTTCCCGACAAAATCCACCCACACATATTCCCACGGTTTCTTTTCATCCGGATAATATGCGATAACTTCTCCCGGATAAGTACAAAAGCTTTCCCCTTCCTCTATCCGATAGGTTTTTCCTCCCGCCTCAAGATATCCTGCACCCTTTACCACATAATGGATGATAAAGGTCTGCCTCACACCGGGACCCCAGCGGTGCATATCGCTGCAGTCCTGCCTGCCGCAATTGGTTAAGAAAACCGAATGTTCCGAATACATAACAAGCTCCTCTCCTGCCGGAATGAACGAAAAATACAAACATTTGCAACATTTCTATATGGATTTGAACGCAATCTTCATTCTATAATCAGAGTACAATATAAAAAAACGGAGGTCAAGACTTATGCTAAAATTAACTCCACCTATGGGTTGGAATTCCTGGAATACGTTCGGGGAAAACATTAATGAACAATTGATTCTGGAAACTGCCGATGCAATGGTAAGCCTGGGGCTGTTGGAAAAAGGGTACGAATATCTGGTGATCGACGACTGCTGGTCGCAGAAGGAAAGAGATCCGGAAGGCCGATTGGTTCCCGATCCCGTTAAATTCCCCAACGGCATGAAGGCTGTCGCTGATTATGTGCATGGCAAGGGCTTGAAGTTCGGCATGTACTCCTGTGCCGGCAACCTGACCTGCGCCGGATACCCCGGAAGCTTCGAGTATGAATTTATTGATGCGGAAACCTTTGCCGAATGGGGCGTGGATTTTCTGAAATATGATTATTGCTACCACAGTCCCATCATCCACGGCAAATATCTGTACCGGCGTATGGGGCTGGCTTTGGAAAACTGCGGCAGGGATATCCTGTTCAGCGCTTGCTCCTGGGGTGCGGATGAAACACATGAATGGATCAAGGAGACCGCCTCCTCCATGTGGCGCTCCACCGGTGATATCTTCGACACCTGGGCGTCCGTAAAGGATCTGGCCAAGCAGCAGGAACGATTACTGCCATATACCGGAGTCGGCTGTTTTAACGACATGGATATGCTGATCGTCGGAATGTACGGAAAGGGAAACGTAGGATTAAAGGGCTGTAATGATACCCAGTACAAGACACATTTCTCCATATGGGGATTATTGGGCTCCCCTCTTATGATCGGATGCGATATAAGGAATATATCTCCCGAAGCCTCCGCTATTCTGGCCAATACGGAAATCATACGAATCAACCAGGACAGGGCATGCCGTCAGCCGGTGAAATTAAAGGGTGTCATGAATAATACCGACGACTTGCTTATCTACTCCAAACAGCTGGATAACGGGGAGCTTGCTGTCGGACTCTTCAACCTTAGTGATGAAAAGGTTACTGTCCGCTTCAACCTGGACGAATTAGGTCTTCCGAAAAGCACCGGCAAGACCTTATCCATGAGGGAAGTATGGACCGGTCAGAAAGTGACGGTTAAGAATTCCACCCATACCCAGGAATTGGCGCCGTATGACTGTGCGGTATTCCGTGCCAAAGTGGTTGATGCTTAATGTCCTACTGCTGCCAGTGCCAAAAGAAGCTGACCTTTAACGAAATAGGCGCGCATAAAAAGTTCATCAACCGGGGCAGCCGGGAATTCCTATGCAAACCGTGCCTGGCTGCCAGACTGGAAATCACCGTTGAAGACATAGACCGCAAAATCGAACAGTTCAAGCTTCAGGGCTGTACATTATTTGTTTAGCAGGTCATGCGGCTTTGACCGCATGGCCGGTTAAACCGCCTCCATTCCATTATGGCTCTCATGCCCTGCCACTATTTTAAACAGGTTCCGGCAGGAGCGTGAGAGTTCCTGCTATAATATATTAGAACCCTCCACTATAACACCAGAGTTTATAGTATGCTATTATAGTGGAATAAAATGGTGGTGATATTATTAAATGAATACTTATACGACGTCAGAAATTGCCCGCAATGCCGGTATCCATCCCAATACGGTACGGCTTTATGAGGAACTTGAACTTATTCCCAAACCCGAGCGGAAGGCAAACGGTTATCGTGTTTTTACCGACTTCCACATGGAGCAGATTAAATTTGCGAGAACCGCTTTAAAGGTTGAGGTCCTGCAGAATGGTCTGAGAAAACAGATAATTGCTATTATTAAGACTTCGGCTTCCGGAAATTTTAACAAGGCGATTTCTCTGACGGAACATTATTTGCGGCAAATTAAATATGAACAAAGAAATGCCGAAGAAGCCATAACAATTGCCAAAAGGCTGCTATCGGGCGGCCAAAAGGAATTGGATGATACCGTTCTTACCAGAAAGGAAACAGCCGATTATCTGCAAATCTCAATGGATGCTTTAAGAAATTGGGAAATGAACGGCCTTCTGACCATAAAACGTAAACAAAATGGTTACCGTGTTTATACCCGGGAGGATATCCTGCGGCTGAAAATCATACGTACCCTGCGCTGTGCGAATTACTCCCTTGCGGCGATTTTACGAATGCTTGACACTTTGTCCCGGGATCCCAGAGCGGATATCCGGCAGGCCATTGACACGCCGGAAGAAAACGGCGATATTATTTCCGTATGTGATAAACTGCTCACATCTTTGCATTGCGCCGGGCAAAATGCTCAGGCAATGCTCGTACATCTTGAGAAAATGAAAAAACAATTTATAACAAACCCTACACTTTAACACCAGACTTTGTTCCGGTGTTATTCTTTTTATACCAATAAAAAACAGGAGGAATTTAGTCGCATGGAAACGACCATTAAAGTTGAAAATCTATGCAAGTCTTACTCCAGTGTCAAAGCAGCTGAGAATATTAATATCTCAGTTTGCCGGGGAGAAGTATTTAGCTTGCTGGGCGCAAACGGCGCAGGTAAAAGTACTACGATCGAGTGTATCTTAGGAACTAAAAAGCAGGACAGCGGAACGGTATCCATCCTGGGAATGGATCCGCATAAGGACCGGAAAAAGCTCTTTGAGAGAGTCGGGGTGCAATTCCAAGAAGCCTGCTATCAGGAAAAAATAAGGGTGTCCGAGCTTTGTGAAATTACTGCTTCACTTTACAAAACCTCTCTGGATTACGTTCCCCTGCTGAAGCAATTCGGACTTTCAGACAAGCTGAGAAGCCCGGTCAATGAGCTTTCGGGAGGCCAGAAGCAACGTCTGTTTATCGTACTTGCACTGCTTCCGGACCCTGAGGTTTTATTTTTAGACGAGCTGACCACAGGGTTGGATGCCAGGGCACGGCGGGATGTGTGGAGAAGTCTTTCCTGCTTAAAAGCGAAAGGGCTGACCCTTCTGCTGACCTCTCACTTTATGGATGAGGTGGAAGCCCTCAGCGACAAAATCATGATTCTGAAGAACGGGAAAAGCATCTTTTGCGGGACGGTTCAGGAAGCGGTTGCAGCCAGTCCCTATGAAAAATTCGAGGATGCATATCTTTGGTATACAGACGGGGAGGAAGAAAATGCGAGCGTTTAAAGCGTTGTTTAAAACAGAATGCAAACTGTCCCTTCGGGGGATGGACATGTTTATTTTTGCCATTTGCATGCCTGCCGCGGCAATCATCATCATAGGTGCAATTTACGGGAATAAGCCGGCTTTTGACGGAGCCGATTACAGCTTTTTGGAACAATCCTTCGGAGCGGTGGCGGCGATTGCCATTATTGCCGGCGGAGTTATGGGACTTCCTTTAGTCATATCCGACTATCGGAGCAGGAAAATATTAAAGCGCTTTCGAGTGACACCTACCAGTCCCGCCCTTATTCTGTCGGTACAGGTTGTTATCTACGTTCTTTATTCCATTGTCTCACTTGTTCTTGTCTATGGGATTGCGGCAGTCTTCTTCGGTTACCGGCTGCACGGCTCATGGCCGCAGTTTTTAGGGGCATACCTGCTGGTTATGCTTTCCATGTTCAGTATGGGGCTGCTGGTGGGAGGGATCGCACCGAATATGAAAACAGCAAGTTCTGCTGCCAGTCTGTTATACTTTCCCATGCTTATTTTTTCAGGTGCTACCCTCCCCTATGAAGTCATGCCTGGGGCGCTTCAAAAAATAGCCGATGTATTGCCTCTGACCCAGGGAATTAAATTATTGAAAGCCGCTTCACTTGGTTTGCCCGTTGACAGTGTTCTCCTGCCGATCATCATAATGATTGCGCTTGCAGTGATTTGTTCCGGTATCTCTGTTCGCTTCTTCAAGTGGGAATAACAGGTCATATGAACCGCTGCATACTCCCTGTGAAACGTCGGTAAATCTATCTTTACTGCGGATCGGTAATTCAGGAGTATGTTTAAAAATCATCCACCATTCAAAACGCCATCTTGCGATATACAGCTAAAATCATTCGGCATTGATTACTTGTAAAATATTCTTAATTTAAAGACTTTCCGAGCATATCAATGCTGCCGGAAAGTCTTTTCTGCATCAACAGCTCTGTATCAGGAAATTATGGGCGGCAGACGGATCCATTTTACATCTGGCACCTTTTCGACAGGCTGTCAGGGGTTTGCCCGTATTTGAATCAGCCGGGTAACATCCTCCAAAACTGCTGTTTCCTTAACCTGTATCATCAGCCACCGCCCGCCCGGGGAGGAAACGGTATTCGAATAAAGGGTCTGAATATACTGGCTGCAAGAGGGAAGTATTAACTCCGCTTCATAACTTTCCTTACTGCTGATTACGACGAGGGCAATAAAGAAGCCCTCCATTGGGTAAAGCACGCATAAAGACCTGCCGCTTTTCCGGTATTTCACATTCCAGCCCGGCTGCATGGAGCATCGGCTGTAGGAGAGCTTTGGTTTAGTACGGTAAGTACTCTGCAGGAACAGATTAAGCTTATTCCATAACCGGCTATTCACATAATGATCTATATCCTCAAAAGAAGGAGGATTGTCCGAACCATACCGTATATTCCATTCCATAATTCTCAGCTTCCTTTCTTAATTACTTATACTTTGGTACAGGCATTGCCCATTCTTGTATAAAGGTTGATTCCGGGCTGCTGCGGGTGAGCAGGCTGCATCGGTTTCTCGTATCTCCTCCGTAGGATGTTCCTCCATGCTGTCTCCTGTAATTTATATTGGTTCCCGCGCATGTATATATAAGAACCTTCCATAAACAGGATAGCATGCCGGCGGCGGTTTGTCTTGATAGCCAATGCCTTTTTATTAATAATTACAGGTCTTGCATCCGGAATGCCGTATGTTAAGCCGAGTTGCTGTCTGCTGCCCTCTTAATATTAACGCATTCCATATATTAATGTATTACATATTAATGTATTTCATATTAATGTATTTCATATTCTTGGCAATCCTGTCCTTCTGATAATGAACAAATACCGGTAAGTTTATGAATTCTTAATTAATTATCCATCATTCGTTTATTTTTTCGAATGCGGTATTTTATTTTTCGGACGGATAATAAAAGGACAGTAAATTAAATATATGAAGAGAAGGGAAATACCATATGATCACTAATACGTTATTGGAGACCCGCAACCTCACAAAATCCTTCCGGGGAAGAAAAGTCATTGACAATCTGAATCTAAAGGTCATGAGAGGCGATGTGTACGGCTTTCTCGGACGCAACGGACAGGGAAAGACTACCACCATACGCATGATGACCGGGCTTATCTTCCCGGATTCCGGAGATGTGACAATCAACGGATACAGCCTGAAGACGGATTTCAAACGAGCTATCTCCTGTGTTGGCGCTATCGTGGAAGCTCCTGCATTTTATGACTACCTGTCGGGATATGAAAATCTCCTGCTGATGGCAAACCTTATACCCGGCCTTAACAAAAGCAGAATTGATGAGGTGCTGGAAATCGTCAGGTTGACAGGCCTCGGGAAAGATAAGGTCAGGACCTATTCTTTAGGTATGAAGCAGCGCCTGGGGATAGCCAACGCGCTTTTAAACCATCCGCAGCTGATTATTCTTGATGAACCCACCAACGGGCTTGATCCCCAAGGGATGAAAGAAATTAAGGAGATGATTGTCCAGCTTTCTTCTGAAAAGGATATCACCTTTTTCATATCCAGCC
Source organism: Bacillota bacterium (assembly GCA_023424995.1). Lineage (GTDB taxonomy): Bacteria > Bacillota > Clostridia > Lachnospirales > Lachnospiraceae > Mobilitalea. The sequence goes on along the minus strand of JAFADH010000325.1, from coordinate 6,060 downwards.
ATTTGCTCCACGAGATGCAGCAGCTATGCAGCCGTATCGGCATTATCCATAACGGGAAGCTTCTTGTTGAAGGCAATGTCCATGAACTGGCCGGCAATTCATCGGAAAATTCCCTGGAAAAGCTTTATTTTGAAGCTACCGGAGAATGAGGTGCAATTATGATGGATTTATTAAAAAATGAACTTTATAAGCTTTTTAGAATGAAAAAGCTGTATGTTTTCGGGGCAATCATTTTAACTGTCCTCATGCTGAATCTGCATAATTATCAGCCCGGCTCTGAAAGGACCGTCTGGACCTTTGCCTATGGGCAGTCTGCCCCGCTGGTCCTGATCAGTATACTCTCACAGTTTATGGTTATTTTTATCCCCATATTTATCGGCGACAGTATTGCCAATGAATACAGGCAGGGGACCTTAAAGCTGCCGTTGCTGCGGGCCGTCACCAGAAGCCGGCTGCTGCGGGCAAAAATCGCCTCGCTGTTCGTATTTATTACTATTATAATGCTTTTCTTTATTATCGCAGCTTACGGGATTGGAACCTATTATCTGGGATGGGGCAGCAAAACGGAATATGCCGGACAATTATATGCGCCCGCAGAGGGCATATTGCTCACCTTGGGAGCCAATGCTTTATTGCTTCTGCCCTTTATGGCATACGGATTGTTTGTAACCTTCATTGCATTGCTGTCCGGTAATATGAGCTTAACTGTTATAAGCTCCCTGGTCATTATGACTGTCGGGCTGAATCTCAACGTTTTTGAAGCAATCACTCCCTACTCCCTGGCTTATCATATTGTGTATTTCCATGAGAATTTTGTCCATACTCCGGATTGGGGGAACGCGCTTCAAAGTACCGGAATCACATCTGCCTACCTGGCCGTATTCTCTTTATGCTCATTCTATGGATTTAGGAAAAAAGAAATTCTATATTAACATCAAAAAAATTGGAGGCGATTGCATGTCAGGCTTGGTAAAAAATGAATTATATAAGGCTTTTCGGTTAAGAAAGCTCTACCTTTTCATGGGAGCTGTTTTAGCGCTTCAAGGGATAAAAATTTTCCAATATAAATTTACGACTCAGGGTGAGATTTCCTTTCCCCTCAACGGCCAGTCCTTTCCGTTGGAAATGATAGAGAAAAATACGATCATCATAGTGATGTTTATTGCTGTACTTGCGGCGGACATGCTTGCGGAGGAATACCGCAACGGTAATTTTAAACCGGTGCTGCTACGCCCGGTAAGCCGTATTCAGTTTGTGGGAGCCAAAGCCGCGGCGCTGCTGGCATCCATAACGGCCATCGTCTGCTTTACGGTAATCACCTCATATATGCTTGGAACAATTGCCTTTGGCTGGGGCAGTCATCTTCTGTTTCAGGGTGTTCCGGTGGCTGGGAACGGTATCGCCATAACATTTCGATCGGCCCTGGCTTCCATACTGCCAAGCGCCGGATTCGGCATGCTGGTCCTGTTTATCGCATTAATGACCGGAAATACAGGGATCACTATAGGTTCGGCTATGGCATTATTTTTTATATCACCTCTGCTTGAGCGGTACGGAACCATCAGTGAATATTCCATCCTTTATCTGATGAATGCTTTTCATAAAATCTTTATAAATAATACCACACCGGCCGGGATATCTGGTAAGCTTGGAGTAATTGCAGTATATATTGCATTGTTTTATGCAAGCAGTGCAATTATGATAAAAAGAAAGGATATCCTGTTATAATAGTCAATATCAGGAAATATCCTGCTGTGATAGTCAGTACCGGGAGATATCCTGCTATAATAATCAGTATCAGGAGATATCCTGCTATAATAATCAGCATCAGGAGATATCCTGCTGCAATAGTCAGTATCGGGAGATATCCTGCTATGATAATCCGCATCAGGAGATTTCCTGCTGCAATAGTCAGTATCGGGAGATATCCTGTTATATTAATTCGCATCAGGAGATATCCTGCTGCAATAGTCAGTCTCAGGAGATATCCTGCTATGATAATCCGCATCAGGAGATTTCCTGCTATGATAGCCAGTATCAGGAGGAAATGCTATGCAGAATACCAGAATTATGGTCGTAGACGACGAGTTGGAAATTGCCCGGCTCATAAAAGATTACCTGGAGGAGGAACAATATGAGGTAATCATCAGCACCGACGGGAAGGAGTGCATTAAGCTGTTCAGAGAGTACCGGCCCCAGCTCATCGTTTTGGATATTATGCTCCCTGGTCTGGACGGAATGGAAGTATGCAGGACCATACGGGCGGAATCCTCCGTCCCCATTATCATGCTCAGTGCAAAGAAAACAGAGGTGGATAAAATATTAGGGCTTGGTCTGGGAGCCGATGATTATGTGGTCAAGCCCTTCAGTCCGGGAGAGGTCGTAGCCAGGATAAAGGCCCAGCTCAGGAGGTATCATCAGCTCTCCTCACCCGCCGGTAAAAATGATGTGTTGTCCTTTCAGAATCTAAAAATCAATCTGAAGGCATACACCGTAGTGTTGAACGATGAATATGTGGAATTTACGGCGAAGGAATTTGAAGTCCTGCGGTTCTTAGCCTCGCATCCCGACCAGGTTTTAAGCCGACAGCAGATCTATGAAAATGTCTGGGGCTTTAATGAATACGGGGACTTAAACACCGTAACGATCCATATTAAGAAAATCAGGGAAAAAATAGAGGACGATATTGCCAACCCTCGATTTATCAAAACTGTCTGGGGGGTAGGCTATAAATTTGGAGGTGTCGGAATATGAGGCTTGGAATTTGCAAAAAACTGATCGCATCCTTCTTCTCCCTGCTGTTTCTCCCTGCGTTAGCCGTACTGGTTACCGGATTCCATTCGCAGGATATCCCTTCTGTTCTGGCCATCGTGCAGATCCTGTCGGCTTTGCTGGTTCCATTTTTCCTTTGCGCCCTTATTCTGGGCTGGATCATATCCTCAAGTATTTTAAAGCCGCTGCAGGAATTAAATTCAGCAACGAAAAAAATAATGGACGGAAATTATGAATTTGCATTTAATTATAAAAATAACGATGAAATGGGTGATCTGTGCGCTGCTTTTGATCTCATGCGAGAACAATTAAAAATGTCCCTGGAAAAGCAGGCCGCCTTGGAATATTCCCGCAAAGAGCTGATCGCCGGTATCTCCCATGACCTGCGGACCCCTATGTCCTCCATAAAAGGCTATGTGGAAGGCTTACAGGACGGCATCATACATGACAGGGAACGATTTAACCGGTACATCACCGTCATAAAAAACAAAACAGAAAGCCTGGATAATCTGATCGAAAGCCTTTTCAGGTATTCCCAACTGGACATGAATGAGCAAAAGGAGGCTTTCTGCATCTGCGATTCCAGGGAGCTCCTTGAAGCTGTGACCGGTCCCATAGAGCTTGAATTTGCCGACCAGCCCATAGGGCTGACCGTTATAAAGCCATTTCCTTCGGTACGGGTCTATGCCAATGAAAACGGTATCGCACAGGTTTTTGATAACCTGATCAGCAATGCAAAAAGATATGTTGATAAAAATGGAACCATAACAATTCAGGCAAATATCGACGGTACTTCCCTGAAGATTTCTGTTAAAGATAATGGAACAGGCATATCACAAGAGGATCTGCCCTATGTGTTTGATCATTTTTACCGTTCTGAAAAATCCCGCTCGAGAAATTTCGGCGGAGCAGGGCTTGGTCTGGCAATTTGTAAAAAAATAATTGAAAATCACGGCGGCAGGATATGGGCTGAGAGTACACTTAATGCCGGAACAACATTTTATTTTACAATTCCTCTTGCTCCCAAGTAACTGCCGTGTTATTCACCTGGCGTTATAGACGGAATTGGGGGATGACACCTACTTCTTTTTTGTCTTGCTGGTCGTTTTATATTTTTTACCTTCGCTGTCGTAGGTAACCCACTCACCGACGGGCTCCCCCATATCAAAATACCCGGAACGTTTTATAGTGCCGTCAGAACGGTACCATTCCCAATAACCGTCCGCCTTATCATTAATCATTTTTCCCTTTGACCAGACAGTGTCACTATTGGCATGGTACTTAATTGTATAACCGTCTACCACTTCCATTTTCTTTTCTTTGACACCATTTGGATGAACCAAGTCACATTTTTTATTCTTCATCTTTTATGCCCTCCCTATCAACCAGAATACTACCGATAATATAAGTTATCAAAAGTTGTACTGTACTTCTGATAAAAGGCGCTGCTTTTTAGTACCGTGCATCTGGATTATCGGAACATTATTTCAGTTCCGATAGTATTGTTACAGCGGTTTTTCGGCTGCAATCAGCAGAAATATGGGACGCCTGTATGCTTCCTGCCAGCTTGGATCGGTGTCTATCTGCTCCGGCTTCGGCTTCAGTTCCGAGACTCTTCGGATCGTAAAACCGGAACCAATCAAGGTATTGAGCTGGGTGGCCAGCGTCCTGTGATATTTTATGACCTTGTTATCCAGAAAAATTGCCTCTCTGGAACCCTCCTGATGGTAACGGTCAAGAGGCCAGTGAAGCTTCTCGCCGTCAGGACCATAATACCAGTCCTGACCTTCCATTGCGGTAAAGACCGGATGCTCAACGGAGAATACAAAACCACCGCCCGGCACAAGATAATGATAGATCTTACGGCATATGCTTTCAAAAGCCTCAACATAGTGAAGTGCAAGAGAGCTTATGACCAGGTCAAATTCTCCCTCAGCAAAATCAATATCCTCGATTGCAAGACGGTAGTAACGGATGTGAGGATCCTCGGTCATAGCCCTGGCTCTCGCCAGCATATTTTCCGAAAGATCCACTCCGACAACCGAACGTGCATTATGTTCGCGCACATACCGGCAATGCCAGCCGAAGCCGCAGCCCAGGTCAAGCACTCTTTTATTGTTAAGGTCAGGAAGCATTCCCCGGAATTCCTCCCATTCCCCGGCAGCCTTCAATCCCTCTACCGAACGCGGCATATGGCTGTAATTTTCAAAAAATTCCGGATCATCGTATTTGTTTTCTTTCATCATTCATTCCTCCCACTATAGCTCACTAATTTTGCATTATTATACGGCTTCAGCACAAGCGGTCCATCAGCGGCCGCGGGTCCGAATCATCTGCGGATAATACAGTAAGTGACGGAATATCAGCAAGTGTTACACCGTCCTTCAGCGGACAGGAGAGAAACTCCTGTTCCGTTTCAAATATCCTGTCCCCGATAAAATATGCCTGGTCGAAGAAGCCCTTTTGCTTGCTATAATCAGAGATTACTCCCATACGGTATACGGTGTCGTCATGGCGCACGAAGAGGACAATTCCCCCATTCGGCCTGACTGCCTGCAAAAGCTTAAGAAGGCGCGGCATATCGCACACCACGGGGGACCATTTGAGCTTCCCGGTACCGGTGCGAAAGGCTTCCTGACTGCGATTGTCGCTGGTAGCTATTAATTCATCAATACAGACAAATTCCAAATACAAGACCAGAAGCAGGATGAGGTAGAAAATCGAGGCATGCCATCCGGTCCCCGGAAACAGAGCAACTCTGATCCAACAGATTACTGCAAAGACAGCGGCTATAACTACCATTCGGAGGATTGTGCCGTGGTAGGCCAATCGCTTTTTATCTGTTTTAAACAGGTTCATACCGATCACCTTTCCCTTCATTTTAATACTCTGTCAAGTATTATATCTTTTCCAGCGCTTCAATCGCTTTTATTAAAGCGGACCCATGAAGCACTTAATACTTCTGCTAATATATATTTTACAATAGAAATACAGAAAATCCAATTGTAAACACCTTCTTTTCAGGATATTTTAACAGGTAACAGGGAAATGGCATCAAAAGGGCCTAAAACTGTGGATACACCCCACAATCTAATGTCTGAAATTAAGGTTTTAGCTAAAATGAAGATGTCTAAAAATTAGGCTCCCTCTTTTTTTAAATATCCTTGACAATGGGTACAGTTTACTATTTTATTTATCTTTTCTGTTTTATCTCTATGTCTTCTTTGTATCTTCTTTGTATCTTCTTTATATCTTCTCTGTATCTTCTCTGCATCTTCTCTGTATCTT
>JAFADH010000284.1 GCA_023424995.1 Bacillota bacterium | reverse complement strand
GCTGTACGCCGGCTTCCCATCTTCATTTTCCACAGAAACCGTATAATCCCCTCCGGAGGTAATAGCCGTCTCAAGCTCGGTGGCCTTCACCACAGTCGGAGCAGGTGCAGGCGTAGGAGTAGGATTTATGGCAGGCGTGATATCCGGAGCAGGGTTAGGGTTAGGATTAGGCTCAGGCGTAGGTACTGATGTAGGTGCTGATGTAGGTATAGAGGTAGGTGTCGGCGCTGATGTAGGTGTAGAGGTTGGCGCAGAGGTTGGTGCAGAGGTTGGTGTAGGAGTTACTGATGGCGTCGTACCCGGATCAGCAGTCGGTGTCGGAGTTACTGCACCGGTAGTATAATTCATCAGTATATAAGAGCCTGCTTCTGCGTAGGTTACCAGCCGGTCCAGTGTGTCCGCCGATGCTACCCGGAAGGTGTAATTGGTTCCAATTACACTGGTATTGCCGTCCTCATCTGTTACAGCCGCACTGTAGGTTCGCTGGGGTATATTAAAGGTAATTGTAAAATGATATTTCTTTCCCGCTTCATAAGGTATCACATTCTCTGCGGCATAAGCACCGCCATTCCTTGCATCAATAATACCGTTGTTATAGAAGCGGACAGCTGTAGCAAGGCTTCCATAAGCATTGGCATCGCCTTTCGTCAGGGCAATCACTCCATTTACATTATCCATCAGCGGTACCACGTCAAACTCTGCGGTCATAAGTCCCTGCTGTGCTTCAATCGTCGTATTGACCCAATTCGCATTGCCTATAATGGGTGCGGTATTGCTTACTACAAACATTACTTCGTTGGATCTGGTAAAGAGGCCTTCTTCGTCATAGGCTATGGCATACAGCTTATGAACGCCCTCCTGTATCTCAGGAATCTGATAGCCAAAAGGCTGCTGTCCAATTTCACCTGTTTTATTACCGTTCAGGTAATATTCCACAAGCACAGGCGCCTTGTCATCACGCACATTCGCCTGAATGTAAACAGTTGCTCCCACGGTGTAGCCCTGGGCTACCACAGGTGATGTGATTGTAATCAGCGGCGCCGTATTGCTCTTAATACCCTGAAATTCATACGGTCCGATATCCACTCCTGCACCATATGGCCTGATATTGCCTTCTATATCCCAGGTAAAATCTACTGCCTGACCATTATCAATAGCCGGTGAATCAGCCTGCAGGCGAAACCCTTCCAAATCATTGGCGATATCTGTGAATTTTGGATCCAATCCGATAATATCCGTATCAGCTATGGTATTGGGAAGTACCGAATTATAAATCAGGTTATTGCCGCTATCGGTAATAACAGCTCCCTGCTGTGCGCCATAGCTGACAGTATTGGCATTCATAATAATGTTATTACGAACGATGGCTGAACCGCCTTCACCTACCATGAGGATGGCATGATATGCACCTTCCTCCGGACTTCCCATGAAGATGTTATTCTCCACAACCATTCTGGGAATACCGCCATTCACCTTTCCGCCGAAAATCCCTGAAGCTGAAAAGCCTTTAAATACATTGTTCCGAATGGTCCAGTCAGAGATATAATACACACCGTTAGCTCCGTTAGCATCATTTTCAAGCATAAAGCCCTGATGTGCCCAGCTTGTAAATATATTGTTTTCTACCAGGACATTTTGCACCGGGATATTTACATCATCCCAGGACTGGAAATAATCCACATGGGCTTCTCCCAGATGAGGTCCCCGAAAGGTTCCGTGGGCATAGTTATTTCTAATAATAATATTTGATCCAAATACCCGGAAATTATCTCCCTGTCCGGACATATTACCGTTAAGGTCCAGGTTTTCAATTTCATTTCTTTCAAAAATCGAATTTCCCGCAGCCTGGAACCCCAAAGCACACCGATACACATAATTATCCGCTACATAGGCATATCCTCCTGATGCTGAATTATAGTATACTGCGGCATCGGCGTAATTTCTGATATCCATTCCGACAATCTGGGTATAAGCCTTCGTTATCTCGACAGCTTTTTTTACGATATTAACACCGTCAAGTAATCCGTCCATCCGTAGATTATCCAGGCGGATATAGCTGGCCGCAAGCTTGATCGTACCTTGAATCAGCGGTTCTGTTCCTTCGGCCTTAATGGTGATCCATCTGTCTGCTGTTCCGGATTTTGTAATATTATAATCTCCGGTATAGGTATTGTTTTTTATAACAATGACATCTCCGGGCTGTGCTGCATCCAAAGCCGACTGAAGGCTTGTATAGGTCTGACCCGCTCCGACGGTTCTCTCAGTTACATAACCGGTAGTGCCCGCAGCTGTGTTGCCTGGTTCAGACATATTCCCCGCATAATCATAAGCCTTTACCTGGAAGACATAACTTGTACCCGGTGCCAGATCTGCCAGAACATATCCGGGAGTGGTTACTCTGGCCTTTTCACCGCCATTAACATACACCGCATACCCTAAAACCTCTACGTTATCGGTAGATGGCTCCCAGGTAAGCGTGGCACTGGCTGAATATTGGGACAGGTCACTTATCTGCAGATTCCCGGGAGCAGAGGGAGGCACTTCATCCCTTTGCGCAAGAGTCGTTACAATTGCGGGAGTACATGGTTCTGATATATTGCCGGCTATATCAAAGGCTGCCACAGAGAAGGAATAAACAGCTCCGGCATTCAGTCCGTCTATGATATATCCCGTATAATCACTCGCACCGGCAGCAGCAATCGCCAGGCCATCGCGATATATGGTATAGCCAACCGTACCAATATTATCAGCGGATGGTTCCCAGGTAAGCTTTATCTTATCCGTGGACAGCACCTTACCGGCCAGATTCTGAGGTATCTGGGGGGCCTCGTCATCCGGCACATTCAGGGTTCTTACCTCTGCGGCTGCACTTGGGGCCGACCGGTTGTCGGAGCTGTCCTTGGCTATTATGTAGAAAGAGTAGTCCGTAGAGGGCGTCAGCCCCGTCACGGTAATCGCTGTCCCGGTGACGGCTGTGGTAACCATAGCTCCATCGGCCTTATAGATTTCATATCCCGTAACAGCCACATTGTCTGTTGAAGCACTCCAAGACAGGTCCACTTCCGTAGGAGAAGTTGAAATCGCGGCTACGTCCTGAGGTATCGTGGGCGGAAGCTGATCTGAATTGATGATAAGGTAGGGAGGATATTGTCCTCCATTCGGTGTACTTTTTGAGTCCTTGCTCTGGAAGGCAATATTGTCTGTATCCTGGGCAACAAAGGCAAGGGTTATTAATGTCACTCCATCGTTATATTTCTCGGTGACATAAGCGGTCAGATCAATATAATAATATCTGAATATATCCTGACCGGTTCCTTGCGGTGTTATATCAAAAGTGGTAATCGGGCTTTGCGTGCCAAAATCCTTTATTAATGCGGCGGGTGCGTTGTTCCAGGTTAAACCGGCCTCCGTCCAGGAGGTGTCCTCAGCGCTATATACCGTAACAGTTTTCCTTCTGGCTGCGCTGACGTTCCTGGCATATACCCGGAGCATAATATTATTTACCGCGGAGATAGCGCCAAGTGATGAAATATCAAATTTCATATAAATTATCCGGCCTGAGGTGGGACTTGCAGCATTTATAGAGGTCTTGAGTTGAATCATATCCCCGGTATCATCATTCGTATCCCCAAGGTTAAAATTAACATTAGGTTGACTCGATCTGATAAATGTATCGTCGGTTGGCAGAAGCTTTACCGGCTCGGGATCAGTTCCGGCCCATACCTGAACTGGCTGGGTATAGAGGCTTGATAATACGATACCTAGGCTTAAAAGCAAGCATAATACTTTTTTTACCTTTTTATTGCTTATCATTACAATTCTCCTTCTCCTGATATCTTTCCTTCATAACTCTTATCACGTCTGATAAGGTTATGAAAAACGACAATAGATATGATCACATCTATAGCCGTTAGTATAAATTTATATGGTAATTTTGTATATAATCAGAATCGAAAAAGATAATACAAATGTAAAATATAGATAATTATTTTATAAAATGAATTGTTTATTTCTAAAACTCATGACCTCATATGCTTTTTTATTAGATATTATGCACAAAAAAACAGGTGCCGTTAATGGATCGATGTCATTTAATTAAGAAAAAATCGCAACGAAAAAGTACCCTCATCCATTTTTCAAAGAATGGATGAGGGTACTTTTTTATTATTCGCTTAAGTATTTCTGACATCTTTTTTTGAGTAACTCCTTTACTGAACTCCGGGCCAACTTAGCTCGAAGTTGTAGTGACAATGGCGTTTGTTTGAGAGCTAATTGCTTACTCGGTTGTTTGCCCCTATAATTTCTTTCAATGATACTTCCGGATTTCGCCAGCGTTTGCCGCTTTTCTCATTTTTGAGGTGTATGGCATTTTTCGGACATAGGTGCAAACAGGCATAGCAACTTGCACAGTGGTCACCGAACTCAACCTTCATAGTAACCATAATATTTTTAGTGGGGCACACCTTGGCGCAAGTACCACACTGGTTACACTGCTCATTTACGATGTATTTCTGTGCGCCCTTCCTGTTTGCGGGTATTAAGCTCATGACCGAGTTAAGCACCTTTGCGCCTGTCGACGCCCCTGCCTGCCGATGTTTACGGGCATGAATATCCTCCACGATTTTTTCTGTCATTTCCTCGACCTTTTTCTTTGGCAGCTTTTCAATTTCTGCACCAACCTCAAAAATAGGCAAAAAGTTGTCCAGCATCAACAGGGAATTTGCGTAATCAAAACGATAACCGTTCTTTTCCGCCAGCTTTTGCACGTTGCGCATACATGCGCCGGACATATTGCCATATGTGCCTATAGCAAAGGTATAATCTGCCTCAAACTTCACCTTTTCCAAAAACAGTTGCACCATTTTGGGCGGAGCAAGGCTGTATACAGGGAAAATCACCCCGATAACATCATCCTTGTAATGAATATCCTCCGAATCAATCACTTGCGGGATAGATATTAGCTTCCCGCCAATCCGCTTTGCAACGGCTAAAGAATTACCCGTTGCAGTAAAATAGAAAATTGTCATTTGTTTCCCTCCAGTTCCATATAAGGCGCACAGATTTTCATGCAGTAGTTCCAGATAATATCTTCATTTTTGGGGCTTCTAAATCGGCAAGCAGCATTTCAATCTGGCTATTGCCGGTGCTTTTTTTCAGTTCCTGCATAACTGCTTGTGTCTTATTTTTATCACGTCCATGAATGATAACTTGATGCCCCTGCTTTGCTAATACTCTTGCGGTTTCTTTTCTGATTCCGCTTGTTGCGCCTGTGATAAGTATTATTTTATAAGTATTATTTCGCGTCCCATATAATACCTCTTATTTTTCATATTAATCAGCCATCTGCTATTCTGAATCTTTTTTAGCTTTACTTTCCCATTTTGAAGATACTCTAATTAGTTCCATTTCCATTTCCATCGCATCGCCAAACGTGGTCAAGGATTTTACCAATTCCTGCAATAGTTCAATTCCTACTCTATCAAACACTTTTCCATTTAATTTGAAGAAGGGGGCAAGTGTATTTTTTGCATATTCCTTCCCGGATTGTGTTAATACGATATTTTTCTGCCTTTTATCCGTGCTGCCGGGTATAAGCATGATGTAATTATCTTTCTTAAATTGCCTTATCACATTATTAACCGTTTGCTTTGGTATTTCACAGGTTTCGCTAATCTGCTTTTGAGTAACGGTATCATAAAAATAGAGAACGTATAGAACTTGCACCACGCCATAAAGAACATCATTTTCTTGCGCCCAATTCTGATACAAACTATTTATCCTGATTATAGCTGATGAAAGTTTTCCTATTTCTTTTTCGATTGTTGGATTGATGGTTATTACCTCCTTTATATATACCGTTCAATATATATAGTCTATTTCAATACCTATTATAGTATTATTAAGGACTAATTGTCAAGTTTGCTCCTTAACTAAATGACATTGGTTAATGGATACCTGCTTTTTAATCTTTTTTCCATTCATACCGTACTTCTGCTCATTTTGGAGCCGTTGACAAAGCCCCATAAAAATATGAAATTAATAAAAATTAGCCCCATAAGGATCCGACCAGATAAAAAACTCAAAAAAAGAACGCCTATTGGCGTCATCTAAGACATTTCACCATTCGTTTCAGATTCAATGCGGTCGCTGATAAGAGACAGTGTTCCTGGGCTGCCTCTAAACCTCTGCGCAATAAGCGCTTTAAATTATGATGGGCTTTTTGTGCCGCAAAGCTTCCTTCACACCAGATTTGGCGTAGGCGACGGCGGTTAGGAAAGCTTTCTGTCAGGCATTGGCCTTTGAGGGACAGGATTGGCAGTCAGACTTTTCTGCCCGGTATTCCCGATAGATTCCGTATTCATTTCTTTGCAGACGTTTTAGCGATAATCCATTTCCTTCCGGGCATAAAAAATATCCTGTCGGCTCTGTGCGAATGGCCATCATATCACGTCTTATGTCATCTTCGTTCCAAATTTCCCTTGATAACCCGTCAGAGTGAAAATCTATGCTTGTATCATAATTAATCCCCCGAATTTTTAAGCTCATCACATCACTTCCTTTACATAAACATCCATATATTTCTTTATCGCCGGGTTCATTCATATACATACTAGAGTTATTTTATTTTTCATCTGCGTCATCCATTTTTATAATTATTTTTTCAAGTATTTTTATCAATTCAAAACTATATGTCTCGACATTAATTTTTTGCCATTGATAATCATAAATAGCACCTTGAATGAAACTTACTATCACATCAATATTAAAATGCTGAAACGCTTCTTCTTTTTGTCCTTCAATAAGAATTTTCTTCAATTCAATCACTAATGGCTCTTCGATTGCGCTTTCCTCATCCAACCTATAATATGGTACATTTGACGATGTCCTAGAATGAAAAATAATCTCTATCATTGCTATAGAACGTGATGGATAGGTTTTATGGTACTCTAGACTTGCATTTATAAAAGCTTTTAGTTTATCCCATGAAGAAGTATTCTTAGATATATTTCCAATAATATAAGAAACTGATTTATCCATAAGTGTCTCAAATACATAATTCATCAAGTGTTGCTTATCTTTAAAATGGTAAGAAATTAAACTTGTACTGATACCTGCGCATTGAGCAATTTTTGATAAGCTAGCATTAATAAAACCAATTTCATCTAAAATTTCTATCGTCACTTCAAATATTTGTTCTCGCCGTGCTTCTGATATAAATGTTTGACTCTCTTTAGACTTTTGATTCTCACTCATTTGAATCCTTCCTTTCCTTGTTTTCCCCATCGCTTTTCTTCTTTTTTCTTTCTTCTACATAACTCCAAGCATACGATATTAAAACTGCAACGATACTAAAAGATTGAACAGCAATCGCCCAAGGACTCAAAAGTGTCCAATACGAGGCAACATTATTCTGTACCATATCCTGCACATAGCCATATCCTCGACTTACAACCATTATAATGAAAGATACTAGTGGTATCATCACAATACCTGCGACAAAGACAGACCATGCTAAAGATTTTTGAAAGAGAAAGAGAACTGTAGCTAATAGACATAATCCTCCTCCTAGTCCAATTAAAATGAGATGAATCCACTGATACCATTGTGTATCTACTTGATTAACAACATTGTGATATCTGTACCAAGAATACCAAAGTCCAACACTGCCTTGAATAAAACTAAACAGAATCACAAACCTAATATTCCATTTTGAACTAACCATTGATTCATTCCGACTCATATAAACCTCCTATTCTAATATTTTGATTGATAAAACTGTAATTTGATTAACTATTCAAATATTATCATGGTCGTTCAATTATGTCAATGGATAGCTCTATTCAAAAGGAATTTTTCTATTTGAATAAATCAGCCTGATCCGCTTAACAATTTCCTTTGCCGCTTCTCTATTCACCTTGAGAAATGTCTCTTGTTTTGATTTACCGTTTGTTATATGATGTTGTATATGTTATAATGAAAAAAAGGAAGGAGGTATAAAAAATGGATGCTGAATTAAAAGAAGTTTTGGATAGCATGATTGAAAGAATGAAAATTATTGAGTTTAAGGTAGACAGAAATTCTGAGAAAATCGATGATGTGTCACTTGATTTAAAGATAATGGAGAGAAATGTAAGAAAAGATATAAGAAAGCTATCTGACGAAAATGAAACAATAATAGAGGTTTTGAAAATTCATGATATCTTACCGCGATAGATGTAATCCTTTGGTTTTAAAAGGGTTATGAAAGAGCATTAGAGCATGATATTTATACAGTAATTTAAAAAGCTGTCTATTCTTCTATTTTGGTGTATTGATACTTCATTAATTTCAATTCTTCTACCCAATAACAATAAACTACTTTTTCTTTGCTTCCATGAATAAATTTGTCGATATATACTCTCCATAAGAAGCGCCTCTAAAATTATTTAATATTTTCTTTAAAATTCACCTATAAACTCAGTTACCTTATCTATAAATACTTCTCCATTCAGATGGTCAATCTCATGACACAGACATTTTGCCATTTCATTCTCAACAGCAAGCAAAATTTCTTCTCCATTTTCATTTAGTGCCCTGACCGTTACTTTTTGTGGGCGCAGCGTCCTTCCATATCTGTTGGGGAAGCTCAGACAGCCTTCGATACATTCCTGAATGCCGCTGCTGTCAATAATCTCGGGATTAACTAATTTTAAAAGATAATCTTCATAATCAACTACGATTAACCTTTTTAATACCCCTATTTGATTTGCGGCCAAGGCGGCTCCGTTTTCCGTAGCATGCAGCGTATCCAGCATATCCTCAAGGATCTCGCGGATTCTATCATCAATGATTGTAACTTCCTTGCATTTTTTTCTAAGGATACTGTCGTTATTATATCGAAGCTGTCTTAATGCCATGATAACTATTCCCCTTACTTCTTTCTGACCTTGATTTTTGGATGCTCTCATCAAATAAAAAAACTTCTTCAATCGAAAGATTGAAAATTTTAGAAATATTATATGCCAGCCATATGGAGGGCTCATATTTTTCTGTTTCGATTGCATTAATCGCCTGTCTGGAGGTACCGACCAGGTCCCCAAGCTGTTCCTGGGTGAGCCCCATGCCTTCTCTTAACTCTTTCATCCGGTTTTTCATAATATACCTCTCCATATATACTATATGTCATGTTAACATTACATATAGTATATATAACGATCAGAAAAATGTCAAGTAAACCTTACAGTATTTTTATTCTTGTGATGTGCAAATGAAAATATCCTTCGCCACAAAAGAAAATGTCCCACTTATGCCGGGAAAGCTTGTTGATAATGAGTGAGCCATTAGATATGCTAGTGCCCCAGATGGCTATTTTACTTCGATTATTGACATCTGGGCATCTTTTTGGGTTTCTAAGGGCTGAAGGCTTGTTGTCAGCAAGGAAATTGGAATAAATGGGACATTTTCATTTATGGTTCACAGTAAATCTTACCGTATTTTGTTAATTCTACTCTGCCATTCATCTGTTTTACAATGATAAAATAATACCCGGTCAGTATAAAAAGCATATTCATATGATAATGCAATATATAAATTCGGTGATTTATGATTCATTAATCCAAGTTAATATAACCTGCTTTGGTATTTTGCTCTCACAATATTTGAAATGCTTACGGAGATGACAGTATTTCGTTCTGTTTCCCCAGTTCAACAAGCATTTCGTAAATTTCTTCAGGCTGTGCTCCCTTGCTTCTTATGCCAATGACTATATCTCCGCAAAGAACACTGAACCTCATCCGGTAGCCAGGTGTATCTCCCGCATCGTTTATTGTATACGCACGGGTATTAACAATTTCAAGAGAAATATCCTCTATTTTGAAAACCGGATCATTTACAATAAAATACAATTCTGAAGGAACCGATTCAGCCCGCGGAACGGGATAAAGAGACAGGTCATACGTTTCCGTCCTTGCAGGGTCTATAATTCTTTCCGAATCATCAGATTTGAATTCTCTGATTATAATATCAAGATAGCCCATATTGCCGTCCGAAAAGGAAAGGCTGAGTCCATTTGTCTCCTGGTTCAAAAACCGGCGTGATGCTTCAAATCGGAATCCGTTTGGAATAATGGACGGTACTAAGGCTCCAAATGTTTCATCAGCTTTGGCTTCGTTCAGGGTAAGCTCCTCATCGCGCCATTCGGGGATATAGTCGGGCATGATTTTACTTAAGTCTGCTTCTCCGTGTGATATTATAAGATTAACCAATTCGGTCATTTCCTTCTCCGCACTGCGGTCTCCTTGAAGCCACATGAAATAGCTTATCCGTCCAAGTTCAAAGGAGGAATAATACTCTGTATGATTGCCATTATCCCAAAAGCCTGAGACCACTGAAATACCGTTCACATTAGAAGTTTTCGGATTTTCGGAGTACAGGTAATCGGGTTCTTCAGGTTCTTTTCCTATATGAATTACAGTTTCCGTTCCTGATGTCATATTAGTACAGGAAAAATTGATATTGATCAAATCCCCGGTTCCCGAAAACCGCGATGTTCCCGAAACAGAATGATTTTTACTGATCGCTGAATATCCTGCCCCTAAAAGGTTTTGAAAATCCTCCTCACTCAATTCTTGTCTGAAAGAACCGGAAGCATTGATCACGTCCTTGTCGCTTTCAAGTTTTTGCTTTACTTGATTAAACAACAGAGGATATATTACTTCATTGCCTGTTACATCGGGCGATATCGTTATAGTTGGTACAGCGGTAACAGAAGGAACCGTTGACAGGTTATCGGGGATATTTTCTAAGGGAGTATATAAAAGTTCAGGAATCACCCAAAAGCAAACCGTCAGCACGATTAAGCCTGCGGCTGCTCCGGCATAGCGATAAAGCGTACTGCTCCGATACAACGGCCTTGGCTTTTTTGTTAAACGGCTCATTATTTTTTCGTGCAATACCGGATCAACAGTAATGCTATCCATATAATTTATATAGTCTTTCATACTTAATCTCCTTCTATCATATTCCTGAGCATATGGCGGGCACGTGTGAGAAGGCTTCTTACAGTGACTTCCTTTTGATCCGTAATTTCCGCAATCTCTCTTGTGGAATAGCCTTCATAATAAAATAAATGGATCACGATCCTATACTTTGACGGCAGGGAAAGAACCGTTTCCAATATGGATTGCTGCTCGTTATTCTGTGCCGGGTATATGTCGTAAAGCGGCTCGGTTTTTCTCCACCAGGGGGAACGAAGGCGGCTTCTGCAAAGATTAACGGTTACTTTGACCAACCAGGCGGTTTCATGCTCCAAGGACTGAAAATGAGGTGCTTTCTCCATGGCCTTGATAAAAACCTCCTGTACGATATCTTCCGCATCCGCTTTGTTGCTCATAATTGCTATGGCTGTTCGATATATCCTGTTTTCATGTCTCTTTATGAATGTTTCCATCCAATCCACCGGCCGGTCGGACTGATTTTGCACAATGCTTCACCCCCTTCACTTCATATACGCTTATAAAGCATAAAATGTTGCACTGCATTAATAATAATTTCATCCTTCAGACAGTTAAT
>JAFADH010000200.1 GCA_023424995.1 Bacillota bacterium | reverse complement strand
CCGTACCATGTCCACCCTGTTAACCACGGGGGTATCCATCACAGAAACCCTGGAGATCACCGGAAGGGTCATGGACAATGCTTATGTCGCCGGCAGTATTACAGAGATTATCGAGCAGGTGAAGCAGGGGCGCGGTCTCTATGTTCCGATGAAGAGCTCAGGAATCTATCCGGTCATGCTGGAGAATATGGTCATGATGGGAGAGGAATCAGGTACTCTGGATAACATGCTGACCAGAGCCGCAGATTTCTATGAGGATGAGGTGGACCGTGCGGCTCAGGCACTTACTTCCATGATTGAACCGTTGATCATAATCGTCTTGGGCAGCATCATAGCTTTTATTGTAATATCCATCATGCTCCCCATGTTCGAAATGAACAACCTTGTAGCATAGGGCAGATCTATAATAAGGTATCCCGGGTTATGTTGTTGAGGCCGAACAGCAATACCCTTGATATATAAAAAAACAAAATGTACCTAGGAATAATAACAGTACAATTAAAAGGAGGAAGATTTATGTTTAAGAAATTCGTAAAGAACGAAAAAGGTTTTACTTTAGTGGAATTAATTGTTGTAATTGCGATTCTGGCAGTATTGGCAACCTTGTTAATTCCGAGAATCATGGGCAATGTGAAGGAAGCAGCGGAACAGTCTCAAATCAGTACCGCCCGCACCTTGGCAAGTGAAATCACAATCTGGAATGCAAAGGCGTTAACTGACGGTGATACCGCTACGGTACCCATCCCCGCCGGAGTTGAAACCGGCACAGGTACATTCCCGCATACGGTTGTACTCACAGATCTAACAGTTGCAAATGGACTTAAGCTTACAGATGACGCTGATTTCCCGAAAGACACAGTTGTTAAAATACTAGTTGATAGTAAGGGTAATGCCTACATCGATATTGTTGGTACACCTACAACTACACCGTAATTTAATAAGGGAGGGAGTAGTCTGGATTATATCATCATTTGTTTAACAGGCTTACTGATTGGAAGCTTTCTGAATGTATGCATATACCGGATTCCGAAGGGGGAATCGATCGTATTTCCCCCTTCCCGCTGCTCCCAGTGCAATCATCGGTTATCCGCCCCGGATCTGATCCCGGTATTCAGCTATCTGATACTCAGGGGAAGATGCAGGCATTGCGGATCGAAGATAGCAATCCAGTATCCGATTGTAGAGACCTTGGTTTCGGTATTATTTCTTTTGGTATATCTACAATTTGGTTTCAGTGTTCAGGGACTAACTGCTTTAGTCATGGTCTGCCTGCTGGTGATCGTAGCCTTTGTCGATTTGAATTCCATGATAATTCCAAATCGGATGAATCTGATCATCGCGGCAACCGGAATCCTGTCTCTGCTATCGGGCTGGAATACTACCTTCGTAGATGGTATGCTGGGAGGAATTACCGGCGGTGGGATCCTGCTGCTTATGGGGTTTTTGTCCGCCTGGCTGCTGCATAAGGAAGGAATGGGCGGCGGAGATATTAAATTCATGGCTGCCTGCGGAATCTATCTGGGAACAGTGAAAGTGTTATGTGCATTAATGATAAGTGTGTACATAGCAGGCATTCTGCTGATTGTAATGCTGGTTTTAAAAAAGCTGAAGAGAAATCAACTGGTACCTTTCGGTCCTTTTCTTTCAGCGGGGACAATTCTGGTAATATTATATTTTGACCGATTTTATTCATAAGAGATAAAAATTAGCTGCTTTGGCACGGAAGCCGGAGGAGGCGGGAGGTACGAATGACCAAGAAAGGAAACAAGAGCAAAATATCCTACGATAATATCATACAGCAAAGAACCGATCGATTAAGGAAAAGCCAGCTGTCCATCATCGGAATCGATATCGGTTCCAGCTTTATCAAGGTAGTTCAGGTTAAAAAAAATAAGATCGTCCGGAGCGGAATGGAAGCCCTGCCTGAGGGGATGGTCAACCAGGGGCGGATCGAAGCACCGGCACAATTGGCTGAGGTGATTTTTAAAGTTCTTAAAAGAAATAAAATAAAGGGCAGGCAGTGTGTTCTGTGCATCGCAGGCAACGAGCTGATCGTCAGAGAATTGAAGCTGCCGGAGATGGAGGAGAGGCAGATTCTGGATAATATCAACCATGAGATAACCAGCTTTCTGCCCATGAATAAGGAAGAATACTGTATCGATTATAAGATTCTTGAATATCTGCCTCCGCAGGAGGGGAGCCTGGGCAAGCTCAGACTCATGGTTGCGGCGGTACCCAACAGCCTGGTACAAGCCTATATTGATACTTTGAAGACGATTAAATTAAGGACCTTATATGTGGATGTGGCACCGAATATCCTGAGCAAGTTAACCAAGCAGCTTACCCTGCAGGGTTCTATACCGGGAAATTATAATAATATAGGAATAATAGATTTTGGAGCGTATTCAACCAATGTGATGATTATGAAGGATGGAAACTACTTCCTGCATAAGTCCATATCCAACGGCGGAGATTATCTAACCTCCCAGATCGCAAAGAAATTGAATATAGATATTATGGAAGCGGAGGAATATAAGAAGAAAATAAATTTTTTTGAAAATAACTTCCATAACAATGATTATCTTTTCGTCAAGAATTATGTGGATTTTCAGGTAATGGATATTGAGAGAACCATAGAATTCTTTAAGAACCGCAATAACCAGATCGGATTGGATACCCTTTATGTTACCGGAGGAGGCAGTTTATTAAAGGGATTGACTGATTACCTGAAGGGACATTTTAATATTGAAGTCACTCCCCTGGCGTCTGCACTTCGGCAGTACCGGAAATTAGATGACAATGTCCAGTCACTGGTGTTTTATTCACAGGCTGTTGGCGCAACCTTAAGGGAGGAGTAGGGAACAACTATGCATGACATTAATCTGATACCGCAAGCCAAAAGGAATGCGGCGGACAAAATAAATTCTCAAATGCTGTTTATAGGGTTATTCTGTTTTGTAGTGATGGCTGTCTTTTTCTTCTATTTTCCTTTGCAGGAAAAGCTGAACCTGGAGAAGAAGATACGGACTATGGAAGAAGAGATCTCCTCCTATGCCAATATTCAAAGCGAATATATCACGCTTACCGAGCAGGCGGACAGGCTGGAGCGTATGACACAGGATCTGGAAAGCCTGAAGAAGAATAAGGTTAAATATACGGAGGTCATGGATCTTATTGAAGAATGCCTGCCAAAGAGGATTTCCATCAGCGGAATGCGATTGGATGCAGGATTATTGACCCTCGAGGGAACTTCCCTTACCTACAGGGAGATATCGCAGTTTATGGTGAACCTGCGGAAGCAGGATAATGTTCTATCCGTAACCTTTAAGGATGCAGCCGCACAGGATGAGGAGAGCACCGGTCAGGATCAGCCTCAGGATTTTACGATCTATGTAAATCTCGATGTGCAGGATATTATTGCAGAACAACTGAATGCTGTTAATTAAGCATGATAATCAATAGAAAGAGGTATAAAGTATGAAGCTGACGAATCGGGAGAAGATATTGCTGCCCAGTGTGTTGATTGTCGTCCTGGCCGCATTGTTTTTTAATTTTGTATATGTTCCCTTGAATCAAGATATAGACAGCCTGCAGCTTACGGTGGACGACCTTGATTACCAGTTATCGGAAGCCAAAGGAAAGCAGGAGATGGTGGATGTACTAAAGGCCAAGATTCCCAAACTTAAGAAGAAGCTGGAGAAAGACAATGAAGATATACTAAAGATATGGGATCAGCCGGAGCTTCTGGCCTTTGTGGAGAAAACCGTGTCCACCCTGGGCAGGAAGCAGTCCGTCAGTTTTTATGACCCGGTCATGGCAGATACGATTCAGACCGGAGACATTGATTTACTCATAAAGACAGATTATACGGATCTCCAGAAGATCTTAAGTAATTTTGAAAAAGCACAGTATTTTAACACTATTGCTAAATTCAATATCGAATCGGATACGGATGAAGGTGAGGAGCTTGAGATCTCAATGACCTTAAGGTTTTATTCCCAGGATACGGCATCGAAATATCCTGAGGACTATGAATTTATGAAGAACGGAACCTTTGGGAAACCGGACCTTTTTGAATAAAGGTTTATGATAGGGGGATTTTCTATGAAATGGCTGATAACTCGATTAAAAAACAATTCAGGTTTAACCCTGGTAGAGGTATTGATCTCTGTTCTCATTCTGTCATTTATTGCAGCCTGCGGAACCTATGCGTTTGTATTTGCCGTACAGAAATCGAGAGATAATGAATACGAGATGGTGGCAACCAATCTGGCCAATGACAGAATAGAATATATCCGGTCCTTGAAATTTGCCGAGGTAGGCACGAAGACCGTCGTAGGAGGCCATGTAATCTACGGGGATCCCAAGGGGGATATCCTGCAGACGGAGATAAAGACGGTGGGCGGAGTAAAATACACGATCAATACTACCATCAGCTGGGAGGACCAGAGCGGCTGGGATCTCGGGAGTGTGGACTGGGATTATAAAAGCATAAAGGTAGAGGTGATTCCGGAGCTTCCGGGAGATACAAGCTCCTATGCCAAAACCTTTGAGACAATGGTAACCAGGGATTCCATGCAGCCCATCATAATGGAGGGCAATATCAGCCTTCGTGTGAAAAGAGGCTGGAGTGAGGACGCTACCCTGGTAACAGTACCCGATGTGAAGGTCAATCTCAGCGCGGGACCGGATGCGCCGAGGCAGATCAAAACCTCCTCCGCCGGAATTGCCAGATTTCTTAATCTCAGAGCAGGTAATTACACAGTCAATCTGGAGCCATCTGTAATCGGAATGATGCAGCAGCCCAATCAGGCTGTCGACTGGATCACCAGTGTGGCCCAAGGAATAACAAGAGCCCAGGAATTCGAGGTGGAATATCCCTGTCATATAAAACTGACATTGAAGGATCTGGACGGGGATCCCATCTATCTGTCCACCGGTGAGTCAGGTACCATTAAGGTGGAGGTACCGTATGGTACGGATATCAATAAGAGCTTTAACTCTTCCAATATTAATCCCCAGGGAATAATAACCGCGGATTTTCTTGGAGGACTATGGCCGGTAGGCGCAGGTTATGCCGGAGTATATTCCATATCGGATATTCAGATACCGGACAGTACCTATTTGGGTGCCTATGAAGGAACGCCCCACAGTGAGGTCTTATGGTCCGGCACCTTTAGTGCGCCCGGAACGGTGAAGGAGATTACCTGTTACTTCGGAGTCACTCCCGATACCCCGGGAGGCATCGATGAGAATTGGGTGGAAAGCACGCAATACATCAAAGAGAATGGTCCCTATACGGCGGGAATCGCTGAATTTGCTTCCTATAATTTATCCAATTCCATTTCAACCAGGTCGAATTCCAGTTCGGAATTCAATGCATACCAGATGTATTTTGAGAATACCGGGTCATCTAATTCCGGCTTACGAATCCGCAACCGCTCCAGACTGACCCTGAATTCCGGACTCATTGTATTCCGGGGCGGAATTGAGATAATGAGTGCAACCGACCCCTCGAATGCGGGAAGCATTGTTTTAAACACCGTATTCTCTGATGGGACGGAGGTGCCCTCTATTCCCGGAAGTGATCTTGGAGATACGGCTCATGAGGATAAGAACTACGGAAAGCTTTATCTGGTAAAGCCTCTGGTACAGAACGGAGTTACCCTGGTTGAGCCGGGCGGGTATTATTTTTATGACGGGCAGACACTGCCGGGGAATGCATCCGAATTGATTCCCATAACGAAGGAGAACTATGTGGATTAAGAGAAGGAAGGGGTTAACGGAATGCGTAGAATAACAAATACCCGGGGCTTTACCCTGGTGGAATTATTGATTGGCCTGGCACTGACCTCCATGGTGTTATCCGGCGTTTATTACCTGCTTTCCTTTTCCATGCGTTCTTACAGCTATACGGATGCAAAATTTATAGCGGAGCAGGAGGCAAGAAGGGTCATTATGACCCTGGAGGAGGATATCAGAACGGCCCGCTCCGTGGCAATCAGCGGAACTTCCCATAGAGCGGTGGAACTCTCCGACGGGGGTATGAAGGCAACGATCTATACCGATATCGATAATGACGGAGTTGTGGATATTGTACAATATAAATTGGAGAATAACCAGTTAAAACGCGGGGAAGCAGCTATTGACAGTACGCCTGCCAATTGGGTGACTGTGGCGGAACGGGTATATAATAAGCTTCAGTCACCTGCTGTTCCCATATTCAAGATTGTCGGAAAGCAGATAAATATCAATCTGCTGCTTTCTGATGCGGGAGACCGTCTGAAGGAGGATCCGGTAAGTGTGAGTACCAGTATATCAGTCAGAAGTAAGGGGGCGATGGATTAATGAAGAACGAAAAAGGTGTTGCGTTACCGGCCGTGCTTATGGTAATGCTGATAATTATGGCGCTTTCCGTGGGAGTAGTATCCCTTGTGAGAGCCCAGACCAAAGAGCAGATATATTATGAGAGCAATACCTCCGCATTGCATGCGGCGGAAGCAGGACTTAATCAATATCTCTGGAATCTGAATAAGGAAGGCAGCACACCTCTGGACATGGGCACTGTGTTTTATTATCCGGAGAGTAATCCTGTGGCGGCTTATATATTGACGGATGTGACCGACGGCGGCTCTTATAAGGTGATCAAGTCAACCGGATGGAGGCTCAGTGATCCGGATGTCAAGCGTACCGTTACCTCAACCTTTAACAAGAGATCTTTTACCCAGTATGTTTATTTCTCGGATAATGATCCTGCCAATATCTGGTGGACCAGCAGTGATAACTGCTACGGACCCTACCACACCAATACGAATCTCAGCGTGGACGGAACTCCGAATTTCTGGAAGATAGCATCCTATTCCGGCGAGTTAGTCCGTGGTTCCGGTGCCAATCCCACATTCCATGAGGGGCATAAGAAGCTGGATTATACTATTGATATGCCGGAGAATAATTCGGAGCTGATGTATTATGCTCTGCAGCCCGACGGTTACTATTTTGAAGGAAGAACCAGCATATTATTAAAGGGCGACGGGACAATGAAGATATGGAATCCTAATTATAGTCCTGCCACATGGACACTTCCTCTTCCTGAGAACGGAGTTATCTACGTGAATGAGAAGGTGACACATAATAATAACAATAAATTTGATCCCAACAATGGGAATGTATTCATCTCAGGAGTTCTGAACGGAAGATTAACTGTGGCGGCAAAAAATGACATCTTTATAACCGGGTATGACCCTACGGTTAATACATTCGCCAGTGCGGCAGTAACCGATGGCGTCACCTACAAGGATACGGTGATTACACTTGACTTCGTGGATGGAAAACCTGTGCTTGGGGATAATGAAGCCACTCTCCCGGAAGGGGCAGGTGATATGCTCGGACTCATTGCCGACCGGAATGTGGCAATACTAACCTACGGCTGGTTTGACAACGGAAGTGTCAACTCCTCCAGACAAAAATTCAAGGTGTATGCGGCACTTATGGCCTTGGAAGGAAGCTTTATCAATTCCATTCATTTTGATAATAGAAATAACAGCGGCTTTAATTCTTCCTATCCTACTTCAAACGGCGTATTGACTGTCCGGGGCTCTATTATACAAAATACCCGCGGAGCCGTAGGCTTCACATCGGGAACGGGATACAAGAAGGATTATGCCCATGACCCCAGGATGAACTATGACCAGCCGCCGCACTTTCTGGATCCTGAAGGAAGCGGTTGGGAGATTACGGAATGGAATGAAGAACGGTGAGACCGAAAAGGTTGAAGAACTGAGAACATATTGAAAAATATGAAAATACGGGAAAGTCAGAAAAACCAGGAAAAATACGAAAACCCAAGTTTGGTAATATCAAATATAAATAAGGCTTATCAATGATAAGGAACTGTCACAAAATAGGCTTACTGAATAATATTGTACAAGAAGACGCCTTGATTGGTTTGTAAAAGCCATTTTCAAGGCGCTCTTTTTGGCATAAATGCTATTTTGCGGTGTGACTTACTGTGTGAGCTGACATAACAGATTTA
>JAFADH010000262.1 GCA_023424995.1 Bacillota bacterium | reverse complement strand
GAATATACATATCACCTTTGTAACCTTTTCCGGAAACCACTGTGTCAGCAGGCCGCCAGCCTGCAGAATCGTTATGATTGCAAATATTTGAATAACAAATGATATAAAAGCCATAACTCTAAACTGCCTGGGCAGCACTTTATATTTTCCGCCCATAGTAAACTCACCTAAGGGTGCTCCGAATGCTGCAAGAATGGTCATAACCGCCACGATTGCAAACAAGAAGGCACCTGTTATTGCTGTCATAAACCTGTCTCCGATCTTTATAAAATATATGGTTCGTAATGAATAGGTTGGTGTAAACTATGTGTATTAACGTATATATTCATATTAAGGATATCAGATTATCTTCCGTTCCAGTAAATCCGTTGATTTACGAATACTCTCCCTGGTCTTGGTAAAGTCATAATGCAAAAATGAAGAATTTGATTCTTCCCTGGCTGTTATATTCCTGCCGAACATACTTTGAAGCAGTGTCTCCAGATGTTCGGACAGCACTGTCAGTTCATCCATATAATCCGCCAGCCGCTCCTGCAGTAAGGAAGTATCTTCGCCGAACAAAGCCGATTCCATCCGGTAAGAAGCTTCTGCCAGTGACAGGGCCCCTATATTGCCAAGCATCTTTCGTAAGGTCCGGGTTATGGTGCGTAATCCTTCGTATTCTTCGGTGTAATACATGGATTCCAACAGGGGCAGTTTAGACTTTATGCTTTTTAAGGTAGACATGAGCGCTCTTGAATAATTTTCCGTACTGCCAAGAAAATATCGATATCCGGCTTGAAAATCAAGCTCCGGAATGCAGTCAAACATTTCCCTTAAAATATTTCCGTTCATACACAGCCCCTCCTTTCCCTTCGGTATATAATCCATAATTTATAATCCATGGCTTTTTAATGAAGCCGGTTATCATTGCCAGTCAATGATTCCCAATATGTAACTTTAAGCAGATATTAACACGCTGCTGCGTGTTTGTAAATATAAACTGGCCATTTAGTCGTATTTTCCTATTATATGCCGAGCTTTTGCTGCCTGAGTCAAAGGCCTGCTTCATCAAAGGATATTGGCCTCGGAATTACAAACAGCAAGCCTTCCGGAAGATGGGACAGTCCGGTGAATATATCACCCTTGAGACTATTCCTGTAAAAATTCTATCAGCTTTTTAATGCCCGATTGGAAGACTGCATAACTTTCCGGTCCCAGCTCCTTTTTAAGTGAAAGAACAAAGCTTTCATGCAGTAAATGGTGTTCGTAAAGCGCAGCTTTTCCGCGTTCCGTAAGCATGATATTCTGACTTCTTCCATCCTTGGGATTTGGAACTTTCTTCAGGTAGCTGCAATTCTCCAAGCCTTGCTTCTGATTATTTCTCTCAATAATTTTATCCTTTAATGAAATCAGAAGTGTTCGCTTGACATTAAGGAAATACTATTATACACTGTTGTAGTGGGAATGAAGTTCTCCCGGGCGTAAGCCGAAACGCATCTAATGCTGATGACTTCTGCAAATAGCGGAAGTTGTCAGCTTTTTTTATTACGGAGGTTTATATGTGCAGAGCTCTGGTACGGTATGAGCTTTATGACCGGATACAGGATGAACAATGCCACATACGTGAATTGCTTCTTGACCGGATCAAAAGAATCAGAAAATGATTAAGGAGGAGATACTCTATGCTAGTTAGTTTTGCTCTTATTTTAATATGCGGGTTTGCCTTAAGCGGTATTTTCCAAAAACTTCATTTGCCCGGGTTATTGGGTATGCTTATCACAGGTATTATACTTGGCCCCTATGCACTAAATCTGATCGACCCGGATATTTTAACAATTTCCGCTGATTTAAGGGAAATTGCACTTATTATAATATTGGTGCGGGCAGGGCTTTCTCTTGATATAAAGGATTTGAAGAAGGTTGGAAGACCGGCCATCCTCATGTGCTTCATCCCGGCTACTTTTGAGATTGCAGGTGCCGTATTATTGGCTCCTCCTTTGCTTAACGTTTCTATAGTTGAGGCCGCTATCATGGGCGCTATGCTGGGCGCGGTTTCACCGGCAGTGATCATTCCCAAAATGCTTGCACTTATGGAAAACGGATACGGAAAGCAAAAAAGCATCCCTCAGCTTATCATGGCCGGCGCCTCGGCGGATGACATATATTGTATTGTCTTATTCACGGCATTTATCGACGTATATAAAGGCGGCAGCATCAACATTTTAACTATATTAAATATACCGGTTTCCATTCTTACAGGACTTGCCGCAGGGATAGGGACAGGTATTTTATTGGTGCACCTGTTTAAAAAGATACACATACGCGATACGGTCAAGATATTGGTAATCTTAGGTATTTCGTTCCTGCTTGTCGGATTTGAAGAATACGTTGCATCCATGGTCCCGTTCTCCGGCCTCCTTGCTGTCATGGCTCTCGGCGGAACCATCTTAAAAATGTATGATACCCTTGCCAAAAGAATATCCGGAAAATTCTCAAAGATCTGGGTTGCGGCAGAGCTTGCACTATTCGTACTTGTGGGCGCAGCCGTTGATCTCCGATATGCTTACGGGGCGGGCATCGCAGTCATTCTGTTAATATTCGGGGCACTCACATTCAGGGCAATCGGTGTCTTTGTAAGTCTTATCCATTCCGGGTTAACCGTTAAGGAAGTGATTTTCTGCAATATAGGCTATCTGCCAAAGGCTACCGTACAGGCAGCAGTAGGCACGATTCCTTTAGCAGCCGGTGTTGCTGCCGGTAATACCATTCTTAGTGTTGCCGTATTGTCAATTATTCTTACAGCGCCGCTTGGGGCTATGGGTATTGACTTAACCTATAAGAAATTATTGAAGAATAAGGAGTGATGAAGCTCACAATGACTCTGCGAAGGGGAATAATATATGATATCATTTGAAATTGGTAAAAGCTACGGGAAGCCGATATATCGGATACGGTTAACAAAAGTATGTATGGGCATGCTGAATTTCAATATGTATATTTAAAAGGTACAATTGCATAAGGAGACACAGAATTATGGTTATAACGAGACATAAGAACTTACTGACATTGCTGTCATTAACACTAGCTATAGGTATTGTAATGGGAGGCGTATCGACAGTGTTCTTGACATTGCTTGAACTGGTAACATCCACCCGGGAGCATCATCTGGTTTTTATAGCATTTCTTCCGGCAGTAGGCATACTGACCTCTGTCGTATACCATAGGTTCGGGAAAAATTCACAGCGCGGAAACAACCTGATCATTGACAGTGTTCACAAACAGGTCCAGGTTCCTTTCCGGACGGCCATTTTTACTTTCGTTTTTACAATACTGACCCATCTTACAGGCGGCTCGGTCGGCCGTGAAGGCACTGCCGTACAAATAGGAGGAACGCTTGCTAATAAAATCGGACAATTCTTCAAGCTAAATGAAAAATTAAAACCGGTATTTATCATGTCCGGCATCAGTGCAGGCTTTGGTTCCGTATTCGGTACACCGCTGTCCGGTGCTTTTTTTGGTATGGAAATGTGCTTTATTGGGAAGCTCAGCTATGAAGCGCTGCTTCCCTGTTTTATTGCATCCTTTACGGCAAATTACGTTACTCATCTTTTTGGTATCTCTCATACCGCATATGTGATACAGGCTATTCCGGCAACGAGTATATATAATATTGCAATAATTATCGCAGCCTCCTGCATTTACGGCTTTACAGGAAGGCTGTTTGCCATATCGGTCCATAAACTCAAAGGCCTGTATTCAAGAATGATCAAACACCATGTTCTGCGGGCGTTTGCCGGAAGCCTGGTTGTACTGGCTGTAATGTTTTTATTTGATGCGGTTAAATATGACGGATTAAGCACATGGATGATCAGCGCCGGGTTTGATGGGGAGGTTCGTATTTTTGACCCTGTTCTTAAATTTATTATGACCGTATTATCTCTGGGAGCCGGATTCCAGGGCGGTGAAGTAACCCCACTTTTTGATATTGGAGCCTCCCTGGGAGGATTCATCGGACAGATCGCTCATGTTGAGCCCTCCCTCCTTGCCGCCTTGGGATTTATTGCAGTATTCGGCTGTGCTGCGAATACTCCTCTGACGACCATCATGCTTGGGATTGAATTGTTCGGAGTCGGCGCAATGCCTTATTATATTGCTGCCGCACTGATTAGTTATTATGTCTCCGGACATAATGGCATCTATGGATCACAATTAATCAATGCAAATAAATACCATGGCCCGGAGCATATCGGACAGACATTAGAGGAGTCAGGGAATAAAAGCCTTCTTGATTTGCTTCGTAAAACAAGACAAAGTAAATTTAATTCGGAGAAATAAACCCAAATACTGTCCCAACGCCGCTGCCGGTCTTAATTTAATACGGTCCTGCTGCCCTTTCATTGAACCGGGCTCTGCTGTCCGGCATTATGCAAAACATACCGGTTGAATCATATTGAAAGGTTATATGATATAAATCGTTCCATAATTGTATTTGAAAATAAACTTACATTTGGACTAGCATATTTATTAAAAATGTTGTATTATAAATCTGCATTTTTAATAAGAAACGTGATAACTATTGTACCGACAATCACTGATATAAATGGTGCGACTGTATGCTGTCTGTAAGGCAGCGAATAACTGGAGGTAAATTGATGAACAAAGAAATTGTAATTGTACTTGACTTTGGCGGGCAATATAATCAGCTGATTGCCAGAAGGGTCAGAGAATGTAATGTATATTGCGAGGTTCTTCCCTGCACCACAAGTCTTGAACGTATTAAGGAAATCGCTCCCAAGGGCATCATCTTCACCGGCGGTCCTGCAAGCGTCTATGATCCGGACGCCC
>JAFADH010000227.1 GCA_023424995.1 Bacillota bacterium | reverse complement strand
CTGCATACATAATCCTGCACGAGTTCATAGTATGCGGTTTTTGTAAGCTCCTTTTTTGACAGCTTTCCTGTTTGAGTCAAAGACATCGAAAAAGTCGGAATAATCTGTTCGGATTTCACTTTGAACTCTACTTCCATCGCTGAACTAACGTCTGCACCAAATTGAAAATCACTCCCGTACTCCAGTAGATCATCCAGTGGGTTCATTTCGTTGATGACTTCAAAATAAGTATCAATATCACCAGCTAAAACCCTTTGGGATAAGAGATTTAATTTTTTCCACTCCTCGAATTCCGCCCTGTCCTCAGCCGCAGCCTTTTCTATAGCTTGGGCGAGTGAAGCCTTTTTGCTCTCGGCAACGGATTTAATGGCTTTTTGAATTAGGTTCGGCTTGAAATTATCAAGTGCTTGAATAGCTGCCTTTTGACGGGGGCCTATACCGTTCGGATTAAAAGGTTCGTTTATTGAGTTTATATGACTCCAATTGATTTCATCGTCACACATGGTATGGATAGTTTTGATTGATTCCACAAAGCTCTCATATTCCCGAACTATAGCTTCATTTTGCTGAAACTCATTATACTTTTCTTGCTGCCGTTGGATTTGAGATGGAGAGCGGTAACCTCTTGAAGAATAGTTTGACTGTGTCTGCCGTTTCTTGCCTCCTGAAGAAGTCACATAAGAAAGACCTGTTCCTGGTATGCCAATCGAGGAGGTCCGGCGCCCGCTTGAATGTATCGTATGTCTGAGTCCTTTTGTTCCAAAGCTCAGACTCGTGCCTGTCTTGCCAAAATTCACGCGTACGCCTTTGCAGATAGTTATGCTTTTGTGCATCCTCAATCCCATAACACGACCTCCTCATTTTATATCTAGTATATTAATTTTCTTTATCTTCTACAATTCCCATAATATCAGAGATGTCACAATTTAAAGCCCGGCATACTCTTACTAAAATATCCGTACTCACATTTTGATTGTTTGCAAGCTTAGTCATAGAAACAGTACTCAATCCCGTTGAAATACTCAAATCTTTTTTTCATTTCTTTATTAATGAGTAGTTTCCATAGTTTTTTATAGTTCACGTACACTTGCTTCCCCTCGTCCAAGAATCCAAGAATATAGAATTATTCTAACAATAAATTGCGTAAATTTCAATATTATTATGCAATCGCAAACAATATTTAGCAAATGGATATAGCTATCTCCGTCGACTTGTGGTATGTGTGTTGGCGAAGGGAGCTGATATATATAAAAAAGCAAATAATCGTTGGAGTTGGCGTTATCGCTTGTGTCGCTTTGCATGTCGCCGTGTGGCCATGGAGCACCGAGGTCGGGGTTTTACCCTCCGAGCCGGCAAAAGCCGCCGTAGTTTCAGAAATTGAGGCTCAGTCAGAGAAAAGATCACATATTTTTGTCTCTGCCGATGCTCTTGCTCCAGAAACGGAGGCCGTCTCCGAAGGCAAGTTAGAGGTAACGACAATAACGGCAGAAAAAGAAACGGAAACGATGCGGCCAGCAGAACCGACATCTCGTGCTGTATCAAAATCCGCACCAGCTTTTACCGAGCCTAAATCCGGCGACAGGACAGTCATCGACAGCAAGCCGTATATCTGGATACCCGGCTTCGGGAGGATAAATCTATTTGGGGTATACCATCAACCTTCGGTACACTACGCTGCCCTACAAAAACAAGAAGCGAATTGAACGTCCCGAATCAGAGCATCTGCGGTTTGAGAACACGCATGAGCCTCTGATAACAAAAGAAATCTGGGTCATCGTGCAGGAAATCAATGAGCACAAACGGCGCTGAACAAACATGGAAGAACAGGATATTTTATCAGTATTCGTCCGTTGCCTCGATTGCGGAGAGGTTATGACTCTGCACCGTACGCACACCATGGCCGCCGATGTGTTCTACTTACCGAAAATGACGCAAGTAAAAATGCAGCGGACACTACTTTCGGGAAATCTATCCGGCGGCTATCATTCTGGATGACTTACTGAGAGTAACTCATTTTGCAAGATAGCAGGAAGCGTTATTCATCCATTACATCAACTGGAAAAACAACACTGAAACCCGCCGTGAAATTGAGTGGCTCCAAAGGTAATTGGAATTGATGCGCCGGAGGGATGCCGATCTCAGCACCTTGTTCAAACAATTATACGAGGACAATGTGCTTGACAAGGTCACCAACGAGCAGTTCAGTAACTGAACACATTGAAGAACTGAAAACTCTATCGCCAACATTACTCGATTTATTGATAAAGCAAAGCGGTACATCGAGATAAACGAACTCAGCGGTGAGCTGATGAACATCCTTATCGAGAAAATTGAGGTCGGAGAACAAGCAGAGCGGTACTCCAGAGCGGCGGAGCAGAAAATCGTTATTCACTACCGCGACATCGGAGCTTTCGCAGAGGAAGCCGAGAAAATAGCCGAACAACGGCAAAGGCAGACAGCTTAATCTGCTGTCTGCCTCAACCAATACCCACGGTTCAATAAATATCTCTATGAGAACCAGTCTAAGTCGAGGATTTCTTTTGAAAAACATATGTCAAAAATACATGCTGTACCGAGCATATTTGTGATATCATAGCGCGCACGGAATGCCCTGCTTAGCGGCATACTGTGTTTCCCATAAAGTGGTGCATTCAGTCTGACATAATATTTAGGTAAGCTTTTTTATTTCATTGTGTATGTGACAAACCTTCAGAAAAATAATATGGAAATAATTATAAATTAATTGAAAAATATACCATACAATTGTATAATCTTATTAATTGATAATACATTTATTCCTTTTTTAATTACATAAAACACATATCATACTGGCATTGAAGCTCAAGGATATTTCTGCCTAATTATGAAATCGATTGCAGTCAGCTTTGAAACCGGTTACAAAACTGATACAGAAGAAACTGTACCGCTTTCCAATGATAAATCCTATGTATTGGGGCATAAGACAAAATTATTGGGAAGATTGCCCGGTACCGGATCAGATTGCAGGATCCGCAGAGGAATGAAAGGAAATTAATTATTATCAATAATATTATTTGAGGAGGTATACTTAAGAATGCAAAAAAGCAAGCTTAAATTCACAGCCATGCTGCTCAGTCTGGCAATCATTATCCAATCAGTGTCATATGCCGTACAGGCTCAGGAGAACCTGGCTTCTATTGATGAAGCGGTATTATTATCCGAGCCCGCATCCGGTCCGGAGGTAAGCGGACAAAAGGCGGAGCCTGCTCTTGAGGAACTGATCGCCAATGATTATGTTTTGTATTTTGCCAACTGCGGCGCACAGATCGTTGACAGAGTAAATACGAGCGATTATATGGGGCTCTACCAGTCTGTTACGGATAAGGAATACGGAGAAGATACGACGGGATATTCCTGGGGCTACCGTCCGAACGATACCAATTCGGTTTTGGTGGCAGGGGGTACAGGGACCAGTCTTGACAAAACAGCCACATATTTTTATACGGGACAGATTACATATGTATCCGGGACAAGCGGGATCTACTATGATTTTGAGCTGCCGGAGGGGAATTATGAGGTATCGGTGGGATTTAAGTGTCCCTGGTCGGCAAGACCGGTGAATATCGTATTAGAGGGAACAACGGTTGCGAATGCTCTCCAGCTTGGCCAGAATGCCCTGGTAGAGAAGGTTAGCGAAGTAGAAGTTACCGACGGTGAATTGAATGTATTTGTTCACAATCCAACCAGGACCAATCAATATGTGGACCCCATCATAAACTACATAATCATAAGAGCGGTTATTCCCAGTGATGTCTCAACTCTGACAGCAAAGATCGATGTTATTGAGAGAGCAGTGGCAAGTGCGGCGGCAGAAGGCGTGGTATATGCAGAAGAGCCTTTGGGTGAAATATATCTTGATGCGGCCGGCAGAAAAGATACCGCAGGCGACTTAGATGCCTTACTGGAAGAAGCACGGGCTATGGCAGATGCCGCGGAAGCTGCGGAAGAAGAAATCAGGGAGATGTGCGACCGGCTGGATGCACAGCTTGCAGCGCTTCGCACCATAGAGACCTACGCGTCATTTTCAGGCACCAACGGCAGAGTGTGGAAGGATACCAACGGAGTGAAGATCCAGGCGCATGGAGGACAGGTACAGAAATTAGGCGACAAATGGTGGTGGTACGGCGAGGATAAGACAAAAGGCTACCGCAGTAACGGAATCAGCGCCTATTCTTCTTCGGACATGTACAATTGGACCTTTGAGGGTTATGTCATGAGGACCGTTGCAACAAGGGTCCAGCTTGATAATGATCCTTATTTTACTGATCTATATGATAATTATACGGAGGAAGAAAAGGATAATGTATTCCTGTGTATCAATGACTCCACCTCGGTTATCGAAAGGCCTAAGATGATCTATAATCAAAATACCGGGCTATATGTATTATGGTTCCATGCGGACGGTCCCACACAGACAAGCTCGGCGAACTATGCGGCAGCCTGCGCTGGGGTGGCGGTAAGTGCTTCACCCGCAGGACCCTTCCGGTTCATCGACCGTTATCGGCTCAATATATGTCCGGAGGACCAGCTGAAGGGTGAATGGTATGAGGAGAGCAAAGGCTTTGCAAGGGACATGAACTTATTTGTGGATGATAACGGAACCGCTTACATTATCTATTCCAGTGAAGAAAACAGAACCATGTTCATCTCCAAGTTGAATTATGACTATACCTATCTTGCCACACCGGTAGACGAGGCGGTGCATGGGATGGATTTCGTACGCCTCTTCCCCGGGGCACAGAGAGAGGCGCCGGCTTTGTTCAAGTATGAGGACAAGTATTATATGATTACCTCCGGGGCAACGGGATGGGACCCCAATCAGGCTCAATACTGGGTTGCGGATGAGATCTTAGGAACCTGGACCAACATGGGTGATCCCTGTATCGGCGATACCAGCCGTACCACATTTGGTTCCCAGAGCACGAATGTAATTCCGTATAACACTGAAAAAGGCTTATATATCTATATGGGAGACCGCTGGATATCCGGTGACCTGGCAGATTCCAGATACATATGGCTGCCCGTTGAGATTGGCGAGGGCAATGTTATTAAGATCAGGAACTATGGAGATTGGGACTTGGAGGAGCTGGAAGAACTTTACCCTATTAAGATAAATTCAGCTATGGAGGATATCTACTTTAGTACGGAGAGCCTGCCTTCGACCCTTAATGTCCGTGTTTATGATAATGGGGAACCGGTGGATAAGGAGGTTGCGGTCGAATGGCAGGCGGGGGATTTATTGCCGGCGGTACTGACTTCAGTGACAGGTAATTTGGCCGGATATCATCGTGAGGTCACCGCCCGGATATTATTGGTACCGGAAGGAATGCGGTATTATATAGATTCCGGGGCCGCTGTGGGATCGACAGTATATGATCTGATCAAAGCCAAGGTTGCTTTAATTAATGATGATACCTTTGATAAAGCTTATACGGAAGGAAGCTGGGGCTATACCGGCAGCCTGGAGACCGATATGGGTATAAAAAATCCGGAAAGCTTAAATTGCTTTGAAAGCGGTTTCTGGGCAAGAACGGATAAGAGAATCGAATATAAGCTTCCTCTGGAGGCAGGAAGCTATCAGTTATTGGCAGGCTTCCAGGAGTGGTGGGCGACTAACCGTAATTATGCCATCTCAGTATCCTATACCCTGGATAATGAGATTGTTGCCCAGGTGCTGGGGAGATTTTCGAATAACGGGGAGAAGACCGTAAGTTACTTTTTCGATTTACCCATTGATGCAGAGGTAACTGTCAGTGTCTATGAAGACCCGGCAGGTCCGGATATCCTGCTTAGCTGGCTGGCCATAGCAGCCTCCTCGGATCAGGAGGTGATCAATGCCGTCAATGCTGCGATTGCAGAGTTTCATACCTATACAGATAAATTAATTGAAAGAAAATCCGGTTACACCGCAGAAGAAACAGAAGCACTGGATGCGAAAATCACAGAAGGCACAGCACTGATTTATGCGTCAGAGACAGTTATGTCGGTGAATATCGCATTGCAGACCGCCAAGGATAATTTCTATG
>JAFADH010000210.1 GCA_023424995.1 Bacillota bacterium | reverse complement strand
ACACATCATTCGCTGTATCGTTCATTATAGCATTCGCCATGTCATTTATCACATCATTCACCGTATCCTTCTCTAACTATTCACCCTATTATTTGCTATATCCTTCCTTACATCATTCGCTATATTTATCATTCACCACATTATTCACCGTACCATTCGCCACATCATTCTCCGTCTCACCCGTATCAACCTCACTGGCCCTCAGTATAATCCCATCTACCCCGTCCGGACGGTAATCCATGGCTGCTGCCGAATTATAACCGCCGGTCACATTCAATACCTTATAACCAAGCTGGGACAAGATACGATCTGCTACATAACCTCTGACTCCCACCTGGCAGTATTCTACAATTGTCTTACTCTTATCAAGCTCCTTCAATCTGTCTCTCAGACTGTCCAGGGGAATATTGACGGCTCCCTTCACATGGCCGGCCCCGTATTCCGGTTCCGTTCTGATATCGATAAGCATATAGTCCTCCGCATTCATCTCCTCCACCTCAGCCCAGGTAGTAACATGGCTTCTGTCTTCCAATATATTCTGGGCTGCATAGCCTGCCATATTAACCGGATCCTTCGCTGAAGAAAAGGGAGGGGCATAGGATAATTCCAGCTCCGTCAGATCCTCCACGGTTCCGCCCAGTCTTATTACGGCTGCTATGACATCGATCCGCTTATCTACCCCGTCATAACCTATCCCCTGGGCACCAAGAACCTTACCCTCAGGGTTAAAGATAAGCTTCAGGGTCATCGGCACTGCTCCCGGATAATACGAAGCATGGGATACCGGATGGATCGTAATACACCTGTAGTCCAGGCCGTTCCGCTTTAGTGTTCTTTCGTTGGCTCCCGTACTTGCGGCTGTCAGCCCAAACACCTTGATTATGGAGGTTCCCTGTGAGCCTTTATAGGAGCTCGGCAGGCCTGCTATATTGTCTGCTGCGATTCTGCCCTGCTTATTGGCAGGTCCGGCCAGGGGGACCGCTGTCTTTTGCTTTGTTATAAAGTCCACTACCTCTATGGCATCACCTACCGCATAGCCACCTTCCTTACCGGTCTTCATATGCTCATCTACCAGAATGTGTCCTCTGGGTCCCAAAGCCAGCCCGCTGTCTTTTAAGAAGGCCGTATCCGGAGCGACTCCGATTGCCAGAATAACCATATCAGCTCTCAGTATCTCCCCGCTGTCTAAGGTTACTTCTATCTTGCCGCCGGTATCCTGGAATGCCTTCACACTATCCTTCAGCCTTAACCGGATACCGTTCTCTTCCAGCTCCTTCTCCACAATCACAACGGTATCCTCATCAAAGGGCGCCAATATATGAGGGGCGGCTTCTACCAGGGTTACACTCAGACCGCGTTCTCTCAGGTTCTCCGCCATCTCCGTGCCGATGAAGCCTCCTCCGATAACAACGGCATCTGCTGCCTCTTTTTGCTCCGCACAGGCTTTTATCTTATCCGTATCGGGTATATTGCGAAGAGTGAATATCTTCTCACTGTTGATTCCTGGAATATCCGGTCTGATGGGCTTTGCTCCGGGCGAGAGTATCAGATAATCATAGCTTTCCTCATAGCTTCCTCCTGTCTTATGCTTGACAGTAACCATTTTTCCCACCGTATCCACATGGATGACTTCGCTGTTATTTCTGACATCGATACGAAACCTTTCCTTCATCCCCTTCGGTGTCTGCACCATAAGGCTGCTTCTCTCCTTAATTATGTCTCCGATATAATAAGGGAGCCCGCAGTTTGCAAAGGAGATATATTCATCCCTCTCAAATAATATAATTTCCGCATCTTCATCCAATCTTCTGAGCCTGGCTGCCGCAGATGCTCCGCCTGCTACTCCGCCAACGATCAGTACCTTTTTCACCATACCATATCCTCCACATATCCTGACGTATTTATTATATTTATAAATGCTTCAAATGCCATAAACCGGATCTATGTAAAGATATAAATAAAGATATAAATATGTACACATATATTCCTCCGGATCGCCTTTCCCCTTGACGGCAAGTGCGGCTGCAAAGGACCGGGCTTCGTCATCTGAATATATATGCGTACATATTTACTGTACTGCTGTTACAGATGACTTACGGCACTTAAAGCATTAATATTTTAACATGGGAATGTACATTCTAATTATAATACTGTTTTAAAGACTTTACTGTGACTTAATCACAACAACACCTTGGTTAAATCTTACAACATTAGTTGAAAAATATCCATGTTAATGTTATACTTGTACAAACAAAGGATATCAGATCGGGGGTCTTGAATGAAGGATCTAAACGAAATCAATGCAGAGTTAGCGGAAGCGAAATTTGCCTTGGTTCAATCAGAGAAAATGGCTGCCATCGGTCAGCTGGCTGCCGGAATTGCCCATGAAATCAATAACCCTATGAGCTTTGTCAACAGCAATGTGGAATTATTGCAGAAATATTATAAACGGATCGGCGAATTCCTGGGATATCTTAACCACAGGCTTGCCATGGCACAGGTTTCGGACAATCAGGAGCTTTGTGAGTTTGCCGCCGAGGTCTCGGCGAAATACAAGTCACTGAAGATCCATCCCGTCACCGAAGAGCTTGGGGAGATATTCTCAGACTCCCTGTCCGGTATCCACCGGGTCACTGAAATTGTTCAGTCTCTTCGGGTATTTGCCAGATCTTCCAATGACGAAGAGAGAGATTCCAATAACCTTCTCGATCTCATCCGCCAGGTTTTATTGATCACCGGGAATGAGACCCGTTTTATAGCGAATACCTTGCTGGACGTTCCTGATGATATCATTCTGTACTGCAACCGTGTACAGATCAGCCAGGTCCTCGTCAATATCATTGTGAATGCGGCACAGGCCATAAAGACACAGGACCGGGAGACCTTGGGAACGATCAAAATAACCGCCCGCAGGGTCAGCCAGAAGATCAAGATAACCATCGGGGACGATGGCCCCGGCATTCCGGAAGATGTTCTTCCAAAGATATTCGAGCCGTTTTTTACTACCAAGGAGATCGGCAAGGGGACCGGTCTCGGACTCAGTGTATCCTATGATATAATTAAAAATAAGCACAAGGGCAGCATCGATGTCCAGAGTGTACTGGGGCTTGGGACGATATTTACAATTTCCCTGCCCATGGTTTCAACAGAATAAGCTCCGACTTCTTACGACACATTCCCACTAATCGCTGACATTAATATGAATTCCCATTCAACTAACCAGTGTACGGTATACCATTTACAAATATGAAAGGATGAAGGGGTATGAAGAAAATTTTAATTGTAGACGACGAGGTACAGATTATAAAGGCTTTATCGCGGATGTTCCTGGATACGGATTATGAGATAATACCGGCGGAGAGCGGCAGGGATGCTTTGAAGCTGTTGGAGGATGCTCCGGTTGATATGATTATCTGTGATATGCGGATGCCGGAGATGGACGGCTATAAGCTGCTGACCATTATAAAAGAAAAATATCCGAAGGTTATCCGTATCATACTGAGCGGTTATGCCGATGAGAAGCCCATGTACCGTGCCCTGCTGCATAATGTGGCGAACCTGTATGTATTCAAGCCCTGGAATAACACCGAATTTCTGCACAGGGTCGAAAAATTATTCGCCATTGATTCCATATTGCATGCCGATGCCTTAGCAAACCGGATAAAGGACCTGGAGTGTTCCTCCTGTATCCCTGAGAATTGTGAGCGGATGATATCCTTAATAGAAA
The DNA here is from genome assembly GCA_023424995.1 of Bacillota bacterium. Lineage (GTDB taxonomy): Bacteria > Bacillota > Clostridia > Lachnospirales > Lachnospiraceae > Mobilitalea. Next base: position 1,812 of record JAFADH010000210.1, on the reverse strand, counting down.
AAGAGGATACCGAGACTCTGATCACCTTAATAGAACAGGACCCCGATATCTCCCGGCTCCTGATCCAGGTGGCCAAATCAGCCGTATACGGCGTCATGCCGAATAAGGTAAAGCAGGCCGCCCTATATATGGGACTCAGCAATCTGAAATGCTTCGTGCACTGGGCCTGCATAGCAAGTGCCAATAAACAGACCGATGATATTGAGGCCGATCCTGAGATATTATGGAGGCACTCTTACTTAACGAATCGTATCTTCCTGTTCTTCTATGAGGCCTTCCTTCATAAGCAGCCTGCAGAATCCATGATGTTTGCCGGTCTTATCCATAATATCGGTTTGATCATTCTTGCCGACCGCCTTAAGAAGAAGGGAGTCCTTAAGAATATAAATCTGACTCCCAATGAGTATATCGATCTGGTATACGGTGAATATGAAGAGTTACACCAGGAGATCGGTGCATATCTCCTGGAACAGTGGGATCTTCCCTTCCCCATGTACGAGGTCGCACTCTATCACCACAGACCGCTGGATCCCGGTATCATATTCCGTGAGCTTGTATCGGTGGTTCATATTGCCGGGACCTATGCCTGGAAAGCACTTGGCGCCACCAATTACCGTCCGGTGAAGGAAGAGGTTTTCGAGCAGCTGGAGGTATCCCTGGAAGACTTCGAAAAACGGCTGACAAGATATTTAAAATAAACATAACCGGAGATTACGTTTGGATCAATAAATAGCAGCAAAGTACATGCCTGCTATACTATATAAGTTGTTATACGGAAAAGCAAAGCATGGCATCAGTCTTATACGGCAGATGCCATGCTTGTCCTAGAGTGTGTTTGGAAAATGCTTGTGCCGATCTGAAAGCTCCAATTTGTGGGAGGCAAGAAGCAATTTGGGGAACATAGTGGGGCTGCGTTTCCAAAGCTGCAACGCAGAATACCGCAAAGTGAAGCGGTCAGAACAGTACAATGATTTTTCAAACACGCTCTGGAATCACATTTAAATTTTAATAATTTCCATTGTTAATATGTAAAACCCCAGATTCGCCGTAGAGACCGGAATCTCTGCCTTGACTGCGTTTCTGGGGTTTATATTTCGTATAATTAATCTAAAAATCAATATCTATATAAGCAAGGTTTACATAATTACAAAGCCTTTATTTTATCCCCATATCATTCTGCCGCCCTGCGGTTTCCCGTTCAAGACAGTCCAGATACTTCATCGCCTCCGCATCCGTCGCCCCGCACATCTCCCGCGACGGTTTCAGGCTGCTGCATACTGCCGGTCGAAGGGGTGAATTGAATATCCTGCACAGATTATCCTTCGTCAGCTGTATACACCGCACTCCTGCCGGCTTTCCGTCCGGCATTCCCGGAATCGGTGACGATATGGAGGGCGCGATGCAGCAGGCGCCGCACCCGGGACGGCATTCCATGGGCCGTTCTTCATAATATTCCATGCTCATGATCCAACCTTCATTTATTATTCACAGGAGTAACACTGTTATAAAATGTCCGTATCTCTAATACTGTCTTCTTCTCCTTCGCCTTCCCTTCCTTATCCGGATAAGCTTCACCGCTGCGAATACAAGTATTATGATCACCAGCGGTGCCACGATATAAAGGGTCATTGAAATCTTATTGGGATTACTGAGTAATGCAAATATATTCCTGTCGTTATCGATTACCTTTCTGCCCTCCGGTCCGCCGTATTGCTCCGGTATCTGAGGAATTCCCTCCGCCTTATCAAAGGAACCCAGATATCTGACCAGGGCATACCATTCCTTTAATTCCCTGGGTTCGCCGTCCACCTC
>JAFADH010000195.1 GCA_023424995.1 Bacillota bacterium | reverse complement strand
CAGCCGGGCTTCCTATATATTTTACACGGATGTTGACCCGGAATACTGCTGGACAAAGGAACCCACCGATGCCCGGGTGATCACTGTTACAAGAGAGGAAGCCTTGAATGCATGGAAGCTGTGCAGGAATAAGGAATACCTGTTAATAACGAAAGCCGATGTCATAGAGGACGATTTTGGATATCAGCTTATCAACCGCCGCCCGGAGCTTATTAAATCCTATCCGCAGCTGCCGTCGGAGCCGGAAGGGTACCGGTTTAAGGGGTATGAAAACGGCTTTTCAGTCTATGAATGTACGGCGGATGTTCCTGGGTGTACGGTTGCGTATACGTTAATCCGGGAGGAGACGGATAAAAGAATATATGAACTTAATATTACTTATCCGGAGGGATTGAATGATTGCTTTCTGCGGATTGATTATAGCGGGGATATAGCTAAATTATACGTGGAGCAGGAATGGGAGGATGACTGGTTTTATAACGGGCAGATCTGGGAGATAGGGCTGAAGAGGTTTGGGTTTCCTTCGAAGGTGACTGTTGAGATACAGGCGTTGAAAGAAACGGATCAGATATTCCTGGAAAAGTGGCCTGAATTCACGGATGGAATGGCTTGTGAGATTCATAATGTACAAGCGGAAGCAGAGTATGTATACCGATTATAGTAATGCTGTATGCTTTTGGAGTTATAGAGAAAATACAATAGGGTATGTGAAGATAATTCGATATCGGAGTAGTTAACAAAGAGACGGGAGCAGGTGCGGTACTGGGGTATCCGGTTTGGAAACGTTGTCTGCAATCTATCGCACTAAGCAAAGAGGAAGCCAGAAAGAATAATGGGATATACCTGACGGCAATCTTGCGGGTCGTTGCGTATGTACATCCGTGTACAACGCAACTCAATTCGACGTCCATGTCGAATTGCCCCTGGGTCACGTACATTATTCTTCCTGGCTTCCTCTTTGCTAAGTACGATTACGATTTTGACAAGATGTTTCCAAACCGGATACCCCAGTACCGTACCTGCTCCCTGAGCCTGGCCTGCTATAATGAAAGGCATAATGGTTAAGCGGAAGGGTTTCGCTATGGTATGGTAAATGAGGTCTGATTATTTTCATAGATGTTCAAAGATATAACTTGTAATGCAGATTAAATCATTACGCATAGTTATAAATCGCCGTATAAACAGATGCTTTTTGATAACTAAAACAGGAATAGGGGTATTTACTATATATTTTAATGTTGTTTCTTATCTAAGAATTACAGATAGCAAGGTTTTTTTGGATGATGGAGAGATGATATCCTATATACAGGCAAAGCCTTAATAAATATTATTAGAAACCGTTATGATCCGTCCATTGCAGCATGCCTTTCTGCAAGGCAGACCGAAACCCGAGTTTTACTTACTTTATAAAATAACCCTATATTATAGCGGAGTATTCCGAATTACTAAAACATAAAGGCATAAAAAAACGAGAATTTTACACATAGATAAAACGGCATATATTTGATATGAACCCCTTATGGTAATACTTAAGTATTAAAGAAACTTTTTAACGGTCTACTTTTCAGGGAACAGTCCAAATTGAATATATTTACTGTGCCTAATATCTTCTCAAAATCCTTAGGGATGTAATTCACTAAGTAAATATCGCAATGAAATCACAAAAAAATCGGTATCTAAAGTTCACAGTACAAGCTGATGCCAATTAACAATACATCGAGAAGTACAGCGAATAGCATAATCGTAACGTATATCCCGAAAGCCGGGGCGCAGGCAGGGGACACCCGGTGGAAGGCTTTTATCAGAAATCGTTATTGTACTTAGCGAGACAGCGGCAGGAGCTTTCTATGTGCAATAACCTGAGGGGAAAAATGTCATGGAGGACATCTTTAGTTTCATTTTGCACGGATGCACATATGAAACGACCCGCAGCGTGCCACTGCGTTAATTACATAGAAAGCTCCTGCCGCTGTCTCGCTTAGCACAATAGATTTCGGATACCTGACTTCCACCGGGTGTCCCCCTGCCTGCGCTCCGGCTTTTGTACACTACCTATATCTTCGTCAACCTAATTCATCTCTTTAATACATATTATGAAAATGCTCCGCCAACCGATTGGCAGCCGCTTTCCCACTGGATAAAGCGCCTTGCATCCACCCATGCTTATTCGACGCATGTTCCCCCGCAAAATACACCCTGCCCTTATATTCCGGCTGCATAAGCTCATATGCGAAAAGCCGCTTCTGCCCAGGCAGATTACAAACTAAGGCACCCCGGAAGAAAGGTTCATTATTCCAATGTGCAGTCTTATGCTGCTCTACAAAGGAATGCAGAAAGCCTCTCGGCAGCCCGTGTACCTCTTCGATATTCTGACGGATCTGCTCCGAGCGTGCATGCTTTTCCAAGCCCCCGACCCGGATGGAATTCTGGGTAAAATTATATACTGTCAGAACTCCCGGTTCTTCCCAAGAACATATATTATGCCTGCTGTTCTTTTTCCCGGCAGGTTCTTCGCCGCAATGATCACCCGGATAGATGATGGACTGGATCGGAAGATCGGTATAGGAGATCCCTCCAAGAATGCTGCCGTATTCCGTATTCCTTTCCCAGAACCGCCGGTTGAACAGGTATAGGGATTTCATGGAATCAATATAGTTCAGCTCCATAATAGCCTGCATCTTCATACCGGAGAAAAAGGGCTTGATTTCGACGGTACGAAGGGCGGAAAGCGGGATGGCGCAGATAACATAATCAAAGATATCGGCGGTATCCCCGCACTCGGCTTTATTCATATATTTTACAACTACCTTGCTGCGGTAATTCGATTGGTAGATTCCCGTGACATAGTGACCCTTTTTATATGTAACACATCCCAGGGAGTCTTTTGGGATATTGCCGTAACCGGGGGATTTTGAAGTGCTGAAGGTGTTATACAGGGCAAGCGGCAGATTCACGTTGCCGTTCTCGATACGGTAGTTATTGATATAATCAAGGGTGTATTCCTCATGGGCAAACTCATCATAACCGCAATTAATAAGGGCGCCGGAAGCAGGATCCACACCGTACAGAAGGCTGATGGCTCCCTGGCTTAAGCCAAGCGCTTCAAAATTCTCCCGGAGGCTTATCTCCGTCAATGGGATGAATTCCGGCGAATATTCCGGCAGGATCTGAAGGAGTTCGGAACGGACCTCTGGAGGTAGGCGCCGGAAACGGCAGGTAAATGCATATTGATTTAATTCATTCCATGGAGTATTCCTTTCCTGAGGAGTTAAATCATATGCGGGATATAAAGATTGTTCAATAGATTCCGTAACTCTGAGACGGGTATTATGTACATACAAAAAGTTATTGCGTTTCGGAGCAGTCATCGATACGGTATTCAGACCGAGGAGATTGATATAGTACCAGGCAGTCTCGTGACTTGCCGGTATCCTCATAGCCCCCAGCTCACCGTAATATTGACCGGCAGAATCAAAGGAATGGGTATACACTCTTCCGCCGACGCGTTCCTCCGAAGCTTCCAGAATGGTAATGTCCGCCCCCGTCTTTCGCAGTTCATATGCCGCAGTCAGCCCTGCCAGGCCGCCTCCGATTATTCCGATCTTTACCCCTCGTAATTCTCCCGGTGCTGTGATATTGGTAATATCCGGATCAGGACTAAGAAACCGGAGGATATAATCATAATCTTCCGGTCTGCCGGCAGAGTCCAAAGCGTTCTTAAGCATCTCGTGTCTCTGTTCATCCGTTGGGTTGGGAATCCTGTTCAGAGAAGAATACATTATGTTGCTCCTATTCATTGTTACAATAGTAATATATTGTCTTCCCTTTCAAAATATTACATAATAAGTCAAGCTGATGATTATAAATCTACATAAACTAATATTGTTTGTCTATAATGTGACAAGTTTAAGGGAATGTTTGTCTATAATATGACAGGCCGATACCGGATTTGTCCAATGCAAATGCAGCGGGCAGACAGTATATGACTTAATGCGGCAGGATTTATTAATAATAATAATCTTACTTATTAATTATACTAAATTGAAAATTGTCATTTTAACATATAATATAAATTATCGGAAGTCGCATTTCAAACTTCTGATCAAAGGCGCTGCTTTTGCGCCGTGCAAAGGACGCTGGTTTTACATACGGCGCGGCAGACAAACGGCACTGCAGTGCTTTTACATTTGGAGGTAACGATGCAGCTTCTCAAGGACAGGATCATAAAAGACGGTAAAATCCGCTCCGGTAATGTGTTGAAGGTGGACAGCTTCCTGAACCACCAGATGGATATTGAATTATTTGGTGAAATCGGGAAGGAATTCGCGAGAAGATTCGCTGACAGTGAGATTACCAAGATATTGACAATTGAGGCATCCGGTATCGGAATTGCATGTATCGCCGCCCAGAGTTTCCAGGTGCCGGTAGTATTCGCCAAGAAAAACCAGACGAAGAATATCGCCGGTGAAGTATATACCAGCCAGGTGGAATCCTTCACCCATGGCAGGATATACGATATTATCGTATCAAAGCAGTTCCTGAGACCGGAGGATAAGATACTGATCATCGATGATTTCCTTGCCAACGGTGCAGCCTTACTCGGACTGTCCAAGCTGGTCAGGGATGCGGGGGCAACTCTGGCAGGTGCCGGAATTGTAATAGAGAAAGGCTTCCAGGAAGGCGGAAAGCTGGTCAGAGGCAGCGGTGTACGTGTGGAATCTCTGGCTATTATTGATTCCATGAGCGAAGAAGGCGGAATTGTATTCCGTGAATAAGATTTGCAAAGGCAGGAAAGATATTATCAAGTGCCTTGTAAATAAATAACGGGGATAACCCGAACCGAAGCTGAGCTTCCGAACCGGAATAAAGCTTTGGTAAAACTAGGAGGAGAAAGCAGCATGAGGAAGAGATTATTATCATTAATGCTAGTGCTTGCCATGGTACTATCATTCACCGCCTGCGGTTCAAAGGAGAACGCGGCAACAGACGATACGACAGATAAAACGACGGATACAACAGGTACGGACGATACAACAGACACGGCGGACACATCAGATGCTGCCGGTTTATATGATCCGGTTGCTAAGGAGAATATTAAAGTAGGAGTGATTCATATCGGTGATCCGGCGGACGGAGCAGGATATACCTTCGCTCATGACCAGGGCATCGTTGCCATGCAGACGGAGCTGGGACTTTCCGATTCACAGATCATCCGTAAGAATAATGTAAATGATGCTGATGCGGTAGCTATCAGAACAGCCATTGAAGAGTGCCTTGAGGAAGACTGCAACATTATCTTCGGTACCAGCTGGGGATACATGGATACCATGAGTGACCTGGCAGCAGAATATCCCGATGTTATCTTCTCCCACTGCTCCGGTTATAAGAGCAACGGCAGCAATTTCAATAATTACTTCGGACGTATCTACCAGGCGCGTTATCTTGCAGGCATCGCTGCCGGTTTAAAGACACAGTCTGATAAGATCGGCTTCGTGGCAGCCATGGGCATTGACAACTCCGAGGTTACCGGAGGTATCAATGCATTTGCAATGGGTGTGGAATCCGTGAATCCCGAAGCCAAGGTATATGTAAAGGTTACGAATACCTGGTTTGATCCTACTTTGGAGCAGCAGGCGGCAGAAGCTTTGCTGGATATGGGCTGTGATGTGATCGGACAGCATGCGGATACTACTGCTCCCCAGCTGGCGGCAGAAGCAAGAGGAGTATGGGGCGTCGGCTATAATTCCGATATGACCAAGGATGCTCCGGCGGCACATCTGACAGCTCCCGTATGGCACTGGGGTGCTTATTACACAGCGGCGGTTAAATCCGTGATTGACGGAACCTGGACCGGAGAGAACTATTTCGGCGGTATGACGGAAGGACTGGTAGATGTATCACCTCTGTCCGCCAATGTTGCAGACGGAACAGCAGAAGCGGTTGATGCGGCTAAGGCGAAGATCCTGGACGGCTTCAAGGTATTCGAAGGACCCATCACCGATAATGCCGGCAATCAGATCGCAGCGGAAGGTGAAGCGCTGAGTGATGCGGATATTACAGGCGCCATGAACTGGTATTACAGGAACGTAGTGGTTCAATAAGGAATGTATCATATATTAGGCTGGTGGCATTGTGGATAATAATAAAGAAACACTGGCGATCGAGCTGAAGCAGATAACCAAGACCTTCGGATCGGTTGTTGCTAACAATAAAATCGACCTATCCGTTAAGCAGGGCGAGATTCTCGCCCTGCTTGGAGAAAACGGATCAGGGAAAACTACATTGATGAACATGCTCTCCGGGATCTATAAACCGGACAGCGGTTCTATTTTCATTAATGGGCGGAATGTTACCATTAATTCGCCCGAGGATTCGATTAGGCTGGGAGTCGGTATGATTCACCAGCATTTTAAGCTGGTAGATGCATTATCGGCGGCCGATAACATCATACTGGGTTCCAAGGAGAAGGGAATCTTCCTTAATAAATCCCGGTCCGGCAAGATCCGCGATATCAGCAGGCGGTTCGGGCTTGAAGTGGATCCGGATAAAAAGGTATACCAAATGTCCGTAAGCGAGAAGCAGACTGTGGAGATCATCAAAGTGCTTTACCGTAAGGCGGATATTTTGATTTTAGACGAGCCCACCGCGGTATTGACTCCCCAGGAGACCAGAAAGCTCTTCGGGATTCTGCGGCGCATGAAGGAGGAGGGCTGTGCGGTGATCATCATCACCCACAAGCTGAATGAGGTACTTGAAATCAGCGACCGTGTGACCATTCTGCGCAAGGGTGAAAGTGTGGCTACTGTCACTACATCAGGGACCGGTGCCAAGGAACTGACGGAGCTTATGGTAGGAAGACCGGTGGAGCTGTCCATAGACCATCCGGAGACGGATTATGAGGAGAATCTTCTGGAGATCCATCATCTGACCGTAAGCGATGAAGAAGGCTTCGAGATGATCAAGGATATCACCTTTGAATTAAACCGCGGTGAGATCCTGGGTGTGGCAGGAGTCGCAGGCAGCGGGCAGAAGGAGCTGTGCGAAGCCATCGCCGGGCTGCTGCCCGTGAAGAAGGGCGCCATATTGTATCATAATGAAAATCTGGCGGGAAAGACTCCGAATGAGATTATAAAGATGGGCATCAGCATGAGCTTTATCCCCGAGGACCGTCTCGGTATGGGACTTGCCGCCTCCATGGGCATGGTGGATAACATGCTGCTGAAAAGATATAATGAAGGAAAAGGTCCTTTTATCAGCAAGAAGGCGGCACGTGAGCTTGCAAAACGGCTGGTGGACCAATTAGACATCGTTACTCCCAGCGTGGATACTCCGGTACGCCGCCTGTCGGGCGGTAATGTTCAGAAGGTGCTCCTGGGAAGGGAGATCGAGTCCGGACCCAATGTACTCATTACCGCATATGCGGTCCGGGGTCTTGATATCAATTCCTCCTATACCATCTATGATGCTTTGAATGAACAGAAGCAAAAGGGTGTGGGAGTATTATTTATCGGAGAAGACCTTGATGTGATGCTGGAGCTCTGTGACCGCATCCTGGTGTTATGCCATGGCCGTATCACCGGTATTGTGAATGCGGCTGAGACGACCAAGGAACAGCTGGGGCTGCTGATGACGGATGCCGATGGGAAGGGAGGAGAAAGCCGGACAAGGCTGGTATGACTATGAAATTTAAAAGAGAACCCCTCTTCCATGTGGTAAAAAAGACAGAGATTTCTTATGGTAAAGCAATTTTATTATCCCTCCTGGCCATGGCTATCGCTATTGTCGCAGGCGGTATCTTTATCCTGGCCATAGGGGAGAATCCCTTTCAGATCTATGGAACCATTATTCAGGGTGCTTTCCGGAGCAAGCTTGCGGTACGGGGTACCGTTAAGCTTGCCATTCCGCTTTTAATAGCTTCCCTGGGTATTACTCCCGCTTTTCAGATGAAATTCTGGAATATCGGTGCGGAAGGCCAGATTATCATGGGCAGCATCTTTGCCACTTATTTTGCGCTGTTCTGGACGAATCTGCCTCACTGGCTGTTGCTGCTGCTCATGTTTGCGGCAGGAGCGGCGGGGGGCGGCTTATGGGGATTGATTCCCGCTTATTTTAAAACAAAGTTTGGAACCAATGAGACCCTGTTTACCTTAATGTTAAACTATATTGCGTTATATATGATTAAATATCTGACCGAGGGACCCTGGCGCGATCCGGAATCCTCCGGCTTTCCCAAGATCGCTTCCTTCCATCCCAATGCAAGGCTTGACCCGGTCTTCGGCGTCCATGCCGGCTGGGTGATCGGTCTGATCCTTGTGGTATTTGTATTTATCTATTTAAAATATACCAAGCAGGGCTATGAAATCAGTGTAGTCGGCGAGAGTACCAATACGGCCCGTTATGCGGGGATGAATGTAAGAAAGATTATCCTTCGCACCATGTTCCTGAGCGGTGCCGTCTGCGGTATTGCCGGTATGACCCAGGTCAGCGGTGCGGCGTATACCCTGGGGGACGGAGTTGCCGGCGGGGTAGGCTTTACGGCCATTATCGTAGCATGGCTGGCGAAGCTGAATCCGATCATTATTCTGATCGTAACCGTATTATTCAGCATGCTGGATAAGGGCTGCAGCGTTATGCAGAGCAGCTTCGGGTTATCCTCGGCAGTATCCAGCGTACTGCAGGGTATTATTCTGTTCTTTATCCTTGGCGCGGATTTCTTCACCCGGTACCGGTTTGTGTTCCGAAAGACCGATCGTTCACTAAGCAAGGAGGGCGGTTCCATATGATAATTAACTTCTTATTCGCAGCGGTTAAAGCCGGGACACCGCTTCTCTTCGGTACTACCGGCGAGATTATGACGGAGAAGACGGGCAATCTGAATCTGGGTGTCGAGGGTATGATGTTCATGGGAGCCTTCTTAAGCTTCTTTACGGCATATCATACGGACAATCTGGGCCTGTCCCTGCTGGCAGCCTTCGGTATCGGTGTATTCGCAGCCTTGATCTATGCCATTCTGACCGTGAGCTTTATGGCGAATCAGAATG
>JAFADH010000137.1 GCA_023424995.1 Bacillota bacterium | reverse complement strand
TATGGAGCTGCTTACCAAAGGGAATTTAATTATTCCGAGTGTATTTGTATTGGATAATTACAAGCAGGCCTGGAAACTGGCCAATTTTCAGCAATATACCTTCAACAGTGTGTTTTTGTCGTTCTTTATCGTAGTCGGTACCATCTTCACCAGTACGATTTCCGGATATGTATTTGAACGCGGGCACTTCAAGGGCAAAAATCTGATCTTTACGATGGTCATATCCTCCATGTTCGTATCCCTGGGCAGCCTGACCCTTTATCCGCAGCTGATGATCGCCAAAGTATTCGGTATCAATACCTCTCTCTGGGGCGTTATCATCATCCGGGTCTTCGGTATGAATGTGGCTAATTTATTCGTAACCAGGTCCTTCATCAGGACCGTCTCCACGGAAATCGATGAATCGGCCAAGGTGGACGGCTGTACCTTCTTCCGGATATACAGGAGCATTATATTTCCGTTATTAAAGCCTTTGATAGCGACCCTGGCAATTCTTGAATTCCGGTTTGCCTGGAATGATTACCTGATGCCCATGGTATTTACCTTATCCAATCCCCGGCGCATGCCCCTGGTGGTGGGCATCATGAACTTAAAAGGGTCCGGAGCGGCGGCATCTTCCTGGAATCTGATGCTTGCGGGTACGTCCATCGCGATCATCCCCATGGTAATCGTCTACGCCATATTTAACCGTTACTTTATTCAGGGCTTGACTGCCGGTGCCGTAAAAGGATAAGTGCGCCTGGAAAAGGGCGGATAGTTTAACGAGGATTTAGATAAATTGTACGTAAGTAATAGACTGAAGTTGAAAGAAATACCTGATAGAAGGATAGCATATATAAAATTAATGATGGAAAGGATGACTGGTAATTATGACAAATCAGGAATTAATCAAGGAGCTCAGGAGATACCGGTGTGCGGATCTGTCGGATGCAATGGATGCACTGGGGCTTGTGGATAAGGGGACCATGGATGAACGGATGAGGCCTCTGCGCCCCGGCATTGAATTCAAGGGATTTGCCCATACGGTTAAATTACTGCCGAAGCAGGAGCGCGTAAAGGTATGCAATACCGTGGAGGAATGGAGAGAGGAGCTTGGCAGAGGATGCAATGACATCTACAGCTTTGTGGACACCGTGACGCAGGAAAATGCACAGGACATGGTGCTTGTCATTGATATGGACGGTATCCGCGGCGGTGTATGGGGTTCCGAGATTTCCATGACAATGATGGAACGCGGTGTGGAGGGCTTTGTCATTGACGGAGGCTGCCGTGATTCCTTTGAAACAAATCTGGAAAAAGCGCCCGTATTCTGCACAAGAAGAACCTACACACATGCTTACGGCCGTGTGCAAAGAGGTTCTGTGGGCGTACCGGTCAACTGTGCGGGGGTTACGGTAAAGCCCGGTGACATTATCTGTGCGGATGATGACGGTGTGCTTGTGATCCCCAGAGAGGTGGCGGAAGCTGTCATCCGGTTCGCCCGGATGCAGCTAGAGGATGATATCAGGGTACGCACCGAGCATTATAAGAACCTTGGGCTGGAGCCCGACGAATCTCTGGAAAGATTAAAAAGATAGGGCAAGGCTGATTATGATTCAGGTAAAAGGTGATATGGATATAACGGAGGCTGTCCGGTTTGCTCTGGGACACCTGGAACGGGAAGCCGCCAAGCAGAAAATAACCCCGGCACCGCATTTGCAGTTGACCCTGGATAAGACCATATGCTCCCAGGGATACCGCCGGGTATGCCATAATAATACAATAACTGTCTCAGGTGCCGATGAGGCAGGGATTATGTACGGGATATTGGATCTATGCCGGGAACTGTGTCATATGCATCCTTCGGGAACGATAGAAGATACCGAGGTGGTTCCTTATCTGGAATACCGGGGCATCAAGCTCAATATCCCCCTGGATGCCAGGACCCCCAGCTATTCCGACGCCTCAGATTCTGCAGTCAATAATATAGCGGACATGTGGGATTTTTCCTTTTGGACGGAGTTTTTGGACCGTATGGCATTAAACAGATACAATGTGTTATCTCTCTGGTCCCTATCCCCCTTTCCTTCCCTGGTGCGGATACCCGAATATCCCCTGACGGCACTGGAGGACGTTAAGATGTCAACCAGACCGGCCAAGGCGGAGCTAAGTGCCTGGGGGATGTATACAGATGATATGGAAAAAAGCCTCGTTACCGTAAAAAAGATGACGATGGATGAGAAAATCACCTTCTGGCAATCGGTTATGGAATATGCAAAGAACCGGTGCATTCAAATTTTCTTATTTACCTGGAATTTATTCGTATACGGCACGGAAGGCAATCCGTACGGCATAACCTGCGACCAGAACAATCCCGTTACTAAGGATTATATTTACCGCGCCACCAGGGCTCTGCTGGACACCTATCCCTTATTGGCAGGTCTGGGAGTGACCTCCGGAGAACATATGTTGAGAGACGGTACGGATATTTTGTTTCTGGCGGACAGCTACGGAAGGGGAGTAAAGGATTATCTGTCCGGGCACCCGGACAGGGAGTTCCGTTTTATACACCGGATGCAATACACCGGTTATGAAAGTATCATGAAAGAATTCACCGGTTTTGTATGCCCCTTTGAGATAAGCTTTAAATATTCCCAGGCACATATGTATTCTTCCGTCAAGCCCGGCTTTGTGGATGATTTCCTGCGGGAGAAGGCGGATTGGCTCAAGCTCTGGCTGACGGTCAGAAACGATGATTTTTATATGTACCGGTGGGGCGACCCGGAATATGCCCGCGAATACCTGAAAGGGATGCCGGTATCCGTCCTGAGAGGATATTATATGGGTGCCGACGGATATACCTGGGGAAGGGATTATATGGATAAGCGGGATCTGTCCCATCCGTTATTCCTTGCCAAGATGTGGTATATGTTTATGATATGGGGACATCTGTCCTATAATATCCGGCTGTCCGACGATTATTTCAAAGAGGAGCTTGGGTCACACTTCGGCATGGAAGCGACGGAGCTGTATGAAAGCTGGAAACACGCTTCCAGGGTCGTGCCGGAGCTGAACCAGGTTCATTGGAGGGATTATGATTTCCAGTGGTATCCGGAAGGCTGCTGTTATTATGATTTTGAAACGGATAAGCTGCTGTTTGCGGATATCAATGAATTCATCGGGTGCCGGAGTATCCCGGGAGGTGAGTATTACGGCGTCCTGGAATACTGCCGGGTATTGCTTCGTAAAGAGGTTCCGGAGAAGAAGGACCCCCTTGGCGCGGCTGAAACGATCAGAGAACATGCCGGACAGGCACTGGAAGGAGCGGAGCGGCTGAGAAGGAAAGCGGACCTCCCTGCAGAGCTGCTGCATACACTGGATGATATTGAGGCCCTGGGTTACCTGGGCTGCTATTACTCGGCGAAGCTGAAGGCTGCGGTAGCCTTGTGCCGGTACCGCCTGGAGGGAGACACCGCGCTGCGGCAGACTGCGGTACGG
>JAFADH010000085.1 GCA_023424995.1 Bacillota bacterium | reverse complement strand
CAATCGAACGAGGAGAAAAGGGACTGTTGCAAAACTTGGTTTTGCAACAGTCCCTTTTCTCCTTTAATTTATTATAGTCCTTCGGTTGGATAATCATTGTGGATAAAATATTAATCTAAAATACAATATGATCCGGATACGGTCCTAACTGGCCAAGCTCTTCCAGACGTTTCATAGCCTCAAGGTCTTCCGCATCGATTTCAAATTCAAAGATGTCCATGTTTTCCAGCATCCGTGTTTTTGAAGTAGACTTGGGCAGAGGAAGAAAACCATGCTGGATGCTCCAGCGAAGCAGGATCTGTGCCGGAGTCCTGCCATATTTGGCAGACAGCTCCTCCAGGAGAGGATGCCCCATATGGCCTTGCAGCAGCGGTCCCCAGGCTTCCACAATCATCAGGTGATCCTTGCAGTAATTCACCGCATCCCGCTGTGGGTACCTGGGATGGAGCTCCAATTGATCCACCATGGGAGCTACCAATGCAGTCTCCAGCAGGGCATCGATATGATGCTCCAGAAAATTACTGACGCCAATGGCTTTGATCCTGCCCTCCTGGTAGAGCTCCTCGAAGGCCTTCCAGCTTCCTTCATTGGCAGCTTTCCAGTTTTCACGGTATTTTACCGGAATCGGCCAATGGATCAGATACAGATCAAGGTAATCCAAGCCCAGGTTATTCATGGTCCTTTCAAAGGCTTTTAATGTGTTCTCATAACCATGGTCCGCATTATCCAGCTTGCTGGTGACAAATAACTCGCTTCTCTTTAAGCCGCATCCGCGGATCGCTTTACCGACGGATGCTTCATTCTGATAAGCATATGCGGTATCTATGTGGCGGTAGCCGCAATCGATGGCAGTTTTGATGATTTCGACCGTCGATGCATCTCCCGGAAGCTTCCAGGTCCCAAAACCGACGCAAGGTATCTTCACCCCATTGGATAATACATAATTGTCCCTAATACTGTTCATACCCGCAATTCCTCCTTAAAGAAGTCTATATTATTCTGCCTTGATTAAGGTAGTTATTATTCACTGCTTAAGCAATTATGTAATTACATTATTATTTTTTGATCTGATTAGCTTTGCCGGTCACGGTATTTACAGTTAGTTTAAACAGCATGGTCTTGGGAATAACATCCCTGTTAATTTCATAGCCTTCCTTCATGTAATGCTGCATCAGGATACACAGAGCCTCGTATTTATCCTCCTCCGCCACGAATTCAAGGATACCGTTGCCCATGACGCTTTCATACGCAGCAGTGTAAGAGTGGTTCTCCTTCACGACAAATTGATAGGAGCAGTCCATCTCAAAACCCACCTTGTTATTCTTCCTCATCAGGTCATATTTCTTGCCTTCCAGGGCCCCATGAAAATACAGGGTAATTTTATCCTCCACAACCTGCATGCCAAAGTTAAGGGGCAGGACATAGGGATATTCCTCATCAAATAATGCCACGCGGCATATATCACATTTCTCCATGATCTTGATAATCTCATTAAAATCCTTTACTTCACGGTCATTTCTTCTCATTGATCTGACATCCTTTCTTTTATTAATAAGATGTATAAAGTATAGTCGAGAACGGGAAAATAATCAAATTGATTTATAAAGCAGTCCGTCAAACGATTCGGAACCATACAGAGTCAAACAAACCGGAACCATAAAGTCAAACAAATCGGAACTATAAAGCCGCTTGTGATTTGGAAGATTTCATGAGATAATATCCAGGACAAGCAGATTAGTCCGGAGATGGCAGAGGATTTACGGCTTAATGTCCGGAAGACCGGACATGCTAGAGGCATCATGACTTTTTCGGATAAGTGCTGTTATATTAATTGGAAGATGATGTTTATTTGTATGAATACCCAATCATACGGGTTTTCATAAGAACGGAGGCAGGAATGAAGAATATAAGAGCAGTAATTTTTGATATAGACGAGACACTGGTCGACCGGAAGGCTGCGTTCCTAAAGTTATGTGACTATCTGATTGATAAATATGCGAAGGACTATCCGTTTCAGATGTCCAGGGACGAGCTCATTAAATATCTGGTTAAGGTGGACAAAAACGGCTATAGTCCGCTGGAGGATATTATTCCGAAGCTTGACCCGGTATGGAAGCTTCCCTTGTCTCCCGCGGAATTTGTGCAGGAAAGAAATTCGATCTTTGGGAAGCTGACGGTCCCGTATCCTAAGACCTATGAAGTGCTGGAGGCTTTGAAGGGAAAATACATACTTGGTGTTATAACCAATGGATTCTCCCATGTGCAAAGGGAAAAGATAATCACAGTAAAAATCGAAAGCTATTTTGAAGATATTCTTGTGTCGGGGGATGTGGATTACAGCAAGCCGGATCCTCGGATCTTTGCATTATCCTGCCGGCGATTGGGAGTTGAACCGGAGGAAGCGGTATATGTGGAGGATCATTACCGTAATGATATCACCGGTGCGCTTGGTGCGGGCATTACCCCCATATGGATTAATAATGATCTGCAGGAGCATCCGGAATATACAGGTATCCGTGTCAGCAGTCTGGGAGAGATCCTGAACTACTTGTGATAAGATACTGCCACCTTTTTGTCCTCCAATCTGAGGGAGAAATCGTTCCTGCGGAGGTAAAATCGACTCACACTAAATCAACTGACACTAAATCAAGAAGCCTGGGAGTTTATCGAGATAAGTACAACCCCAGGGTATCAGTCAGAACCTCCATGGCTAATATGAAAAAGGAAGAAGCTTCATTAAATATACCTCTTTGCATGCTGTGGATGTTAGATAAATGGATGAAGGAGAAATAACGGTTTTCAAGCTGTCGCTATATTATTCTTCATCCAGTCCGCCACCCCGTCTTCTTCATTCGTTCCTATCACCAGATGGGCTTTCGCCTTCAGCTCGGGAATCGCATTCCCCACGGCGATTTTAAAGTCACTGGCGTCAAAGAGGGGGAAATCATTCCTGTTGTCACCAAAGCATATGACCTTATCCAATTTAAGATAATTGCGCAGGTATCGGACAGCATGGTATTTGGAGGCAGTCTTGCTGAAGATCTCAAGAAACCAGCTGTCAGCAGTATAGTTATCCTTATAGAAGGTGCAGTTTAGCTCGGGAATCGATTCCAATATCCGATACACCGGTTCCAGCCTGTCTCTTATATCCAGCAATGAGAAATATACGATGGGCTCGGAGCTTAAAGCAGCAAAACGTTCAATCTGCAGAAAACGCTTCTGATACAGGTCCACACGCTGCCGGTAAAAATCACGCATTGCCTGATTAGCCAGCTCTTCATAATAGGTATTCATTACTCCGTCTTTTATGGTATATACGAAGCCCTTAAGCCGATACCTCAGGATCACATCCATCAGAACCTCAATGCTATGACTGCTTAAGGTTTCTATCTTAAGGTAGTCACCCTTCCGGTTATCATAGATACATACCCCGTTCATAAGAACGATAGGGACGGGGAGTCTGAGGTCCTTTATGATGTGCTTTACCGACGCGATGGTTCTGGCAGTAGCGATGGAGAAGAGCGTGCCATGGTCGGTAAGTTCATTTATAACAGAGATGCTGTAAGGTGATATGGTTATGTCCGGTTGGAGGAGAGTACCGTCAAGATCTGAGACATATAGTGTATTCATCCTAATCCTCTTAATTATTTTTTATTTTATGACTTTATGTGATTTCATCTATGAATTAAAACTTTGGGATAGTCTTCTCGAATGTCTCGTAAGCAGCAATCATCCTGTCCGTCCATTCGTCAAATTCCGGATCCTGCCTCTGAAGCTCCGGGTGCTTTTCGATATATGCCAGGGTCTGCCTGACCCCCTGATCGAAGCGGACTGTGGCTGCGAAACCGGGAACCAGCCGCTTTAGCTTGGAATTATCGAAGATTACGGTATTTCCTTTATCTCCGATAATACCTCCCACATAATCCGGATGCGCCTTTGCCAAAGTATCCGAAGGAATATGCACTATCTGCGGCTTTACTCCGAGTGCGTCTCCGATAATCCCATAGATCTGGTTCCAGGTGAGACTCTCATCCGAGGTAATCTGTACCGCTTCCCCGATTGCATGGATATTGCCCATAAGTCCCACGAAAGCCCTGGCAAAGTCAGAGTTATGGGTCAGGGTCCAGAGAGAGCTTCCATCTCCATGAACGATTACCTTCCTGCCGTTCCTGATACGGCTGATCACACTGTAGCCTCCGTTCTTCCCATGAATTCCAAGGGGGATATCAAAGTCGCCATAGGTATGGCTCGGGCGTATAATCGTGATCGGAAAAGAGTTCTTGCGGTACTCCTCCATCAGGTATTCTTCGCAGGCTATCTTGTTGCGGGAATATTCCCAATAAGGATTGGCAAGGGGAGTGCTTTCCGTAATAAACGGACTGGACAGAGGCTTTTGGTAAGCGGAAGCGGAGCTGATAAAGATATACTGCCCGGTCCTCCCCGCGAATAAACGGACATCCCTCCGCAAGGCATCGGGATGGAAGGCGATGAATTGAGCCACCACATCAAAGGACATGCCTTCTAATTTTGACCTGACCTCCTCCTCGTTATTGATGTCGGCTTCGATTATCTTTACTCCCTCAGGCACCAGCTCCGAGCGGTTGCCGCGGTTCAGGAGATAGAGTTCAAAGCCGCAGCTTGGTGCCAGCCTTGTGATTGCCGTACTGATGGTACCGGTTCCTCCGATAAATAATGCTTTCTTCATATAATATCCCTCACTTTTCTTATGATAGATTTCTGAATGAATATCCGGCATATGCTTTACATGTTCTTATAAATCACCAATATTTCTACTTAGCTATGAAACTATCTTCACCACCGAATCCGGGAGAGGATGCTTCTCATAATCCTCACGGAGCAGTCCGAAGATATAATAATCCGTCATTACATTAACGATAGCTCCCTGCTTTATCATGCCCTCCTGAACAAAGCCCAGCTTTTGGGCTACCCTCACGGACCCCTGGTTGTCGGTGAAGCAGCGGATCTGTAACCGGGTAAGCCCCATCTGTTCAAAGGCCGCCTTAACCATAGCCTGTCCTGCTTCCGGAGCAAAGCCCATTCCCCAGTAATCCTTGTTAATTCGGTATCCGATATCTGCCTGTCTTTTTAACCGGAAATCATATAATACGATCTCCCCGATTACCTTATGGCTGCTTTTCAGCTCCATCAGCCAGGTCAGTTCCCTGCGGGCTTTGTATTCCTTCATGGTGGCATTGTAATGATAATCCAGCTTGATCTTCTTCTTAGGCCTGCGGCGTCCGTTTACATCCTGTGCTTCATCATATACGCCCCAATAACGGTATACACTGTAATCATTAATGAATTCCAGGCTGTCACGGCCGTCGGGATCGCTGTCTGTGATCTGTCTGAGGATCAGGCGTTCGGTCTCAATAACAGGCATTTTTTCAAAATAAGCATCATACCCCATCGTATTCTCCTCTCGGTTACGCATAATGTGCAGATCAGATATCAGAGACTGCGTGTGCGGACTAATCTGCTTATTATGATTATCTTACAAGATAATGGAATAATCAATATCAATATGAAAAAGAGTTTGCCGAAGCAAACCCTTTGGATATATGTAATCATGGCCATTATCATTATTATGCGACGAACTGGTTTTCTATAAATATCTTCAAACCCAGTAAAATCAGGAGAATTCCGCCTGTCAGCCTTGCCCGCAGACCCAGCAGATTACCGAATTTCTTCCCGACATATACGCCCAGATAGCATAAGAAGAAGGTGATGATACCGATGACCAGAGCGGAGGATATGATATTGATCTTAAGCATGGCAAGACTGACGCCGGCAGCCAGGGCATCAATACTGGTGGCGATTCCCTGCATGGTCAGATTCCTGGCCGAGAAGATATCGGGGGGACAGTCTTCATCAGGATTCTTCCAATCCTTATATACCTGCTGCAGCATATTCACACCGATGGCACCCAGCAGGAACAGAGCAATCCAATGCTGGTAACGGTTTACGACTTCCGAGAAGGTATTGCCTAAGATGAATCCGAGCACAGGCATCAGTGCCTGGAAGAAACCAAAGAAAAGAGCGGTTAGAAGAGCCTCCCTTCTGGTTATCTTATCACTGCATATTCCATTCATTACAGAGACTGCAAATGCATCTGCAGATAAGCCCAGGGCTAAGAGAGTTATAGTTACAAAATCCATGTTTAATTATCCTTTCCGGGTTTATAATTTCCTGTCCTATAATAAGAGTATGAACCTGTCAATAAACATATAATCTTTTATATAAAAAACTCATATATGGCTGCAGAACAGGATAAAAGTTATCTTATTCTGCCCGGAGGACAAGAAGTTTTTCCCTGTATTAATTTTATACTTGAAGGGTTTACGGTTTAGGTGCATAATTATGTACTGAGCATGTCCGTTTGCAGAACCCTTTTTTAGCTTAATGGTTTTGGCGGTCACAATTACATAGGAAAGCAGGTATTACGATGTCCATTGCACTGACCGTATTTAACCAGATTGTTATTATGTTTTTTATTATTCTTGTGGGGATTATATGCTATAAGATTAAATTCATTGATAAAGATACCAACAGAAGACTCTCTGATATTGTTCTGATGCTGATAAATCCTCTGGTCATTTTCATCTCCTATCAGAGAACCTTTGATTCTTCCCTGCTGTACGGATTATTAATCTCCTTGCTGTTAGCCGTCATCACCCATTTCTTTGGTATACTTGTTTCCGTCCTGGTACTTCGCCGCAGGAAGCAGGAAGCGGATGTGGCTATTGAACGCTTTGCCGTCGTCTACTCCAACTGCGGATTTATCGGGATTCCCCTGGTGAATGGAATCTTCGGCGGAGAAGGTGTCTTTTATCTGACGGCATATATGACCATATTCAACCTCTTTGTGTGGACCCATGGAATGATAACCGTATCCGGGAAAAGTGACAGGAAGTCCATCCTGAAAGCTCTTGTCTCTCCGTCCGTAATAGCGACGGTATTAGGATTTTTATTCTTTATATGCAGACTGATACTGCCTGACATCATCAATCAGTCGTTGAAATATATGGGAGATATGAATACGCCCATGGCGATGCTGGTAGCAGGGGTGACCATAGCCCAGACGGATATAAGACAGCTGGTCAGAAAATTCAGAATCTATTACATAGCTTTTTTGAAGCTGCTTTTTGTTCCGGTCGCCATGCTGCTCCTGTTTCATTTATTCGATATCCCGAGAATTGTACTTCTGACCTCGGTACTTGCAGCAGCGTGTCCCGTCGGGGTGACAATCAACCTGTTCGCCATTCGGTTTAATAAAAACTATTTTTATGCCTCCGAATTATTTACAGTTACTACAGTGCTTTCTTTAATCACAATTCCCATGATTATGCTTTTAGCCAACATTATCATACCCTAATGATTGCGGCTCGCACAGCAGCGCTGAAGAAAGCGGGTGTGCATCGCCTGCACGGAATGCCGGTAACATATAAGCTTGCGATTATGGTATATTCGTAGTAAAATAAAATATAGAGAACTGATGAAGGTCATGGAAGCCAAATTGTGACATCATCATATAAAAGGAGCTTTTATAATGAAGGATTATGTAATTGTAAGTGATGCAACTCTGGATCTGCCTGCGGATGTCGTACAGGAATATGGCATACAGGTAATCCCCATGGGATTTAGGGTAGGTGATGAGGTATACTCCCATTACCCGGATGAGAGGGAACTCACGGTAGAAGAATTCTATAATAAACTGAAAAACGGAGCCACATCACAAACAACACAGATTACACCCGTAGTATTCATGGAATTTTTCAGCAGCATTCTAAAGCAAGGCAAGGATATTCTGTACATAGCTTTTTCCTCAGGCTTGAGCGGAACTTATAATACTTCACAGATTGTAATACAGGAACTGGCGGAAGAATATCCGGAGCATAAGATATACAGTGTGGATTCTCTCTGTGCTTCCTTGGGAGAGGGGTTACTGGTCTACCACGCGGCACTGCAGAAGAGAAACGGACTCTCGATAGATGAGCTGAAGGACTGGGTTGAAAATAATAAAAGAGACTCCCGTCACTGGTTCACCGTGAAGGATCTGTACCACTTAAAACGGGGCGGCAGGATCTCCTCCGTAGAAGCCTTCGTAGGCACAGCTCTTAAGATAAGGCCCGTTCTAAGTACGGATGATGCAGGCAAGCTTAAAGTAATATCTAAAATCAGGGGTTCCCGCGCCGAACTTGATTATATGGTATCTAAGCTGGAGACGGAAGGCACAGAGCCGGCCTCCCAGACAGTTATCATCGGTCATGGTGATGACCTGGGGCAGGCTCAGGAGCTGGAGAAGCTGATTCGAAGCAGGAATATGGTTAAGGATGTCATGATTACAAAGATCGGACCCATCATCGGTTCCCATACCGGTCCGGGTATGTTAGCCCTTGTATTCATGGGAAGAGAAGCAAAGTAAAATATAAGAAAAATCCAGGAAAAACATTGGTTAATTTTGGTTGGATGCATTGCTTTCCTGCCATAGATTCAGTATAATTAGTAAAGTCGTATCAAGCATATGATACGGCTTTATTTATCTTATAATATGCGATGGGACCATGTGCTTTTGTCAGCCGGCGACCTGTAAACGGCTGACGGACAGGAGCATTCATCTGTCTGATTTGGAGGAGAACCATGAAAAAGGAGATACAGGCTGACGCAGAGCAGCAGAAGATCAGACCATATAAGAAGGAGGCGGATTATTCCTACACGCTGGGAGCATTCCCAACCTATGAACTGGTTGATGCAAGACCGGAACAGGTCCGGAAGGTAATTGCCGATTCCGGCTTTACGGATCAGGAGAAGCTGCAGAAGCTATGCCGTGAGCATGGCATACCATTTGAAATTAATAATAAATTAATTGCTAAGCTAAGCGATAAAGAAAACTGCTATGTTGCCGGTATATTCCATAAGTATGCCTGCAGCCTCAGAGAGGACAGACCGCATATCGTACTGGTGAATCCCGGTAATATGGGCAATCTCGGCACCATACTAAGGACAGCAGCCGGCTTTGGAATCTATGATATTGCAATCATCCTGCCGGGGGCCGATATGTATCATCCCAAGACCGTAAGGTCCTCCATGGGAGCATTGTTCCGGCTGAATATCGGCCAATATGACAGCTTTGAAGCATACCGAACGCAATTCACAAAGCATGAGATATTCACCTTTATGCTGAACGGAGAGAAGACCCTGACCCTGAAGGATGTACCGAAGCCTGAGCTTTATTCCCTGGTTTTCGGTAATGAAGCCGCCGGCCTGGATGATTCCTTCCTGCAGGCGGGAACCAGTATCTTTATCCCGCAGTCACCGGATGTGGATTCCCTGAATCTTACGATTGCCGTGGGGATTGGAGCATATGTATTTACGAACCGTTAACCTGCACCATAAGAGGATTCATCGATGAATGGCAGGATTGGCCGGGCTTGTCTTAATAAAGGGCATGGCTTTTATTCATTATTATAATCAGCTGAATAAGCGGAATGGAGGAAGGTATGAAACTGAACTATAAACGGACTTTCTTTGTTGGGCTTGCATTTTTATCAATCTGCGCTTTTTGGCAAATGTATGATACTATCATACCGCTGATATTAAAAAATACATTTCATATGGGGGAGACCTTATCCGGTGTTGTAATGGCAGTTGATAATATTCTTGCGTTATTCTTACTGCCGCTGTTCGGTGCTTTTTCGGATAAAGTGGATACCCGCTACGGAAAAAGAACGCCGTTTATCGCCGCCGGTACGGCTGCGGCAGTGATTGCCATGTGCTTTATACCTCTTGCAGACATACAGAGAAATCTGTTAATGTTATTTATTGCATTGGGCATAGTTCTATTGGCCATGGGTTCCTACCGGTCTCCGGCAGTTGCTTTGATGCCTGATCTGACACCCAAGCCTTTAAGAAGCAAGGCTAACTCTGTAATCAACCTGATGGGTGCTGTCGGCGGAGTCTATACATTGGTTATAATTAAGATACTGGTAAGCGATGACCAGGAAAATTACATACCGGTTTTTGCAGCGGTAGCAGGAATTATGATCGCAGCCGTACTATTGCTTCTTATTACAATCAAGGAGAAGAAGCTTGCCGGTGAAATCAATCTGAACGAAGGAATAAAAGAGCCTTCTGCGGAACCGGAGTCTGATACGGTCCATCGGCAGGAGACGGATAAGATGCCAAAGGAGGTCATGCGAAGCTTTCTCTTTATCCTGGCGTCCATCTTTCTGTGGTTCTTTGCCTATAATGCGGTGACTACCGCATATTCCAGATATACGCAGCAGGTGTGGGGACTGGAATTGGGAGGATTTGCTGATTCCCTTATCATTGCTACCATAGCGGCTATCATAAGTTATATTCCCATTGGGATCATATCAAGCCTCATTGGCAGAAAGAAAACTATTATTATTGGAATACTGATGATGACAGTATCGTATCTTTTCGGTATTACGTTTATAGAGTATTCACCGTTGATTAATGTAGTATTTGCCTTTACAGGTATCGGCTGGGCTGCTATTAACGTCAACTCCTACCCTATGGTAGTGGAGATGTGTAAAGGCTCAGACATCGGCAAATATACGGGAATGTATTATGTCTTCTCCATGTCCTCCCAGATACTGACGCCCATTGTCTCCGGGGCTTTACTGGAGCATGTATCCTACCGAACCTTATTCCCGTATGCCATGATTTTCTCGCTGGCATCCTTATGTACCATGCTGTTCGTAAAGCATGGGGATTCCAGGCCGCCGAGGAAAAAGGATATGACGGAGAACTTTGACACGGATTAAGATTGGAGCCAATCATATGTTATTTGAGGTAATTAAAATAATACTAATCATTATATTCCTGCTGCTTGTACTGTATCTGCTTGCCATTATGCCCAAATTAAGACGCAACCCCGTGAGTACGAAGCTGGACGGCTGGTTTTATGCCCACCGGGGTCTTCACAATAATATGACGGATGCACCGGAGAATTCCCTGAAGTCATTCGCACATGCCGTGGAGCATGGATATGGGATTGAGCTGGATGTTCAGCTGACTAAGGATCTGATTCCCGTGGTATTGCATGACTATAACCTAAAGCGTGCCTGCGGGAAGGATATCAAAGTGGCTGATTTAACTTATGATGAACTGAAGGCTTACAAGCTGTTCAAATCCCAGGAGAGAATACCGGTCCTGAAGGAGGTTCTGGAGCTTGTGGACGGCAAGGTGCCTTTGATTATCGAACTTAAGATTCCCTGGGGCGCCCGTAAGCTGTGTGAAGCAGTAGCGAAGCTGCTGGAGCAGTATCAGGGTTTATACTGCATCGAATCCTTTAACCCGTTCGGTCTGGTCTGGTACCGGCGGAATAAGCCCTCGGTTGTACGGGGACAGTTATCCACCGATTTTGCAAAGGAGAAGATAGCAGGGACCAGGCTACAGCATTTCCTTCTGAAGCATCTGCTGCTCAACTTTCTGACAAAGCCGGATTTTATCGCTTACCAGCATGGATACCGGAAGGATCTGTCCTTCGCCGTATGCCGGTTATTATACAGGGTGAAGACGGTTGCCTGGACTATAAAGTCACAGAAGGACTATGAGAATAACCGCAGGTATTTTAAGCTGTTTATATTTGAAAGTTTTATTCCTGAAAGCGCGGAGGAATAAGAATTCATATGGCTGTGCTTACCATAAGGCAATCTGTCGCTAAACAGGAAGAATATGCTGCAGTACATGCAGTTATATGTTTCCATGTATATAAATATTGCAAATTGTAAGGAGTTGTCGTTGACAACTTCTTTTTTTTTCATGATTTTTGCACCAAAATAAATCCACATTATAGAATAGTATGAATAAATCAGGGAAGTATTCAGATAAGTGAAAGGGTGATAGCATGGGGTAATCGTATTCGTTATCATATGGTTGTTTGAATGTCTGTGGTGTATTAATAACATGCTGGTGAAGCCAAAGAAATTAAGTTATCAGAAGGGGTTCCAGCGAGAGATCGCCTGCAAACGGTTTGATCCGGAAAGTTATCTGGATAAGGTGAAGATACCGTTCCTTATCCAGTCTGATTATGGATATAAGCTGGCTTGCGAGATGGTGGAATGTCCTGACCGGAAGGAAAACAAGATCGCGATCCTCTGCCATGGCTACGGTTATGCCAAATATACCAGCATTAAATATATGGATATGTTCCTGGGGCTTGGGTATTCCGTACTGATGTATGACCACAGAAGCCATGGACAGAGCGGGAAGGCGCTCATCAGCATGGGGTATTATGAGAAATATGATCTGAAGAAGGTAGTGGACTGGTGTTACGATAGATA
>JAFADH010000031.1 GCA_023424995.1 Bacillota bacterium | reverse complement strand
TTCGAACTCCGATACGATATAGCCGTCAAAGCCCGCATTATCAATAATCGGCAGAATTTTATCATAGGGTATGCTCATTTCATTTCCGTCCTCCTTCATGGCATGGAACTTTCCGTGATAATGGAAGCAGTACGGCAGGATGCGCTTCAGCCCTTCAAAATCAGGCTGCCTGCTGAAGGTGAGAAAGCCGTACATATTATAAAATGATGACATCACCTCCGCATCTGCTTTTCTTTCCTTCAATATACCTGCTGCATCCTGCATCGGCACCTCGTCATATTTCATCTGAACCGCCAGATTAAGCATTGCCTTATCCGCACCGCGCTGTAAGGCACCGTAATAGCTGTCGATATTGGGCTTGTCCGCAAAGCATCCGAAATCGGGAACAAAACCGATATAACGGGAATCGGATCGTTCAATGGCTTCCAGATACTCCAGCATCTTCGGAGAGCCGGGAGTCTCCGGATTATGTATCTCAATACCGACCTTGACGTCGTACTCCTGCGCATATGGCGCTATCCTTACCAGATTTCCAGGAGAAAGCAGATATTGGGCACGCATGACCTTACATCCCAGCCGGTGTGCGCTTTTGATATCCCGGACCGTTCTTACAAATAACTCATCATCATTCAGGTCCCGGTCATAGCGCATGCCCCGGTCCGTATTGGCGCCATAGGATATGGGCCTGACCCCGTATTCTGCTTCGTATCTTTTAACCTGCCCTAAAAATTCATCACTGATGTAGGGATAAGAAGGTATCATCTGTGCGGCGACAATTTCATAGCCGTCCACTCCGATTTCGGCACAGCGCCTGATGCAGTCCTCGAAGGAATACTCTCCGGAGATGTACTCTTTTGTAAAGCTGTAAAGAGTAATGCCTAATTTTATCTTTGTCATATGAATAACCTTACCTTTCTTCATAACCTGCAAACTTTGTGTCAACGACCACAGAAAGCAATTTTCAAACACACTCTAAAGCTTCGTGAGAAAATTTTCTTCACGCTTCGTCCTTACTCTGCCAGGACCAGGGTCTTTCTGTCACTGCTGTCGATTGGGGTGTATGCACGCTCTTCCCCTGCTCCGGGCAAAGGCATATAAGGACTGCGCAGCATCAATGTCAGACTGATGTCATGCTCTCCCGGACAAAGGCCGCCGGATCTGCGGATCTTTATGGTTGCAGGGGTAAGGATATTCCAGAATTCCGAGAACATATATTTTAACTCTGCAACTCCGAATTCCTTATGGTTGACGCAGAAGAATATATCCTTGGAATCAATTTTTTCTCCGTCCGTCTCCACTGCCAGCTCATCGATCACGGACAGAAAATGTCCTCTGTAATATCCCAGGCGGACATCAAACCGGTATCCCGATACTATCCCGTTCACATAATAATTTTGCAAGGTCCCCTTCCGGATAATATCCGTAAAACTCAACTTCATTACCAAACCCATGATGACCTTCCCTCCTATCAAGAATTAAATATTATATTATTAATGTCAAAAGCTCCGGCAAAACTTTTCTTTAACACGCTCCAGGGATTTTGACGCCAGCCGTCGGATCAATTATTCAAAAAATCAAACGACAAATTGGCTGATGTATCTTTTACTCAGCTTCAGGCTATTAAGTACCGCATCCATGGACCCTTCGAACGCTTTATCTTCAATCTCAATGCAGGCAAAACCGTCATAGCCGATGTCAGTCAGCGCGCTTGCATATTTTCCCCAGTCAACATCGCCGAGCCCCGGCAGCTTGGGAGACATGAATTCCAAGGGGTATGCCATGATACCGGCATCATTCAGCCTGTCTCTGTAGATCTTGATGTCTTTATAATGTACATGGAAGATTTTGTCCTTGAATTCGTAAATAGGCTTTATGTAATCCATCATCTGCCATACAAAATGGGACGGATCATAATTCAGCCCGAAATAGCCGCTGTCGATGATTTGAAAGAGCTGTCTCCAGATCTTCGGCGTGGTGGCCAGATTCTGTCCTCCCGGCCACTGGTCATACCCAAAAAGCATGGGGCAATTCTCAATGGCCACCTTGACCTTATAATCCTCCGCCAGTTTTATGACAGGCGGCCATATTTCCTTAAAAAGCTCCATATTCTCTTCCACCGATTTTGTCTGGTCCCTGCCGGTAAAGGTGGTGACCATACCGATCCCCAGCCTGCCGGCGGCGGCTATCAGCTTCTTCAGATGACCGATGGCCGAAGCTCTTCTGTCAGCATCGCTATCCATGGCATTGGGATAGTATGCCAGGGAGGATATCTCGACCTTTCTTTTGGCACAGTAATCTTTAATATAAGATATCTTGCTGTCATCCAGATCCTCGATATCCAGGTGGCTGACTCCCGCATAGCGGCGCTCTGCCTTACCCCGGGGCCAGCATGCAAGCTCGACGCAGTCATAGCCCAGTTCAGCGGCCGTATCGATTACCTCCTCAAAGCTGCTCTGATCCAAAATCGCACTTACAAAGCCTAGTTTCATACGGAAAACCTCCTTCAATAATTTTGATCAAACCTGACCGTTTCATTTGTTTTTGCAGATTCGCGGACTGCCTCCATAAAAAGCAGCACCCTGCGTACCTCTTCTGTTTTCACTGCCAATGCTTCTTTTTTGTTCAGCGCCTTCCAGTAATTTTGAAAGAAGTCCATATGAGCACCATCCGCCTCAGGCAGCTCATCCTCATAGAGCAATCCCGGCTCGGGAGGCCCGAAGGATCTGGTAGGCCCGGACGCCGTCATGGTGATCTTACCGGGAACATTCTCCAGAAGATGTCTTGTACGGACAATCTTTCCTTCTCCGGCAAATCCCTCGATAAGTGCGCTTCCTTTTTTTCCGCCTATAAACCATGCCCTTTTGGGAGTCAGGTAATAGGTTCCCAGTTCAATCTCCGCGGTGATTTTATTCCGGAATTTAATAATGATCTTAAAATAGTCGTCTACTTCCTTATTGATCACATTTTGCACATCCGCGTAAATCGTATCGATCTTACTGTCTACCAGGTCAAGCATCTGGTCGATCAGATGAACGCCCCAGTCATAGAGCATTCCGCCTCCCATTTCCTTATAAACATGCCAGTCATGCATGTTCCCGTTGACTCCGTAAAGCTGTGATTTGATCAGATAAATATCTCCTACCGCCTTTTGGTTATATGCTTCTTTCATGATCCTATAATCCTTATCCCATCTCCGCTGATGATGTATTGTAAATAATACGCCGCATTCTCCGGTCACCTTGATCATCTCATCCAGCTCGGCTGTGTTCATTGCTGCCGGCTTTTCGCAGATCACATGCTTACCCGCTCCGGCTGCGGCAATTGTAACCTCCTTATGAAGCGGATTAGGTACCGCAATGATTACGGTATTTATTTCTTTTATTTTTAACAGTTCATTATAATCATGAAATATAAGGACTCCCTGCTTCGCATCCTCCAACTGCTTCGGATTATTGTCGCATACCGCGATAATTTCAGCATGCTCGAATTTTTCCAGAGCATTTGCATGCTCATGTCCCATGAAGCCATAACCTATAATTCCGAGTTTAACCTTTTTCACTTTCTGTCTCTCCACTCATAATTGTCCCTGTAACGTCCGTCCCGTTGTTTCTCATTCCTGTTAATCATGCCTTAATTACCCTTAGTATTCTGTTGTTTCATATTCTGCCGTAAGAATTTAATTACATTAACCGCTGTGCTTTGAGTATAAATAAAATCATTTCCCGTATCATTCAAAATTAAGTCCAAAACTCTGATACTATTTCACCAGTTTTATTAAAAAATCCAAATAAAAATAAAGCAAGACAAAAAATATACATCATTTTGTGTCTTGCTTTCAGACTATGGACAACTTAATTGCTGTTTCCCAGAAACCTATCCGTAAATTCTGCCGGTGTCATTATTTCGGGTGTTTCCAATTGTAATTCCTCAAAGTCTTTATCACCGGTAATCAAGATATCTACACCTTCTATAATTGCAGTATAGATTACCGGATAATCTTTAATATCTCTTATTGAAAC
>JAFADH010000002.1 GCA_023424995.1 Bacillota bacterium | reverse complement strand
TATATCATAAATGTATTAACAATGACCGTGAACTGGCAGCCAGGTATGCATTCGACACAGTCCTTCATAGTAAAAACAAATCCACCCTGTTCTATGACAATATGACTTATGACATATTAGGGGATATTCCGGAGCTGTCCGCTGTCCGTGGAGAAATAACCATAGAGATTACCAGTGATTATCCGGTCGATATCCGTCTGGACAGAATACTTGGCAGACAGCTTGGGATATCCCGGGAAAGTATTAAAAGAATGACGAAAAACGGAAGCCTGTATGCGGAAGGAATTAAGGATATCAGCAAAGCGAAGCTTAAGACGGGCATAATGCTTCATATAATATGCTGATATGCTTATGCTGATATGTTGACGCGTAATATCCTGCCCGGTCATACCTTATGAAGCCGGGCAGGATACAAGCCGGGCAGAATATATGTTACTGCCCGGAGGTTCATGGAGTGCCCATAAGGGAAAGTACGGTTCCAAGGGCTTCCAGGTGCTCCGACTTTACACCGGATATGCACAGCCGGATATAGTTATTGTGATCTGCCGTTTTACCCTTGCTCCAATAGTCGGGGAAGAAATCTGAGGCTGATTTTACCAGGATTCCTTCTCTTTCAAGTTCCTTTTCAAGCTTCTCCGGCTCTATATGCTCCGGCAGCCTGATCCATATAAATATTCCGTGCTCCGGTACATTCCGGTAAAGCTTTTCGGGACCGAATGCCTTAAAGATCTCGGCTGCTCTATTAAGCTTGGCTTCATACAATCTCCTTACCTTCCGGATATGCTTATCATACATACCGGATTTTATGAAGATATCCAGCGCTGCCTGCAAGATCCCGGAGGTACTCAAGTCGCTCATGCCTTTAAGGGAAAGGACTTCATCAAGCAGGTCCTCGGGCAGCACCGCGGCACCCATCCGGATACCCGGCATGAAGGTCTTTGAAAAGCTGCGTATATAGACGGTATGCTTATTAACATCATAATAATGAATTGGCAGGGAACCTTTTCCTGATCCCAGGTCCGCCAGATAGTCATCCTCTATGACAATTACGTTATATTTGGAGCATAGACCGGCGATCCTCTGCTTGCTCTTCTCCGGAAGGGAGTATCCGGTAGGATTGTGATGCCGCGGTATTATATAGAAGGCTCGGATCCCCCCTGATTGGAGCAGCCGTTCCAATTCTTTATAATCAAAGCCCTCCGGTGTCCGTTCTATGCCGGTTACTTCAATCTTATGATACTCTGCCAGTTTAAGAGCCAGGTTATAGGTCGGAGCTTCCACCAGGAGCTTTCCGGTATTATTTCTGAAAATAGCCTGAAACACAAGATGGATGGCCTGTTGGGCTCCATGTGTGATGATGATCCGATCTGCAGGGGTATAGACGCCGTCTTTTGCAAATTCTTCTTTCAAGGTCTTCCTCAGCATGTCCAGACCGCCGGCAGACTCATAGCCGAACAGATCAGCCTTATACAGATCGATTGCCTTATTCATGGCATGGCCGAACTCCCTGTATGGAACCAGCTTCTTATCCGGTCCCACTGTTTTAAAATCGATGATGTCCCGGCCGGTACTCATCCCTGTCTCAAAGCCCAGCAGATAGAAGCCGCCCCGGGGAATGCTGTAGGCCTTATGCTCATTTTCCAGCTCATGATATGCTTTGTTGACCGTTATTTTGTTCACGGACAGGACGGATGCCACCTCCCTGCAGCTGGGGAGACGCTGGCCGTTCTTAATTCTTCCTGCTTCAATCTCACTGTATATGTAATCCTTTATTAACTCAACCTTACTTTGCTTCACTGCTATCCTCTCCCATATATATTGTAATAGTACAGATGAAAATATCCGAAATTGAACTATTATAGTTTACATTATATACTGAACACACAATTATTCAACAGGGAGGTTGGAGATGGACGGTTATGATGATTTAAGAATGAGAATGTTCGCAGATCCCGGTGTCCGGCTGACAGCCATAAGTGCTTCGGGAATGGGAATTCAAACAAAAGAATACGGAGAGCTGACAGATTTTGAATCAGGCTGCTGGGCAGCAGTACTGGGCCATAATAATCCTGAAGTGCTTCAAGTCTTAACGGAGAATGCCGCGAAACTGATACATCTGCATCAGTTCTTTCGTACGGAGCATCCGAGTGCATTGGTGAAAGAACTGACAGCGGCAGCAGAGCTGAAAGGTAATTATAAGGGCACCTTCCTGTCCTCCGGAAGTGAGGCGGTATCTCTGGCAGTATCCCTGGCGGAGCTGATTACAGGGAGACAGAGAAAATTATCCCTGTCCATATCCTTCCTGGGCTCATCCTCGGAGCTTCGTATGCCAAGGGATCCTTCCTGCTGGACGGAGCTGGATACGGATCACTGCCTCCGCTGTCCGGAGCATCGGGAATGCGAAGCCTGCAGCATATGCGGGCGGATCGATTTCCCGCAGCTGGCGGCGTTCGTATTGGAGGCGGGCAATTCCGGCGGAAGGATACTCTTTCCCCCGGATAAATTAATCACATACCTGTCCGCGGAGGTTAAGAATGCCGGAGGACTGGTCATAGCGAATGAGGTTACGACGGGCTTCGGCAGAACCGGTAAATGGTTTGGTTTTCAGCACTATAAAGTATTTGATGCCGGAATCAGGGAACCGGATTTGATCGCGCTGGGGAAGGGATTGGGCAACGGCTATCCCATCAGCGGGGTGCTGGTCCGGTCAGATCTGGCTCACAGGATAGAGGTTTCCGGCTTCCGATATGTACAGTCCCATATTGACGATCCGTTAGGCTGTGTGATAGCGCGAAAAGTAATCGAAGTCATGCAGAAGAACAGCCTGGTGGAACGGGGCGCCGAAGCCGGAGAATACCTGCGCGCCAGGCTCACGGAAGTGGCGGAACGTACCGGAAAGATTAAAGAAATCCGAGGCAGGGGTATGATGAATATTGCTGTTCTGGAGGATACACTTAAAGCAAAGGAAGTATTCGCAAGCCTCCTTGAAATGGGCTTCTTTGTCGATTACTCAGAGGTATATAATCTCATCCGGTTATATGCTCCGTTAATTGTCCGGAGAGAAGAGATAGATGCTCTATGCCGTTCCATGGAGCTTGTATTTAGGGCTGACGGCGGGAAAGCGGACTCTCCGTGTATATGGTGACAGCAAAAAGCAGCCGGTAATAGTAGAATAATTTCCGAGTCCTAATCCTATAAAATCATTAACAATAATTATGAGCGGATTTACAGGGCTATAACCGGACATTACATTTCACCGGCCCTTGCAGCTATTATGATCTCAAGATAATCCTGCAGCATCTCTCTGGTAAGCTTCATATTAGCCAGATACAGATCAGTCAGAGTTTTTTTGTAATGCAATAATAATTCTTTATTATCCGCTTCCTCCGGGACCGGGGTATACTCCACCAGGAATACCGTTCGCGCAATATCATACAGACAGCTTCCGCGGCATATGTTCATAAAATCTATGACGTACAGCCTGCCGTCCGAAATCATAATATTACCCGGATGAAAATCACCGTGGCAGAGAGTATTCCCCTCCGGCAGCCGACCGAGTTTTTGCAATAATTCTTTCTTTTCAGGATCAGGGGCGGAGGCAGCATTCAGATGATAGCTTAAGAAATGTTTATAATCGGGGATATCCTCCGCCTTATTTTGAATGATCCGCTTATGTAATTCAGCCATATAATAGGCACAGGCCTGCAGATCACCTGTCTTCATAAGCCAGTCAAGCAAGGATTCACCGTCGATCCGGTCATAGATAATTCCATTCTGACAACCGATATCAACAAGTTCATATGCCTTCGGCTTTAAAAAATCCATATCTCTTATCACCATAGCATTGTGAAATTCCCTCTTAACCGCGTCCTCCGGATATCCCTGCTGAAAAAGCTTGACCACTTTTTCAGCTCCCCACTCATATATTGAGGCGGTATGACCCGTACCGATTAATTTACCGTATCGCATATGCTTCCCCTCTCTTATATATATCCCATGCTCTTTAAAAACAACACCCACAAGAAGATGGTCAGGATACTGACAATGGATGTAAATATAACCACCTGTCCGGCTAATTCCCCGTCGGCATCCATCTCCACTGCCATGGTGAAGGAGGATACTGCGGTGGGAGAAGCGACGGCTCCGATCAGTGCCACCAGTGCTTCACCCCGGAAGCCGGCGGCGATGGCGACCGCGAATACGATCCCCGGAAATAAAACAAGCTTTCCCATGACCACGGTAATCAGGTAGCTGAGATTAACTGCCAGTTGTTTAAAACGGAAGGTGCCGCCCAATACCACAAAAGCAAGGGGGGTAGCTACCTTTGACATGTCGGATAAGGGACTGACCAGCAAATCCGGCAGCTTGATCCGGAGAATTAACAGAAGAAAGGCTGCCGCAGAGGCAATAATCAGGGGATTCTTTATAATTCCCGAAACTACTTTTTTTATACTCACCCGGCTGCCCCGGTAATATTCCAGAACCACCACGGACAGTATATTAAAGACAGGGACGATAACAGCCGCCAGTAAGGACACGATGCCGATACGTGCTTCACCATAGATGCTGGCGGCGATGGGGATGCCGAATAGCACCAGGTTGCTCCGGAATATGCCCTGTATTATGACGCTGCATTTCTTCTTATCCCTGACGATGCGCGGGAGAGTAAGCTGCATCAGAGCCACGGCAAGAAGAATGCTTAACAGGGTCATGATCAGCAGCCTGGCATTCTCTGCGTTCAGAGCCTCTTCAGGCTTAAGGGAATAGATATTAAGGAAGAGCAGCAGAGGCAGGAAGACCCGGAACACCAGCTTATTCATAATAGTTAAGGAATGTTCGTCCGTTATGCGGAGTCTTTGCAGCGCATAGCCCGCAGACATCATCAGCATTAATGGGAATATCACGCCGAAAGCAAGTATTATATTATTCATTTTGTTTCAAGTCCTTTTCTTTTGATTGTCCGGGCGGTTATGACAGGTATCGGTCCGGCTTTATTAATTCTAGCATACTTGGAACTGGAATGTGTAATTAATTTTACTTGGGCTGATATCCACAGAGGAATATGCAGTCAAAGCTTATATAATTCTGCCATTGGAATTAAATGTTGATTAACATTATATTTGTAAATTTGGATACATATTTGTAAATTATTGTACCGGTAAAAGAATATAAAAGCTACAATACAAACTACAATCTTTTATGTTAATCACAATTGATATTAGTAGCTAAAGTTTGCAAATTTGATTGCATATTTTGGGACATTCACAGGCAACATTATTTGTAAAAATGAAGTTATAGTTTGCAAAATGAATAAAAATTTAAAAACATTCAAATTAAGAGGTTTACAAAATTATGGAGCTAAATGGCTGTTAAATACAAACATTAGCTCTGTTTTTAATTCAAATATTACCATATAAGGTATGGTTAAGAAATATTTATTTCACATATGCCTGCAGGGTCAAACCAGGTTTTATGTAATTATATTGTGCAGCAAAATATGATTGTTAATTAAGACAAAAATGTAAATAAGTGGAAATTAAGCAAATATAACAAACAAAATGGATTGGCATATCTACTGATAGATGAGAGTTAATACATGTTGTTTGGAATCCACTATTTCAAAGGTATATTTAGAAAAGAAGTGCAATTGCCTTTGAAGTACCAGAGCAATGCCGTTTTTATATGCCTATTATGTAAAAAAAAATGTAAAATTGTAAAAAATAGAAATAATTTTGTAAATAATAACTTGACAATACCTTCCAGAATATTATAATTGATAACAAATATATTGAGATTACATAAAATGCCAGTAAAGAATTGTAAAGTAAGTATGGAATTATATATCTATTAAATAAGGATAATATGGATTGACAATGCTCAAAGAATAATGAACTTACACATAAATGCAGGTTAATTTTTAAAGGGGGAATTTTATGACAATACCTAGTTTACAAGAGATAATATTACATGAAGATAACGATGTTATATTACCGATTTCTTTTCCACCGAAAAGTTCTGTCTATGGCCATATTATTACGCCATTGCTCATTTTTAATGCCTATCCACAAACTGAGGAATGGGTCTATTCAAATTATATTCAATTATGTATTCCGAAGGATCAAGATAAATTTGCGGATGAAGATATTGAGGTTTTGAATTTTTACCCAAAGTATTTTAGTGATGTAGATTCCACCTTTCTGAAAACTTATAATATTACAGAAGATATAAAGGAATTAACAGAAGATACTTTGGTAGAAAGATTTATGTTTTGGATAAAAAATGATTATTACATACAATGCTTTATGAATGAGGGAGAGATACCTGGCACATATATGTATGCAAACAAGCAATTTGCGCTGAATGAGCAATTAATATATGGATTTAGTAAACCTAATAAGGTATTTTATTTAATGGCATTTAATGAAAAAAAGCATTTAGTTCAAATGAAATTAGGATTTAATGATTTGGTTTCAGCATTTTTTTCTGCTCAAACTCAGCAACTGTCAGAACAATCATCTTGGATTAGTGTGGGAAAGAAATACGGTCTTATGTTATATAAGATTAAAAAACAAATAATTTATAAATTTTCGTTGGAGAATTTTATTATACAGTTAGATGAGTACATATCAGGCAAAAATTCTGCAATTCACTTTATATGGTTAAACACTGAAAAAATGGATCATGCTTTTGGTATTCAAGTTTATGATGCATTAGAAAAGTGGATTAATAAATATACAACCGAATTTATTGACTATCGATCTTTTTTCTGCCTATGGGATCATAAAAAAATCATGAATGAGAGATTAAAGTTTTTATATGACAACAATTTCTTGGATAAAGATTATACAGGCGAATATGATGAAGTGGTTAAAATTAGTAATCATATTCGCCTCGAAATTTTAAAATATGATTATAAAGGAAGAAGAAATGTAATAGATAGCATTATAAAAAGACTTCGACAATTAAAAGATTTAGAGTATAAGATATTATCTAAAGTACTTGATGAGCTACTAAAAAAATGGACGTAAGCAAAAGGGGAGGAGGATTTGCAATGGGAAATGTATTTAATTGTGTAAATGGAATATCAATCAGCAATCTAGGACAGGGAACCTGGTTTATCGGTGAAAAACCAGAAAAAGAAGAAGCTGAGATGAAAACATTAGAAAAGGGATTAGAATTGGGTTTAACATTGATTGATACGGCTGAGATTTATGGAAAAGGAAATTCAGAGAAATTGGTAGGAAAAGTGGTAAAAAATCATCATAGAGAGGGTTTATATCTCTGTTCAAAAGTACATCCTTTAAATTCCGGTAAAAAGAAAATATTTAAAAGCTGTGAAGATTCTTTGAGAAGATTACAAACAGATTATCTCGATATGTATCTTTTACATTGGAGAGAAAAAAACATGCCAGAATTACCTGAAATAGTGGAATGTATGGAGGAATTAGTGCGAAAAGAGAAAATACGAAACTGGGGAGTTTCTAATTTTAACTTACATGACATGGAAGAATTATGGGCTGTAAATTGTGGAAATCATTGTACAGTAAACCAAATATTATATCATATGGGATCTAGGGGAATTGAATACAATTTATATCCGTGGTTAGAACAGCATAGAATAAAAATAATGGCGTACTGTCCGCTTGCACAAGCTGGTACAATTAGAGCTGGAATGTTAGATAACAAAGTATTAAGTGCAATTGCCGATAAGTATACTATTTCTATTATACAGTTGTTACTTGCATTTGTATTACGTAGAGAAAATATAATAGCTATTCCAAAAGCTAGTACGGTTTCACATGTCCAAGAAAATGTTCAGGTTAAAACATTAAAAATAAAAGATGAGGATTGGGAACTGATTAACAAAGAATTCCCTGCTCCAATAAAGATGGAACCCTTAGATATTGTATAGGGAAATGATAAGCATGTACCAATAATAAAAATAATAGGGAGTAAAAGATAGAATGTGTAAATTGCATAAGTTACAGGGGAATTTATTTGAGTTGCCTAAAGACACTACAGTTTTAGACCTATTTTTGGAACAAGTCGAAAAAAGTTCGCTCAGAACAGCTATCCTATTTGGAGATAGCCAACTTACATATAAAGAATTAAATAAAAAATCAAATGCATTAGCAAATCAAATTGTAAACACCAGACTACCAAAGGGTAGTTATGTGCCTGTTATTTTGGATAACTGTATGGAGCTCCCAATAGCCTATATTGCTTTGATGAAAGCAGGAATGCCTTTTGTTCCAATGGATCCATGTTGGCCGCATGAAAGAATTAAAAAACTGTTAGAGTCCATAGATG
>JAFADH010000168.1 GCA_023424995.1 Bacillota bacterium | reverse complement strand
CATAAACTTATTATATAAATTTGAAGGTCAAATTAATATTTTATTAAATTTCTCCGGCTTATCCTTCCACAGCATTTATTTTAGAATTTATTCCGGTAATAATTTTAGCATTAATTCGGGATTTTATTTAAAGTACATGTCTGTTACAGAATTTACCGCCGGATCCGGCTTGCACTTCATCCCAGCTTTGTTCCGGGAAGGACGGTATAGCCGCGTAAGAAGGCATCGGCAGTCATACGCTTTTTCCCTTCCAGCTGGAGCTCTTTCACAACCAGCAAGCCGTCTCCGGTCTTCACAACGATGCCGTCCCTGCGTACTTCTGCAACTTCTCCCGGCAACACCGGCAACTCTCCCGGTAACGGGGAAGCAGCCCTTTCCCTGTCCTCCTCCGCCGCTGCCTGCCATAGTTTCAAGGTCTTTCCGCCCAATAGGGTAAAGGCGCTCGGCCAGGGATTCAGTCCGCGGATAAGACGTTCCAGTTCGACGGC
The DNA here is from genome assembly GCA_023424995.1 of Bacillota bacterium. Taxonomy (GTDB): domain Bacteria; phylum Bacillota; class Clostridia; order Lachnospirales; family Lachnospiraceae; genus Mobilitalea. Next base: position 6,293 of record JAFADH010000168.1, on the reverse strand, counting down.
AGGCCTGGTAAAATCCATTCTTCCCATCTCTTTATTTATTGGTTTCACATAGGTTGCTTTCTCATTATCCTGGGGAAGCCTGGCGGCGGTTCCTGCCTTTATCTGCTGCAAAGCTTCTGTCAACAGCACGGCACCAAGCTCCGCCATCTTTTCGAACAAACTGCCTCCGGTCTCATCCCCTGCAATGGGAAGCTCCCTCTGTAATATAATATCACCGGTATCCAGTCCCGCATCCATGTGCATAATGGTGATGCCTGTCTTCTCCTCCCCATCGATGATGGAATACTGGATCGGAGCCGCCCCGCGGTATCTGGGCAGCAGGGAAGCATGTACATTGATGCAGCCGAAGGGAGGAATATCCAGCAGAGCCCTCGGCAATATCTGGCCGAAGGCGGCCACAATGATAACCTCCGGAGCCAATTCCCTTACTGTCTCTAAAAACTCCTGCTCCTTTACCTTAACCGGCTGATATACCTTCATACCATACCGTAAAGCAAGCTCCTTCACCGGTGAAAAGCTTACCTCCCGGCCTCTTCCCTTCTGTTTATCGGGTTGTGTTACCACACCGATGATATCATAACCGGTATCGATCAGCTTTGCGAGTATCGTTGCCGCAAAGTCGGGGGTACCCATGAATATTGCCTTCATTGACATCCGTCCTTTCAACCTTGTTATTGAACTTCCTCCGTACCGAAGCTGTCCCTTAAGCCCCCTGACGCCCGTTCCGGATACAGTATCCCGTTCAGATGGTCTATCTCATGGCACAGTGCCCTTGCTAAAAGTTCCGTACCTTCCAGCTCGTATTCCTCCATGTTTTCATTATAGGCTTTCACCTTGACATAATTCGGCCTGGTTACGGTCCCTACCTTTCCGGGGATGCTTAAGCAGCCCTCATCGCCGGTCTGCTCGCCGTCCGCAGCCAGGATAACCGGATTAATCAATACAATGGGTTCATTGCCTTCCTCAGACACATCTATTACGATCAAACGCTTCAATATGCCCACCTGCGGAGCAGCAAGTCCGACTCCGCCGGCCTCGTACATGGTATCCTTCATATCTTCGATCAGTGTCAGTATCTTCTTATCCACTTCCTTAATCTCCTTGCTGACCTTAAGCAACACCTTATCTCCGATTTCTCTTATATTTCTGATGGCCATACACATCTTCCTCTCTATTAATATTTACAACGGAGCGGGATCAAATACATATCTAATACCCGCTTACGGGATTAAAATCAAACTGCAGGCTGCAGTTTGTAAATTGTTCCGAATAATTAAAATACCCTTCCAGATAATTTTTAATTTCGATCAGCTTATCATAGGCTTCATGCTTGATATAGATGACCTGGCGGTAGATATCATTTACCTTGGATACGGTTGCGGGAGCGGGTCCGATCAGCTCCGCTTTATTCTCCCTGTTTTCAAAATATATCCTGATTGCCTCTCCCAGATGAAGCGCCGCCTTAATTGCCTGGTCCTCTTCCCTGGAGGTTATCAGCACAAGCAATATATTCGCTGCAGGCGGGTAATGCATCAGCCTTCGATACAGCATCTCCTGGGCAAAGAACTCTTCATAATTCCCCTCCGCCGCCGTAATAATGCTGTAGTGCTCCGGATGATAGGTCTGGATGACGACCTCTCCCGGCAGCACATCCCTTCCCGCCCTTCCTGCCGCCTGGCAGAGGAGCTGGAAGGTACGCTCACCGGAGCGGAAATCACCGGTATACAGTGAAAGATCCGCCGCTATGATGCCTACCAGTGTCACTTTGGGGAAATCATGCCCCTTTACAATCATCTGGGTCCCAACCAGAATGTCCGCCTGATGCGAAGAAAATGCCGATAATACGGCTTCATGTCCTCCCTTATTCCTGGTGGTGTCCGCATCCATGCGAAGTACCCCGGCAGTGGGGAATTCCTTCTTCACCAGGTCCTCCACCTTCTGTGTTCCGGTTCCGAAGGCTGCGATATACTTCGATGCGCAGGCAGGGCAGACGGCAGGCTGCACCTCTTCATGACCGCAATAGTGGCATATCATCTTCCCGTTATTATGGGAGGTTAAGGATACGTCACAATGGGGACATTTCATAACATATCCGCAGCTCCGGCAGGATACGAATCCGGCGTAGCCTCTGCGGTTTAAGAACAGCATGATCTGTTCCTTTTTGTTAAGACGGTCTATGATCAACTCCTTCAGCTTTTCACTGAAGATGGATTTATTCTTCTTTTTTAACTCTTCCCGCAGATCAACGACCCATACAACGGGACGCTCCGCTTCCTTGGCACGCTTTGTCAGGGTATACAGCCCGTATTCTCCTTTTTTTGCCTTCACATAGGATTCTAAAGACGGTGTTGCCGATCCGAGAATAACGGAAGCCCCCGTAAGCTGTGCCCGTTTTATGGCAACCTCCACTGCATGGTACCGGGGAACCGTCTCACTCTTATAGCTGTATTCATGCTCTTCGTCCACCAGGATCAGTCCAAGCTTCTGGAACGGCGTAAACAGTGCCGAACGCGGTCCTATGATGATATCCAGCTCCCCGTTCCGTGCCCGTTCACTCTGGTCATACCGTTCTCCCTGGGACATCCTGGAGTTCATGATACTGATTCGATCTCCAAACCTGCGGTAAAACCGGAGCACCGTCTGGTAGGTCAAGGCAATCTCCGGTATTAACAGGATGACCTGCTTCCCGGCCGCCGTCACGGCTGCGATGATATCCATATAGACTTCCGTCTTGCCGCTGCCGGTGATCCCATGGATCAGATAGGTTCCCCTGTTTCCCTGCTCATAATCCTTACAGAAATCACTGACAATGTGCTGCTGCTCCTCATTCAATTCAACTGCTCCGGCAGACTCGTACCGGTTCCTGATGGGGTTGCGGTAGATCTGCTCCGAGATAATCTTCATGACACCCTGCTTCTCCATCCCCTTAAGAGTCGCTCTCGGAACATTCAATTTATGAATTGCCATATCATAATCCAACGTTTTTTCCTTCAGTAATACTTCAAGGAGCCGAAGCTTCGCCTTATTATTCTTTTTCTGATATTCATAATACAGCCGGTGCGCCTCTTCCTCACCGACAGTCAGCTGAATGCTTCTCTGTTCCTTGATCTTTACCGCCTTACGGACAGGGATTACTGTCTTTAAGGAATCATTCATGGTTCCTCCGAAGGTCTCCTTCATCCAGTAGGCCAGGAAGATCAGATGGCTTTCAATCAGCGGGGCTCCTTCCACTACCTCGGCTATGGGCTTGATCATCGCCTCGCTTATCTTCGGCTCTCCGGAAATCCCCACAATGTAACCGTTGATCCGGCGGTTTCCCCTGCCGAAGGGAACCACTGCCAGAGCACCGATGGCCGCTCTGCCGGCAAGCTCTTCCGGGATGGCATATTGATATGTCTTGTCGAGATTCTCATGGGAAATATCAATGATGATATCTGCATACTTGTGATAAGACATAACAGCCTCCTTCTTCTCCGGTAAAATACAAGCATTTATTGTTCTGTCAAAAGTCTTATTAGAGCCTGCCGGCAATCTGCTATCTGCCGGCCAGGATATCCGCTATCAGCTCTCTCTCATCCATATGATATTTGACTCCGTTGATCTCCTGATAATCCTCATGGCCTTTTCCGGCAAGTACAATTACGTCCCCGTCCTCGGCGTGATCCATGCAGTACTTGATCGCCTGCTTGCGGTCGATGATCTCCACATATCTGCCGGGTCCCCGTCTCACTCCCTCAAGGATATCGTTGATAATGTCCTGAGGCTCCTCCCGCCTTGGATTATCGGAGGTTACAACCGTCAGATCCGCAAGCTTTGAGGATACCTCTCCCATCTCGAACCGGCGGTCCCTGGAACGGTTGCCTCCGCAGCCGAACATGCATACAAGGCGCTTTGGATTATATTCCTTTAAGGTAGCCAGCAGGCTTTCCAGGCTCATGGCATTGTGGGCATAATCGATCATCAGTGTATAACGGTCCGACACGGGCACCAGCTCAACACGCCCCTTGACATTCACATGGGCCAATGCCTTCGTTATCTCCTCCCCGCTCACTCCGAAATGTCTGCAGAGAGCGATCGCGCACAGCGAATTATATACATTGAATTTTCCCGGCACATTCATCCTTACATCCATGCGGAATAGACCTTCCGCCGTATATGCTATGCCAAGATATCCGGGCCCCTGCACCAGCCGGACCTGAGCGGCCCTGATATCCGCTTTATCTGAAAAGCCGAAGGTCTCTACCTGACAGGTGTGCCCCTCGAGAATCTCACGGGCATGGGAATCATCTATATTGATCAGTCCCACCCTGCACTGCCTGAACAGCTTGCTCTTGGATCTCATATAATCTTCAAAATCCTTATGCTCCGCACCTCCGATGTGATCCGGCTCCAGATTCGTAAAGATACCATAATCAAAGGTAAAGCCCGCCATACGGTGCAGCATGAGCCCCTGGGAGGAAGCTTCCATGACCGCACAGTCACAGCCCGCCTCCACCATCTCTGCGAAATATTTCTGGATCATATAGGATTCCGGAGTTGTATTGTCCGAGGGTATTACCCTGTCGCCGATAATCGTCTCGATGGTACCGATTAACCCAACTTTCCTGCCGGTATTCTCAAGGATGGATTTAATCATATAGGTTGTCGTAGTTTTTCCCTTGGTTCCTGTGATTCCGATTGTGGTGAGCTTCTTGGCCGGATAGTCAAAATAAGCCGCCGACATATGGGCAAGGGCAATTCTGGTATCGGCAGTCCGTATTACTGCAATCCCTGCCGGAACAGCAACTTCCTTTTCTACAATCACCGCTTTTGCACCTTTTTCCGCCACTTCACCGATATAATCATGCCCATCGCTGACTGCGCCTGCGATGCAGACAAAGACAGAATCCTTTACCACCTTTCGTGAATCATTGATCAGCTCTGTTACCATAACATGAGCATCTCCCTGAACACAGGTATAATCCAGATGTTCCAGCATACGGTCTAAATACATGGGATGTCCTCCTTGACGCTTAAGATTTATGTAAGCATTTATTTATAATATGAAAATTAACTTTGTGCGGTATCAGCAATCTCATATATAATTATAGACGTATAATCCTATTTGTAAAGAAAAAGATGGGATATCAGGACCGACACACGCCCGCTATCCTGTCATTCCGGTTGACTGACCGGTCATATAGTACTATCCTACCATATACGCCGGCTTGATATTACTATATAATTAAAACGCCATGTTTCTATTATTATGCATAAAACATTATAGTTCCATATTCACTGATTATTAAAATAAATCATAATATTATTGGATTTTATTACATTTATATGTTTACATTAAGTGTAAATATATGTATAATAATACTAACACTGGAGCTAAATATAATTTAGTATACTGTGTTACTGTATCTATTCCCCAATACCAAGATGCGAAGAAACGGCCGCATAGCTATCATAGCTATGCGGCTGTTTCTTTATTCAGATTCCGGCTTTATCATACCGCTATCTTTTTTATAGCTTACCAGGCTGTAGCTCCTGCCATCCGTCCGTATGGTGACCGCTCCTGTCCCATAGGTAATCCTGATATCACTGCCGATTCCTTTCAACCGGTCCAATACCTCCTGATGAGGGTGTCCGTAGACATTATCCTCTCCGCAGGAAATAACGGAGACCAGGGGATGAACGGCCCGTAAGAATTCTTCTGAGGATGAAGTCTTCGAGCCGTGATGGGCAACCTTCAGCACTTCATAGCGGATCGCAGGAAATTCCTGAAACCGGGTCCAATCCGTATGCCCCTTACCAAGCCTGTTCACAACCAGCTCCTCCCCGCCCTTCTCAAGATCACCGGTAAGCAGGGCATCAAACTCACCATATGCAACACTTAACACGGTGGAGTAAGAATTCGCTGATGACGGATGAAACCCGGTGCCCGGATGTAGGCAGAACATCCTCAGCTTTCCATCCTTAAGCACGTCCCCTGCCCTGATATACCCAAGAGTTGTCCCTTTCTGCCCGGCCAGGGCCTCCAATTCTCCATAAGCCTCGTCCTTTGCTTCCACCAGGGGAAGAAGCAGGGTCTTGATCCGAATCTCTCCCTCCTCCATAAGCTGCATCAACCCGTTGACATGATCGCTGTCCGAATGGGTGACGATTGCATAGTCCAGAGTATCGGTTCCCCGGAATAGCAGGAAGGGCTTAAGCCGGTATATTCCCACATCTTTGATGCTCGAGCTCCCGCCGTCCACCAGATACCTGGTTCCGGTCCCGCTTTCCATATAGATGGCATCCCCCTGGCC
>JAFADH010000310.1 GCA_023424995.1 Bacillota bacterium | reverse complement strand
AAACCGCATTTTAAATCATAGGTCATTACACAGATATAATCCAGATAATGAATTAACTTATCAAGTTCAACACAATGTATGTAATATACATCCGCTCCTGCCGCAATGGAAAGAATATGATGCTTATGGCTTAGTTTATCCAGCTCCTTCCTTATCTCACCGATTAACAGAGTATAATTCTCCCTGTCTGACACGGATACCTCGCTTCCGTTCGAAGGGACACAGGGGTACTCCCAATCAAGGTCGATCCCGTCCAGCTGGTACCTGCTTACTGCCTGACTCAGATTGACTGCTGCCTTCCTCCGCAGCTCAGCATGGCTGCAGCAGCGGGAAAAGGCACGGGGATCCTTTCCTACTATGGACAGTATTATTTTTATATCCGGATTCCATTGTTTCCATTCAGCCGCCATGCATATCTTGCGGTTCTCCGCGGGATACACATTACCTTCGGAATCAATGCCTCCAAAAGCCAGATTAATGTGAGTCAATTGTTCGATATCTTTCCTTGTGATATCCCCGCTTCCTACATAAGCCAATAATTTTTTGTCCATACAATAAAATGCCGGTAAAAAACTCTGGATCCGAATTTTTTAACAGCCTGATCTACTCCTTCCGGTCTGAATTAAATTCTGTCAGCTGATAACATGCGCGATCTGCACGCGATCTTTACCAACTTCATATGGGCCTCCTGATTTATGGGCCTCCTGATTTTAGTTCTTAACATTGTTATACAGCATTTTTATATAAAACACAATATTAAATTAACATTTTGATAATTTAATTGTTAAATTTAAATATATTATAAGTGCTGATATAGAATTTAGTTAACATTGTGTTAAATACATTTAATAAAAATCTATTTTACATATGCAAAATTTATAACTGTTATCTGTATATTTCTATCTTCGACGACATAATAATTCCACTGTTCTATTTAAAAATAACCATCGCATTTTAATCCGTTTTGTAAGTTTTTACCGTCTGACTCCTGAAAGGGAATAAGTAAATTTTAATTCGATCCGTATTTTTAAATAAACAGTATCGCTCCTTTAAATATCTTTAACATGAGATTATCCGGCCCAAATCATACATATCCTTTATTGCTGCAGATATGAAATATATAATTTTGTTATAACTATAAAACATATATTTTTTGCTGTAAAATATTTAATTTTTTTGTGAACAAAAATGAAAATGTCCCATTTATTCCAATTTTCTTTGCACATCACAGTGTAAAATATATCATATTATTTTTGTTGACAAATTAAAAACTTATAATATAATATTGAATATAAATTCATTGAAAGGAGATTCAACGAAACGAATACCAGAGAACAGCAGAAAGAAAAACGCAGGGATGAGATACTGGCAGCCGGACTGGATTTATTTATCCGGAAGGGCTATTCCGCCACAAAGATCAAAGATATCGCCGGACAGGTGGGCATGAGCATCGGTTTATTGTTTCATTACTTTGAATCAAAGGAGAAGCTATATGAAGAGCTGATCCGGATAGGAATTGCCGGGCCTATGGGCATCATGGAGCCGAATGGCCTGGAGCCGCTGGAATTCTTTCAAGGTGCTGCCGACAAGATATTCGGTTTTATCAAGAAAGATTCCTTCACGGCAAAGATGTTCGTATTGATGAACCAAGCGTACTATAACGAGGCTGCACCGTCAGGAATAAAGGAGATGCTGAATCGGTTCGATATCTACACTCCTACGACGGTCTTAATTAAAAAGGGACAGGACAATGGTACCATACGCCAGGGCGATTCCTATGCATTGGCCATAACCTTCTGGTGCGCTATACAGGGCATTGCGGAACAAATAGCACAACGGCCGGAACTTCCGTGTCCTGACAGCGAATGGATAATAGATATGATAAGGGGGAATAAGGAATGAAGAAAGTAATTATTATCGGTGCCGGCATTGCCGGTCTGACAGCGGCTGTCTATGCCTTGCAGAGCGGCTTTGACGTAACCGTCTATGAGAGCCACAGGATTCCCGGAGGAGCTTCCACAAGCTGGCGAAGAAAGGGGTATCTGTTCGAGGGAGGGATGCACTGGTTAACAGGTTCCTTATCAGAGACACCCTTGAACAGGCTCTGGTATGAGATCGGAGCCTTAAATGACAGCGTCCGGATATATAACCGTGACCCGTTCCACACCTTTGAATACCAGGGTCAGACCGTGCATCTGTACCGTGATGCCGACAGGCTGCTGCAGCATCTGACAGAAATATCCCCGGAAGATAAAAAGGAAATATACCGGTTATATAAGGATATTAAGAAATTCACCAGAATCAATATGCCGATTACGGATATCAAAGGTGTGAAGGTTAAGAACAAAGCTTCCATGTCTTTGAAATCAATCCTTGACATGCTGCCGGCATTGCCTCGATTAGGTTTCTATTCCAGGCAGACCACCAAAGAATACACGGAGCGGTATAAAAGTCCGCTGTTAAAGCTATTCCTCCAGAATATAGCCGGAGCGGATTACAGTGCTGTTGCCATGATTTTTACCCTCGCCACCTTAGTCTCAGGTGACGGGGGTTATCCGGAAGGAGGTTCTCTTGCCATGGCAGGCAGGATAGCGAAGTCTGCGGAGGCATTAGGGGGCAGAATCCAGTATGGTTCCTTTGTGAGCAAGGTAGATGTACAAAACGGAGCGGCAAAGGGAGTCATTGTTAACGGTGACTTTGTTCCGGCAGACGCAGTTATTGTAACCTCGGATACTCTTGTGGCCGTCGACTCCCTGTTTGACCCGCCGATTCAGGAAAAATGGGCACTAAGGATGCGTACGGAGATAATCCCCGTATTAGATACCTTTATCAGTATCGGTGTGGAGGAGGATCTGTCAGATCTGCCGGAAAGCCTTAATTTTGCTCCGGAGGAGCCGCTCATGTGCGGCGGGACGCCGAATGAGTTTATCGGCATCAATAATTATGCCGGATATCAGGGTTACGCTCCGAAGGGATGCACTCCCCTTACCTGCATCTTAAGCGGTGACACCTATGACTACTGGAAAGCCTGCAAGGCGAACGGCACTTATGAGGCTGAGAAGCAGAAGCTGGCGGAAGCATTTATTCATATACTGGAGCAAAAATATCCGAAGACAAAGGGTAAGGTTGCCGTATGGGATGTGGCTACACCTCTGACCTATGAACGGTATCTGGGCTCTTATAAGGGCTCCTGGATGAGCGTAATCAAGTCGGGCATGCCGAATCAAAGCTATCCCTCCAAGCCTGAGCTTTATTCTAATGTCTATTTCGCGGGACATCGCATATCCCCTCCCGGAGGACTTCCTCCCGCTGCCGAGACGGGAAGAAAAGCCGTACAATACCTGTGTAAAGATACAGGGGCGGTATTTCAGGGGAAGCTCTGATTTTATATATTAAAATATTAGATAGAACGCTGCATGGTAGTATGTAATGACCGTGCAGCGATTTTTTAAATAATGGTCCGTTTTGTTAATATTGAGTTTATATTCCAATAATATAATCAGCACTGTTATTCAAGAAAGGAGACAGCAAATGCTTAGACTTCAAAACATATTCAAGGATTACCGGGCAGGAGAGACCACGGTAAAGGCCCTGCGGGATATCAATATCGAATTCCGCAAGAATGAATTCGTAGCGATCCTTGGTCCTTCCGGCTGCGGTAAGACGACACTGCTTAATATAATCGGCGGCCTGGACCGTTATTCCAGCGGCGATCTGTCCATTAACGGGAAATCCACTAAGGAATTCAGGGATGGTGATTGGGATACCTATCGTAACCATTCCATCGGTTTCGTATTCCAGAATTATAACCTGATCCCTCACCAGACCGTGTTATCCAACGTAGAGCTGGCTATGACACTGTCCGGCGTATCAAAATCCGAACGGAAACAAAGAGCAATCGAGGCATTAACCAAGGTGGGCCTGGCCGACCAGATCAGGAAAAAGCCCAACCAGATGTCCGGCGGCCAGATGCAGAGAGTCGCCATCGCACGCGCTTTGGTGAACAATCCTGATATCCTGCTGGCGGACGAGCCTACCGGAGCGCTGGATTCTGAAACCAGTGTGCAGATCATGGATATCCTGAAAGAGATCTCCAAGGATAAACTGATCATCATGGTTACCCATAACCCGGATCTGGCAAAGGAATATGCCACCAGAATCATCCGACTGGTAGACGGTAATATCGTAAATGACAGCAATCCCTATGAGGTGGCCCAATTCTCAACTGCAAAACCCGATAAGAAGACCCGCAGATCAGAAAGAAGGAACGCAGAACCCAGAACTTCCATGTCTTTCTTTACTGCACTGTCCCTGTCCCTGAACAACCTGATGACGAAGAAAACCAGGACCCTGCTGACAGCATTTGCCGGCAGCATCGGTATTATCGGTATCGCATTGATTCTCTCCCTGTCCAATGGTATCCAGACCTACATCGACAAGGTTCAGGAGGACACCCTCTCCTCCTATCCCATCGTCATTGAAGCAGAGACCATGGATATGGGCGGCTTATTGCAATCCATGTCCGATACGAACAGGGATGAAACTGATCATCCGCTGGATAAGGTATATTCCAATTCCATCATGATGGATATGATGAATACCATGCTTGCCGAGATAGAGAGAAATAACCTGGAGGCTTTTAAGGTCCATCTGGAGACTGCGGCTGCCCGGGATACCGATGAGGATGAAAGCGTTAAGAATATATCAGACTTTATCAGTTCTGTCCAATACAGTTATGATCTTGATTTTAATATCTATTCCGCAGACACCGCGGACGGCATTACCCAGGTGAATCCTTCCACTTTGTTTGAACGTATGTATGGAAATTCATCCTTTGGTCCCATGTCCTCCATGTTTAATACGGGTATGGATGTATGGAGTGAGATGCTTCAAAATCAGGACCTTCTGGATTCTCAATACGATGTTATCTCCGGCCGCTGGCCTGCTGCCTACAATGAGGTCGTACTGATCGTTGATAAGCATAACGAAATCAGTGACATGGTGATGTATTCCCTTGGCCTGAAGGATCCTTCCGAGGTAGAAGAGATCATGCAGGCTGCCATGAAGGGTGAGACCTTTGAAGTCGAAGATGTGAGCTATACTTATGATGAAATCATGTCCAGAACCTATCGTCTGGTGCTCTCTTCGGATTATTATCAATATGACGGGGAAAGCAGCACCTGGAAGGATATGCGTGAGGATGAGGAATATCTGAAGAACGCTGTGGATCATGGAGTGGAATTAAAGATCACAGGTATCGTACGCCCTAATGAGGAAGCCGTATCTACCTCCATGAGCGGTGCCATCGGTTATACCAAGGCACTTACCGATTATGTAGTCAATACTACGGGTGAGCAGGAAATTGTAAAGCAGCAGCTGGAGAATCCTGAGGTCGACATATTCACCGGCATCCCCTTTGACAGCGGCGAGGAGGAAAAGGAAATAACCATGGAGGATGTCCAGGCTTATATAGCTACCCTGGCTGCCGAGGAACAGGCACAGATGCAGGGTTATATGTCCACCATGACGGAGGATCAGATCATCGCCATGTTTGCCGAGCGGATGGCTCCGGCTTCCACAGAAGCTACCTATGACGGCAATCTTGACCTTCTGGGTGTGGTTGACCTGGACAATCCTTCCGCCATCAGCCTTTATGCTGCTACCTTTGAAGATAAGGAAGCACTGGCGGATGAGATCGAGGTATACAACAATGCCATGATCGGCGCCGGCAAGGAGGAATACGTCATTAACTACACCGATATCGTCGGATTAATGATGTCCTCCATCACCTCCATCATCAATGTGATCTCCTACGTATTAATTGCCTTCGTGGCTATCTCCCTGGTGGTATCCTCCATAATGATCGGAATCATCACTTATATCTCCGTATTGGAGCGGACCAAGGAAATCGGAATCCTTCGTTCCATAGGCGCCGCCAAGAAGGATATCTCCAGAGTATTCAATGCGGAGACCCTGATTGTCGGCTTTGTATCCGGCGGACTGGGTATTTTGATTACGGTAATTCTGAATATCCCCATTAATCTGCTTATCAGGGAATTATCCGGTATCACCGGAGTATCTGCCGCCCTGCCGCCCGCAGGCGGTATCCTGCTGGTTGTCATCAGCATGGTGCTGACCCTGATCGCCGGTCTGATTCCTTCCAGAATCGCCGCCAAGAAGGATCCTGTGGTAGCACTGAGAACAGAGTAAAAAATGCCGGATTTAATGATTGCCGCTAATAATTACCTGGTGCCATTTTAGACAATTAACGGCTTCAGACATCTTATGTATCGCGGATAAGCTATGCCCAATTAAGAAGCCCCAGTAGAAGCAATAGGATAAATATTAAATAAACAACACCTATTAATTCTTATAATTTAATATGGATTCAGGGATATTTTTGCACACTCTTAAATCAATGATAATACCGGTATTATAAATGAAGGAACTCCCGTGTAATTGCGGCAGTTCCTTCATTTACAATCAGATCCTGTTATGTATTGTTCCAAAACATATAGCAGGACAACTTTATATTGGATTAAATCCTATCCCGTAATTTTATAAATTTTAACATCATCTACCAAGAAGTCATGTGCGCTATTACTCCAGGCCGGCGATAAAACTACCGCTTTACTTTCGGTTATGGTAATCGTATATTCTGTA
>JAFADH010000259.1 GCA_023424995.1 Bacillota bacterium | reverse complement strand
TACAGATTGCATTATTCGTAATTCCGGCATCCGTATTAATCAGCCTCTTCTTCACGCCTATGAGTATTGTGTTCAAGCCGATCGAATTATTCTTATTCGGAGCCAGTGTCCTTATCGCAAATCAGGTGGTAAAAGCGGGAAGATCCAACTGGATGGAAGGCCTCAAGCTAATGAGCATATATCTGATTGCAGCCATCGGATTTTTTATAGTAGGATAGAAATATAATATAACTCATGAAAAGCTATAAACGGTATATATAAACGGTGTATACAAATGGTATATATAAATATGATGTTGACAATGCAGACGTCCGGCTGAAATTATGTATCTGATATCGATCGTAATAAGCGGAGGCTTTACCCATATTCCGCTTAGCATAAGAATGATTTTGGATAATAGATTTCCGCGGGCATCTGCTGTGTCTGTCGCGTGTTTCTGGTTTTCGGTTGCTTCATATGCTTCTTTGATTTTTTTTCTAGTTAATTCATTTGTTTGAATTTTTTTTCCATTTTTTCTATTTCTTTTCGGCATTTTTCACATATACTATCAGGATTTATTCATGATAATGTCAGAGTTTCTTGAGTTGTTTCCATTAAAAAAGCAAAAAAACGAGCATGATGGATTGATATTTTGTAAGAAGTTTATATTTGCGCAACTTAAGCGCAACATTTAATGATGTTGTAGCTCTGAATTGCAAAACAGAATTTGAATTTCAGAATATTTTCAGTATTCCAGAAATTTATTAAATAAAAGAACAACAAAAATTGCGCAAATAATAGTATATAATTTATACATAATAGACAAATAAAAAGTCGTTATTATATTAATAATAGATAATTGAAATAATTATTACATATGTTATAATTATTTTAGAGCAACCGATTGAGCAAATTGATGAATTGAAGGGACAAGTCATGGAATTATTAAATGAGACAAATGAAAATAAAAGCATATTGCTTACCGGCAAACTTACGATCGCTGATATTGCCGGAGAATTGGGAGTGTCTAAAACCACGGTGTCAAGAGCGATATCGGGTAAAGGACGAATAGGGAAGGAAACAGTGCAAAGAGTAATTGAGTGCATTGAGAAATATAACTATAAACCTAACTCCATTGCCAAGGGTCTTGCCAATTCAAAGACTTATAATATCGGAGTTGCCCTGCCTGCGGATGCGGACGCCAGGAATACGCCGTTCTTCCAGGTTTGTCTTTTGGGTATCTGTGAAGTGGCGGCGGCCATGAATTATGATGTTGTGGTAACTACAGTCAAGGAAACCGATATCAATCTGCTGAAAAACCTGGTGGAGCACCATAAGGTTGACGGGGTGGTATTGACCCGGAATATGACGAATGATATTGCAATTGCATATTTAAAGCAGACAGGCATCCCCTTTGTAGTGGTCGGATCAAGCGAGGAGGAGACGACGGTACAAATAGATAATAATCATGTGGAGGCTTGTGAAAAGCTGGTTTCCCTGCTGCTGGCGGATGGCGTAAAGGGGATTGCCATGATAGCCGGAGACAGGAAACATATGGTTAACCGTCATCGCTGCGAAGGGTATTACAACGCGCTTAAAAGCAACGGAGTCGTTATTGAACAGGATCTGGTTTTCTCCGACTGCAGCAGCCCGGTATTCGTGGAGCAGGCGGTGCACTATATCCTGAAACGGAAAGCGGAATGCATCGTATGTACGGATGATGTGATCTGCGGAAGGGTACTGAACATATTACGCGAGGAAGGCTATCTCGTGCCGGGCGATATTAAGGTCGCGTCCTTTTATGACAGTATCTACATGAAATCAAACAACCCGCCGGTTACGGCCATCGAGTTCAATTCGGAGGAGCTGGGCACCATAGCGGGAAAACGGTTAATTGAGCTGATAGAGGGGAATAGCAATACCTCCAAGACGGTCCTGGATTATGAAATACACCTGAGGCGCTCTACAAAATAAATCGTAAGATAAAGTCGGCTGGAGGTATGAAAGAATGAAAAGGCATGGGTTTTTTTATCATTTGAAGAAGTACCGGGTATTTTTACTGATGCTGCTGCCCGCAGTGGTTTATACGATCGTGTTCAGTTACATGCCCATGACAGGGATTGTGATGGCATTTAAAAAGTACAGTTATGCCGGCGGGATATTTCACAGCCCCTGGAACGGGCTGAAGAATTTTGAATTTTTCTTTAAATCAGGCCAGGCAGCTATGGTAACCAGGAATACCGTACTTTATAACATATTGTTTATCGCGTTTAATACGACGCTTCAGATGACGGTTGCGATCCTGCTGACGGAGATGAAGAACAGATATTTCAGGAAAATATCGCAATCCCTTATGTTTTTGCCCTACTTTATATCCTGGGTTATCGTATCTGTAATTTCGTTCAATATGCTGAGCTATGATTATGGGTTCATCAATAGTTTGATTGAAAAGCTTGGCGGTACGAAGATTAATTTCTATGCGTCCGGATCCATATGGCCGGTAATCCTGACCTTATTCGGAGGCTGGAAAGGGGTGGGCTATGGCTCGGTCATGTACCTGGCGGCTATTATGGGAATAGACACCTCGATCTATGAAGCCGCATCCATCGATGGCGCCAATGTATTTCAGCGCATCTTCAAAATAACCATACCGCTTATGATGCCTACTGTCGTCATTTTATTTCTGCTGGCGGTGGGCGGCATCTTCCGCGGCAATTTTGACATGTTCTACAATCTGGTGGGTGATAACGGGCTTTTATATAAGTATACCGATGTTATTGATACATATACCTTCCGTGCCTTAATCAGCAATAATGATTTCGGCATGGCGGCTGCTGCGGGACTTTATCAATCCGTGCTGTGCTTCATCACCATTTTATTAGTGAATAAATTAGTCAGCGTATACAGTAAAGAGTACAGCTTATTCTAGGAAGGAGAAGGGATATGAATATTGGTTTAAGAAAAGGCTCAGGGATAATAAGAGCCGGTGCGGACGCGAGGATACTTTCCTTTCTTTCCTATCTTGTCAACGGACTGGTAGCTTTAGCCTGCCTGATTCCTTTTGTTATGGTAGTTTCAGCCTCTTTTTCATCGGAAGCGGCAATTAAAAGCAACGGTTTCGCCATACTGCCCCAGGAATTTACGCTGACTGCATATAATACGGTATTTAAGGAGCCGATGGTGGTGATCCGCGCTTATGGAGTGACCATACTGCTGACCGTCGCAGGTACGGTACTCGGCCTGTTCATTCAGACAATGACCGCCTATGTTCTTTCAAGAAAAGAATTTGAATGGCGCAATAAGTTTTCCTTTTTCTTTTATTTCACCACATTATTTAACGGAGGCCTGGTCCCGTATTATATTCTGATGACCAGGATACTCGGGCTTAAGAATAATTACCTGGCGCTTTTGCTGCCGCTTCTGTTCAGCGTATATAATCTGCTGGTTATGAAGAGCTATATCATGGGCATTCCGGAATCCTTAATTGATGCCGCCAAGATCGACGGCTGCGGAGAATTTAAGACAATGTACAAGGTGGTGATGCCCATGCTGAAGCCGGCTTTGGCTACCGTCGGGCTTTTCATTGCCCTGGCATATTGGAATGACTGGTATAATGCCATGCTGTATGTTACCGATGCTGATATGCATCCCCTGCAATATTTCCTGTACAAGCAGGTGAATAACATCGAGGCTTACAAACGTATTCTCGAATCCCTTGGGGCAGGCAGCAGCGGTGCGGTGTCCGCCATGTCCATGCCTACCCAGTCACTTAAGATGGCCCTGACCGTTGTTGTGACCGGTCCCATTATTCTGCTGTATCCCATCGTCCAGAGGTATTTTGTTCAAGGTATTACAATCGGGGCTGTAAAGGGATAAGAAATAAATCCGGATGGATTTATATAAAAACTATTATAAGTAGAGGAGGATGTTTATGAAAAAGAGATTTTTATCAATTATCCTGGTACTGGCCATGCTTGCCGCCATACTGTCAGGCTGCGGCACGGGTGATAAGACAGAAGGGAACAATACGGAAGGTTCTTCCGACGCTACAGGTACACCCGGCCCGGAGAACGGGACAACCTTTAACGGGATCGATATCTCCAAACCGGTAACTCTGAAGATGTATCTGCTGGGAGACAGAACTGCGGATTTTGACAAGGTTTATGACGAAATAAATAAAATTCTGAAAGAAAAATTAAATGCAACGGTAGAGGTAGAGTTCCTTTCCTGGAGTGAACACGATACAAAGTACTCTCTTTTATTCTCGGGAGGAGAGGATTTTGACCTGATATTCACGGCTTCCGCCTGGGCACATTATGAGACAACGGCAGCCATGGGCGGCTTCTATGAGTTTTCTCAGGATTTCTTACAGACCTATGCGCCCGATATCATGGAGGTAGTACCGGAGCTGGCTTGGAGCCAGGCTAAAATCGATGATAAGATCTATATGGTGCCCAACTATCAGAATGAGTTCGGTGCCAATGTACTGGCAGTCCGCGGTGATCTGATGAAGAAGTACGGGTACAGCGATATTACCGGTTGGGACCAGCTGCTGGACTTCTTCGGTGACATCGCTGAAAATGAAGCCGCAATTTCACCCCTGGGCACCCAGGCAGGAGGTCTGCTGTACAACTATCTGCTGGATCAGGGCGTAGATATAATCGGCGGAACACCGAGCGAGCTTTTCGTATACAATACAATAAATCCGGAGGACCTCAGCATAACATATGCGCTTGATTGGGACGGCTTCACCGAGTATTGCAGGCTGGCTAAGGAACTGTATGACAAGGGATACTGGTCCGCCGATTCCCTGGCGACAACCGAGGAGAGACAGGACGGCTTCCTGAACGGTACTGCGGCAGCTATGATCTGGAATATGGGCTCCTGCAAGACCTATGCCGACCAGGCCAATAAAGAGCATCCGGAATGGGAATGCACGATAGTTGACGTATCACCGAATATAAATAAGGCTGTCAATCCATACATCAATAACGGCGTTGCCATCAATGCCGCAAGCAAGAACAAAGAGCGCGCCATGATGGTGCTTAATGAATTCTATACCAACAAAGCGGTATATGATCTTGCATCGCTTGGAATCGAAGGCACACACTGGGAAGCTGTCGGAGAAGACCAGTATAAGCTTTTGGACGGTAATGCGAATTACGGCGTTGACAGCAACTGTAACTGGGGATGGACCAATATGACCATCAAACGTACGGAATTCGAAGAAAATCCGGATGCTCTGGATGAAAAGGTCGAGACCATAAGGGATGCGTGGAATGCAAGTATAAAGGCGGAGCATTTATATGACGGATTTTCCTTTAATAATGCCAATGTAAGCTCTGAGGCAGCTTCGGTGGGTACGGTGATCACCCAGTATTACACACCCCTTGTATTAGGTATGGCGGGAGATGTAGACGCGGCAATGGGGGAATTGCGCAAACAGCTTGATAATGCAGGAATCCAGGCAATATATGATGAGGTCAAAAGGCAGGCCGAAGAGTATGCGGCAAATAATAAATAATCTTTTCAAATAGTTATCAATGGGGACTGTATCCACACATTCCGAGTGTCCGGCAGTCCCCGTTCTGCAGGCGCATCATTCCTTGCCGGCCATAATCCGGCAAGGAATGGTTATAAAGACATACGGAATGATGGATGGGTGTAAAATGGAATTTATAAAGGGCATGGATATCTCTTTTTTGCAGGAAATGCTGGACCGGGGGGCCAGGTTCTGCGACCGGTCGGGAAAAGAACGAAACATCTTTGAGCTTCTTAAGGAAAACGGAGTCAATTCCATAAGACTCCGTATCTGGAATGAACCGGAGAATGTTCCGGAATCCGGCGGCTACTGTAATCTGGAGCAGACAATTGCAATGGCAAAAAGGATAAAGGAATATGGAATGAGCTTTTTCCTGGATTTTCACTATTCGGACTGGTGGGCTGATCCCGGCAAGCAGGTAAAGCCCAAAGCCTGGGCGTCATTAAGCTTTGACGAGCTGAAGAAGGCTGTCTATGATTATACAGGGGAAGTATTACTGCGTATGGAGCAGGAAGGAGTATTTCCTGATATGGTGCAGATCGGGAACGAGATCAGGAGCGGCATGCTTTTCCCCGACGGGGAAGTTCCCCACTTTGACCGTTTGACAGCATTAATAAATGCGGGGATCCAATCGGTCAGGGATGCGGCCAAAGACCGTCCCACAAAAGTTGTAATACACCTGGATCAGGGAGGCAGGTATTTTTATCTCCGTGATTGGTTTGATCAGGCCTTCGCAGCCGGACTGGCTCATTTTGACATAATCGGCGTATCTTATTATCCTTTCTGGCACGGTACCTTTGCGGAATTTAAGGAAACCCTGGTCAAGCTGGCGGCGAGGTACAAAAAACCCATTGTGGTGGCAGAGACGGCACATGCCTGGAGGCGGAGCGGGAACGGATTTATCGGGGAACAGCAGGAGAGAATTGCCGGATTTCCTGCCGCGCCGGAGGCACAGCGTGAAGTAATTGATCTGGTGATGAATATCACCGCATCCCTTGAAGCAGAGATGGGACTTGGAATATACTATTGGGAACCTGTGGTTATTCCTATTGCGGGTATGGGCGGCTGGTGCAGCAATATGGGAATATTCAATGAGAAGAGCATGGCTTTGCCGGCATTGGAAAGCTTTAAATTTGACAGATCCCAGAGGCTGGACGGAATAGCCAAAATATACTCACCCGAACAAATAACCGCAGGAATCGGTGATAAAGTAACACTGCCGAATACAATAAAAGTATTGTATTATGACGGAAGCTGTCCCGAAGTGCCTGTGGAGTGGGATGCTTTTGATAAGGACAGACCGGGCAGTACTATAGTCCGGGGCAGTCTTTTGTCAATAAACAGGACAATTCAGACGGAGCTTAGGCTGGTTGAGAAATTAGCGGAAGATTATAATTACATCCCGAATGCCGGCTTTGAAGACGGAATGACGGGATGGAAGGTTCATTGTGCGGATGAGAGGGTAAAAATAGAGCTTCACCCGGAATTTACCGACCCGTTTCCGGCACCGCCTGTTTATCATATCTATATGGAAAGCCCGGTTAATTTTAAGCTGGAGCTGAGTAACGAAATAGAGGGATTAAAATCCGGAATTTATCAATTGCAGGCAGAATATCGCGGAACCAATACAACAGGGGTGGATGTGAGATTATATGCGCAGACAGATGATGGCGTGAAGCAGGAGACAATGATATTTCCTGCCGACGAGGCCTGGATCACATATACATTACCTGATATTATTGTAAATGAAGGAAAACTTCGGTTTGGTCTTACTGTGGTATCCCCACCGGTATTTGCAAAAATCAGAAAATTTACTTTAACGAGGCAGGAATAGGATGCTCAGGAGGATTAGCAGCATGAAAAGAACAGAATATGGATATACGGCACAGTATATGACGAAGGATGGCCGGCCCTGGTTTCCTGTAATGGGAGAACTCCACTACAGCCGGTATCCGAGGCAATATTGGAAGGAGTCCGTATACAAGATGAAGGCCGGAGGAGTGGAGACAATTTCAACCTATGTATTCTGGCTTCATCACGAAGAGACGGAATACGAGTATGATTTTACGGACCGGCGGGATCTGCGGGCCTTTGTAGAGACAGTAAAACAATGCAACATGACTTTGTTTATGCGGATCGGACCCTGGTGCCATGGCGAAGCCAGAAACGGCGGTCTCCCCGACTGGGTAATACAAAAGGATTATGCGGAACGTACCAATGATGAAGCTTATTTCACGGATGTGGAGCGGTTCTATACCAAGATTGCGGAGCAGGTCCGGGGTCTTCTGTATAAAAACGGCGGACCGATCATAGGAATACAGATAGAGAATGAGTACGGACATTGCGGCGGACTTCAGGGCGAAGAGGGTGAAGAACACATGAGGCGTCTTACCTCCATTGCAAAAAAGGCGGGATTGGAGGTTCCTTATTATACTGCAACCGGCTGGGGCGGCGCCGTTACGGGCGGCTTGCTTCCGGTTATGGGCGGCTATTGTGAGGCTCCCTGGGATCCAAGGCTTACCGAGCTTGAACCAAGCGGTAATTACATATTTACCAAGGAAAGAAACGATCATAATATTGGCAGTGACTATGGCTTTGGAACAGGCATTACCTATGAGCTTGACAAATTTCCGTTCTTAACCGCCGAACTGGGAGGAGGCCTGCAGGTGACCCACCACAGAAGGCCCGTAGCCCAGCCAGGGGATATCGGCGCCATGTCCATGGTAAAGCTGGGCTGCGGAGTCAACTTATTGGGCTACTACATGTATCATGGGGGTACTAATCCCAAGGGGAAGCGGACAACGCTGCAGGAATCCAGAGAAACCGGTTATCCCAACGATCTTCCGGTATTCAGCTATGATTTTGCGGCACCCGTCAGAGAGTTCGGGCAGATGTCCGGGACCTTACGGGAAATAAAACTCCTGGCCATGTTTGTCCGGGAATTCGGCAGCTCCTTCTGTGAGACGGAGACCTTCCTCCCTGCAGACAATCCGCTGTATCAGAATAATTTCAAAGATCTCAGGTCCTCTGTCCGAAGAAAAGGCAAAAGCGGTTATCTGTTCGTGAATAACTACCAGCGGAGATACCCCATGCGGGATCATCTGCAGGAAGCTCTCAAGGTAGAAATCGACGGTGAGACCATAACATATCCCCCCAGGGATATACAAAACGGCGATTTCTTTTTCCTTCCGTTCAACATGAAGGTAGGAAACGGAGAATTAAAATCGGCATTGGCAACACCGTTATGTGTCATACACGATGACAGCCGGGCTTCCTATATATTTTACACGGATGTTGACCCGGAATACTGCTGGACAAAGGAACCCACCGATGCCCGGGTGATCACTGTTACAAGAGAGGAAGCCTTGAATGCATGGAAGCTGTGCAGG
>JAFADH010000149.1 GCA_023424995.1 Bacillota bacterium | reverse complement strand
GGAGGCCAATGCGGGTTCCTGGAAAGCATTTGAGGAATTATATGCTGCCGGACGCATTCGTTCCATCGGTATCAGCAATTTCCGTCCCCACCATATTGACGAGCTTTTAAAGACAGCAGCCGTTTTGCCCATGGTCAATCAGATAAGACTCTGCCCCGGAGATACCCAGGACGAGGTAGCAGCGTACTGCAAAGCACATCATATTTTATTGGAGGCTTACAGCCCCCTTGGAACAGGATTGATCTTTGACGTTAAGGAATTACAGGAACTTTCACAAAAATACGGTAAAACCATTGCACAGATCTGCATACGCTGGAGTCTGCAGATGGGCTTTCTGCCTTTGCCCAAGTCTGTGACAAGATCCCGCATCCATGAAAACATAGATGTTTTTGACTTTGAGCTTTCTGCTCAGGACGTACGGGTCATTGCGGATTTAAAAGGCTGCTGCGGTTATTCCAGGGATCCTGACACCATCACCTTCTAGTGTGCTGACATATTGGCACTTGGTATGATGACGCAGAATGAATTTTCAGTCTGCAGGGCGGAGGATGGAGACGCAGCGGTGACTACGTTGACTGACGACAACGCGGCAGATGGAAATTCAGGCAAGTCATTAGCCAAGATGTCAGTGTGTCAGTACACTAATATGGCATTCATCAAATAACCGGACTGAATACGCAGGATAAGCTTTCTGTGGTGATATTCAAAAAACACAGGTGCAGCGAGGCCATGTGGATTTTTTTGAATATTGCATCCGGAAGTTTAGACAAGCAATCAGTCCGGTTAATTTGCAGGCGACATACAATGCTCATCAAAAAAGCGGTGGTATTGGTTATGATATACCACCGCTTACTATTACCTCTTCGATACCCATCGGATAGATAAGCTATGACGGATAAGACATCAGAGCGCTTATCCTATTGCGCAGTTCATCTAGGTCATTAACGGGTCCGACTATATTTTTCACCACCTGATATCCATATTCATGGCATAATATCCCTTTGATACACCTGTCTGTAATTTCTTCAGAACCCATATCCCCAAAATACCCCTTCAGGAACCACGGGTCAAATCTAAACGCATCACATATCACCGCCATATCTTCATAGCTTGCCGGCGCGTACAGTGAATCGGCAAAATCAATGACATACAGCCTGCCGGCATCATCAATAATCAGGTTGTCCTCCGTCAAGTCACCGTGAACATATACAAATTGTTCCTTTTTCAGCGTCTGCAGGTATCTTTTCTGCTCCTCCCGAAGCATGGAAGGGGCATCTGCCCAGCGCTTGCTGTCCAGTGTCCGGGAAATGACATCCACTCCGTTGAAATTCCCGCAGTCTGTTGCCCAGCCGTTCACAATACTGCGCAGCTTTTTTCCGATATCGGTTTTCTCCGCATTACTCAGGGCGGGCTTCCTGTCGCCCAGCGTCCTTCCGGGAACATACTCCATAATAAGATACCGGAAAAGATATTTGTCCTGTATCAGCCCTCCGGCAATTACCCTCGGAACCGATACCCCCAGCATGTTGGCTCTCTCCATCGCATATAGCTCCGCCTTATAATCCGGCAGGCTGTCATAGCCGGAATCGTACGGGACAAAAACCTTCGCAATATAATCTCCTGCCCGGAAAACGGCATTGGTCCCCGGTTTACAGCCTGAAAGCGGCTGAAAGACCAGCCCCTCCGACCTGAAAATTTCCCGGACCAGCGGTGTAAAGGCTTCTATGGAGCAGTATACCTTCCCCCAGCTATCCCAGTTATTAATCTCATGACAAAACAGATATTTATCCATATTAATCCCAACCTTATAATTTATACTTACGGTCAATCCTTCCTGCCGCTCTTCTTCCACACGGTAGCCGTCATACAAGGACGCAATCCGATACTGTAATAGAATTGCTGCGAAGAACCGACATAAGCCGCTTTGGCTCCAAGCAGACCGGCACGCCGGAGACCTTCCAATACCGCCGCTTTCCCCAAGCCCCTTCTGCGGTAATCGGGATCTGTAGCCACCGGCTCGATCACCGCATAGCCGGCCTCCGGATCATACCACATACCGCAATATGATACAAAATTACCGTCCGAAGCTGCGACAGCCACCTTAAGATTTAAATCCACATTGGGCCGCAGCATCTCCTCTTTCACTTCCCGTTCCATATCCTCCGAATAGGCAAAATCCCCTTCACCGTCCAGCTCATGGTTAAATCCCTTCCATAATACCCGCTTATATTGATAAGCATTAAGATTATCCTCCATGGATGTAATATAAAAGCCTTCCGGCAATTCATAATCCAATGAAGTTACATCATATTTGAATACGGCATCGCATTCCTTTTCCTCCGTTGCCGTAAACCCTGTTCCTGCAGCGATATCCTGGAAAAAATCATCCGTATCCGCTATGATAACTCCGAAATCATTATCCCTAGACAGCTTTTCCATGGAATACATTAGCATTTCTTCTTTTAGAGCTGAATACTCCGGTAAAGTCAGGCAATAAGCCCTTCCTAATTGGCAGTCAAAGGTCGCTACCCCTACAAGCTCCTGATCAACCTCCCATAAACCGATCCTGCCCACCGAAGACTTATCCAGATAGCTATGGGTAATCATCCAATCCCATCTTGCATATGTATACTCTGAATGGCCTAACCGTACCAGAAAAGCCCTCACTTTATGATAATCCTCCGTAATACCTGCCTGGCTTGTATAATTTCTAAATTGAGTAATCATATAATCCCCTTTATTAATCACTTATTTTAATTCAAAGTAATCCATAACTGACGTTTCCCTGAAACCGCAGGATTTGTACAGATTAAGTGCGGTCGCATTCTCAGCGGCAACCTGCAGCATAATCTCCTTTGATTTTTCATCCTTCAGTTTTTTAACAGCACTTAGGAGAATTGCACGTCCGCAGCCCTTTCCACGATGCTCCAGTAAAACGCCTAATCCATAGATTCCGCTGACCTCCGTTCCTGTTTGCAGGTGGACCTTTCCGATGATCTGCCCGTCTTTTTCAGCAAGGTAGATAATTATTCCGCGCTTTTCTTCAACTTCAGGTATAAGGATGGACTCCTGGGCATCGGGATCGTCAAAGTATACGGCATTTTGCCTTGCAATCTCGCCGGCATCCGCATTCGTTGCCTTTCGCAAAGCAATACCGCACGGCTGCTCCTGGTGAAGTTCGAATAATTCATCCCTGAGATACATCTCAAATTCCGAACACTTATATACCGCACCGGTCTTTTCCAGGAAGCCCTGTCCGGAAACAGATTTCCTGTCACACAATAACAGCGTTCTGTTTGAGCTTCTGAGCCTGCATTCCGCCAGAAATAATTCATGCAGCTTTGTAAATACTCCCATTCGCCTGTAATCCGGATGGACCATCCCTGTCACCTCCAGAGGCGATTGTGAACCTCCGAAACCGCATATACCCATATAGCCAATCAATTGCCGGCCGTCATAATACATAAATTCATTAATTTTATGAATTCCCGTTTTATCAGCATTATTTTCCGTATTATTTATTGAAGCTCCAAGCTTATAATCAAGCTCCAATTTCAAAGCAGCCTGGTCATAGCGTGAGCATTGCTCCTGAAGGGTGCTGATCAGATTATAATCCTGGTGATCAAGCCTTTCTTTCAGCTTGATCCAGGGCTCAATTATTATTTTGATACGCAATTCCTCCCGTTTTATTATTCATTCATGACAGCATAAGCAAAACGGATGACCTGCCGGATCAAGAAGGGTAACCCATTGAGGTCCCCATTCCGGCTGCCAGTATTGCACAGGCGGTTTCGTGGCTCCCAGGGATACCGCGTACCGGACAGACGCTTCGATATCTTCAACAGAAAAATCAAGGTGCTCCATCTTCATCTGTTCATCCCGTGATCCCGGCCATGCAGGCGGAATGTAATCTTCGTCAAACTGGCAGGCGATACTGACGGATCCGCCGGGAACAGAAACAGAGACAAAGTATTCAATCTCATATGCTATCTCTCCTCCCAACAGATCACAATAAAATTTTGCCAGCTCCGCAGGCTTCTTGCAGTCCAATACGATACTCTGCAATTTAATCTTAGGAACCATATTATTAGTCTCCTCTATATTTATAATTGAATTTCTTAGCGCTGGATTTTTAATGAAGGATTTCTAAATACTGTATTCTT
>JAFADH010000099.1 GCA_023424995.1 Bacillota bacterium | reverse complement strand
CAAGCATCGATAAATTGCAATTTATCAGGTTAATTAGCGGGCATCTTACCGATTCAAAGTAATTTTTTCCCCACTATTACTCCAGAAAAAGGCTTTGATTTACTTGATAAATCAAAGCCTTTTGGTTTTTTTGTTTTCTTAAGTTAACCCCCTTGATAAGTTTAAAGTGACTGATAGAGAAGAGGGTGAGAGTCCTCTTCTTTTCTGACTTATTCCAAGGACAAAAAAATATATATAAAAGTCAAAATCCTATAAGAAAAAACGGGAGTATTTGATGCGGAGACATGTGAGGTCAATATTTTACAAGGCAAAGGAAATGCCGGCTATTTAATGCATATTGTATTTCAGATATCCTATCTATGAGTAAGAGGATTAAATATATGACAGAACTTATTGATAAGTATGGCAGAAAGCTCCATATAGCGGCTATTGACGATGGCCATTGATGGAGAGTCGATGTATCTGAAGCCTCACGAATCTATTGATTCCCGGATTACTTTGGGATATCTTACGGAACAAAAAGAAAAAAGGATATTATGTCTAAAATCGAAGAGGCAAAAGGGATAAAGGATGAAAGAGAATAGTCTTATTATTAAGTTCAGCGTGATATTGATGGCAGCGTTTTGGCTATATGGAATGTATGTGAGCTCCGAAAACTATAGAAATATTTTAAAAAACAACTATGAATATATAGATATTATGGTTGATGTGAACATAGACAGTCTAAAACAGACCCATGAGTTAATCAGAGGAACGACTTTTTCACTGTCAGGCAGTAATCCAATAGAAGGCTGGCGAAATGATAAGACTTTTTTCTCAAGGGGAGACAAAATGAGTTACCTGAATCAGGAGAACCTGAACCGGGAAATGCAGAAGATTCTTACAGATAATAATGTATGGAATTTTGAACTGTTTGATTACGTTGCTATCTATGAAAATGATAAATTATTGGCGTTTACTTATACAAAGCCTTTTAACACGCAGCAGATTATAACCTCTTCCTGGGTGATATACCAGCAGATTAAGGATATGGAAGATTATACGGTAGAGCTTCCTCCCACTGAAGCAGATGATACAATCTATACTACACTTCGTATCAAATCAGATTTTAAAAGCGAGAATGCGCTATATATAATTGGGGCTACGAATGAAAAATGTTTTGGCGATAGACTGAGAAGTTTGGCTGCCTATGATGGTTCCCTGGTGTTTATGACAGACAGAGAGGGTATGGTTTATTCTTCCTGTGACAGTGAATGGTTGGGCAAAAAAGTGCCGCAGAAGCTGCTCGGTTTGTCCAATTCCACAGAAAAAAGAGAGCTTATAATGAACGGAACCAGTTATATTGTAACAAAGCGGGCGATAAATAAAGAATACAACTTTATCTATCTTTATCCAAAGCAGGAGGTAGTACTGCGTACATTTTTAGGAATGAAATCCTTTCTTGTGATATCGGTACTTTTTGCAGCATTTATTGTGGTGATTTTTGTTCTTATGACAAATGGAGTAAAGCGTTTGGTAAAGAGTGCCTATGAGTCCAAAATATTACTGGATGAGATGGAAATTAAGTTTCTTCAGCATCAAATGAATCCTCACTTTCTGTTTAATATTTTATTAACTATACAGATTAAGGCAAAAATCTCAGGGGATGAAAAGATTTATAAGATGATTTCTTCGTTGTCTGCATTGCTGCGGGCAGGTATCCATAAGGATGCCCGCGCCATTGTGTCAATAAAGGAGGAGCTTAAGTATGTAGAGTATTATCTCTGGCTTCAAAAGGAGCGATATGAGGATCGCTTAAACTATAGTATTGATGTATCGGATGATTCTATACTGAATTGTGAAATTCCCAGACTTATTATTGAAGCTATGGTGGAGAATGCGATTGTACATGGTATCGAGAATATGTCAGAAGAAGCCATGGTCTGTGTTACCCTGGAATATGTTTTTGCTAATGGGATAGAAGAGATTTTGATTCATGTCATAGATAATGGAGCCGGTTTTAATGTAGCAGAGATAGTTTCAGAAAAAGCAGGATTGGAAAACGATGGCAGTATACGACGTGATAAGATGGGGCTTAACAATACCAATCAAAGATTGAAGCTGATCTATGGTGAACAGTATGGTCTGATTATTCATAGCAAGGAAAAGGAAGGAACAGACATAGAAATACATATACCGAAGAAGATAATGGAGACAGAGAATGATAAAAGTAATGATAGTTGATGATGAACGCAATATCAGAGAAGGTATTATTCATTTGATTAATTGGAGAGAACTGGGGTGTGAGGTGGTACATTTTTGTAATAGCGGAAGTGCTGCTCTTGCGTTTATGGAAGGAAATCCGGTGGATATTGTTGTGACGGATATTAAAATGCCTGTTATGGATGGACTTGAGCTGAGTAAAAAAATCAGCGAGAAGTATTTGGCCAAGGTGATTATCTTAACAGCATATTCCGATTTCGCACTGGCAAAGCAGGCAATCAAGTATAATGTGTCTGATTTTATTGTCAAAAATGAATTTATAGAAGAATTGCCGTTAGCGATCAATAAAACAATAGAGAGGATTGTAAAGGAACGAGACACGAGTGAATCGGGCGAAGCAGAGGTGCTTGGCAGCTTTGATTATGTCAGCGTATTCAAACGTCTGATTACTACGAGGGAGATTTCAGCGAAGGAGATAGCACAAGGTAAGCTGCAGGAGAACAATTATGTTCTTTGTGCTTGCGATATTACCTATTACGATAAGGAAAAAGGAAATAAAAATATGCCGGAGCTTCTGAATAACATTCTCCGAATCTCTTTAAAAGACTGCAGCTATACTATTATACCGTTTACAGATTCGTATTTGATTATTCCGGTAAGATACAAAAAGAATAGCACCATCGGACTTAGTACCATAGTGGATTATTTTAACAATATTATTATCATGATAGAAGAATTCATGAGGATTGATATTAAACTGGGACTCAGTTCAGAAGTAAAAGATGTGAAGATGCTTAAAAATGGATATGAAGAAGCAAGACAGGCATTGGCCAAGATAACAACTCAGGGAACTGCAATAAAAGTGTACACCTCTCTGTCTCTGCCGGGTGCGATCAAAGCCTTTGATGTGGATAGATACACCAATATGCTGTTAGAGCTTACCTTTGATGAGGAAAGTCGGGAGGCGGAAGAAAAATTGGCGGAAGGATTTGAAAAGCTGGCGGATACCGGCTGTGCCTTTGAACAGTGTCAGCTATATATGCTGGTGATCTGCAGCTCTATTATACATAAGGCAGTAAGGTATCATCTGGATGTAGATCAGGACTTTAATGAGATGGAAAAGGAAGTATATGAGAAGATCCAGAATGCAAAGACCATCTTTCGTTTGATTCGTGTAGGTAATGATACCATTGAAAGAGTCCGAACACTGTGCATTGGCAAGAAAAATTTTAAAAACGAGTTGGTAAATAAGGTGGATGAATGTATCCGGCAGCATTACAGGGAAGAACTTAATCTTCAGTATATCAGCAATGAACTGTACCTTAACAACAGCTATATAAGCCGTGCTTATAAAAAATTGACCGGCTATACGGTTACTGAGAAGATTGCAATGTATAGAGTGGGTAAGGCAAAAGAACTCCTGGCAGGGACTAATATGAAGATTTATGAGATAGCACAGGCAGTAGGTTTTAAGGACGCGCCTTATTTTACCAATGTTTTTATGAAATATACCGGAAAGAGCCCGTCCGATTTTAGACAGGAACGGTAAGCAAATAATCAAAATATTTGTGTAAGGTAAAAAACACACAAGAAAAACGAGAATAAAAGCAGTCCCAAAAAGAAGTGGTCAAAATTCTATAACAGGAAGAAAAGGGCTTCTATTTTGAATAAATGGCAGATACGGTATTATAATCATGCGTTAAGCAATAAACCATTTATTTAGGAGGGTGTTATGAAAAAAGGATTATCAAAAGCAATTGCGTTACTGTTGGCCCTTACCATGATCCTGTCATTGGCAGCATGTGGTAACAAGGCAGGTAATGATGCAGAGAAAGAAACAAGTACCGGCAAGACAGAGACATCAGTGAAAGATACAAACAACGGGGATAAGGCATCTGAACCGGTAGTAATTTCATATGCTACTTTTATGGTTGGTTCTCATGCATCTGCGGCAGCAGAAGAAGAAGTTATCAACGCCTTCAATGAGAAGTATGAAGGCAAGTACAAAGTAGTAGCAGAAGAACTTCCCAGTGATAATGCATTCGTTGATAAGATGAAGATATTAGCTTCTTCTAAGACATTACCGGATGTACTTATTGGAAAAAACGGTATCAGAGAGCTGGCCATTGGGAATGGACAGGCTGTAAATATTAAGCCATATTTGGAAGAAGATGCAGAGTGGATGAAGTTGGTAGGAGAAGACGCTATGAACTACAATATGGAAGAGGACGGAAGCGTTTACTCTATCTCCAATCAGCGTCAGATTATCGGATATTTCTATAACAAAGAAATGTTTGCAGCAGCAGGCATCACACCGGCAAAGACCTGGGA
>JAFADH010000068.1 GCA_023424995.1 Bacillota bacterium | reverse complement strand
ATAGTCGCATTAACTATATAACATATTTTTCAAGCTGTCAATCAGGAATTAAAAGGCCGAATTCATGCTTTAGCTTACTGACATTACTTCATAACTAAAGGAATTGATAGCGGTGGCTTTTGCAGATTATCTATTTAATTAAAAAAACAAACACAAAATGAATGATACTTGTAATAGTATTATTTTTATAAAATATTTATAAAAAATCCTCCAACATTTTTAATGATATGGTATAATGACGACAAACATTATATAGTACCTAAGGTGAGTGTGCATCACGGAGGTTGTACCGGCAGCATGCGGGCTTGCAGATATGGTATAATCGGACTGGTATAAGTACAAAGAAAGTAGATGAGAGGTATGAAAAAATACTGGGAACCGCCATTGAATGAGGAGAAGGGGGATAAGAAGAGGATAATACTGGTGTTCGGCATCATCTTTGCCGCACTTATTATCCTTACGGTGCTTGTAATTGCTTACCTCAATATCAGGAACAGCGGGCGGATCGGTAATACTGAAGATATAACGGCGGCCGGCGGCCGGAATGAAGATACTGACGCAGAGGATAACAATGGAGATGTGACAGGTGAAGACGCATCACAATCAGATCTGCAGGCAGATCAGGATCCATCCTCAGAGGATGCTGCAGATGTTATCTCCGGTAAAGTCACGGGAGCTCCGCCGGAGGGGGAAGATGCGGAGGAGCCGGAGCAGATCGTAGCGGAAGTTGCTCCGGTGGATGACGCGGAGGACCCGCAGCAGGCAGGAACAGCCGGGGAGAAAATCGAGGTCGGAGATCTGACCGGCCTTGATAATAAGAATCAGACCGATGTGATTACCTACGGTATCGATGTAGCAAAATGGCAGGGTATCATTGACTGGAAGCAGGTGAAGGAAGCCGGTGTCGAGTTCGTCATGATCCGGGTCGGCTACCGGACCCAGGTTACCGGAGTAATCTATGAGGATCCTTACGCAAAGTATAATATGCAGCAGGCGCAGGCCAACAAAATTAAAATCGGAGCATACTTCTTCTCAACGGCAGTGACGAAGCAGGAAGCGAAGGAGGAAGCAGCCTGGGTGGCAGAATTTATTGCACCTTATCCCATAACCTATCCCGTAGCTTATAATTGTGAAGGTTTCTCGGACAAGAATAACCGTCAATATGGACTCAGCCAGGGAGCCCGTACCGATGTTGCCTCCGCATTCCTGGATGCAATTAAAAAACATGGCTACGATGCCATGTTCTATGCTGCCAAGAATGAACTGGAAGGGAATGCGCAGTGGGATACGGATATCTTAAGCAGCAGATACAAAATCTGGGTAGCCCAGTATCCCCAGGGAACATCGGGGCAGGCTTTCGCATCCTCTTATACGGGTAAGCACGCCATGTGGCAATATACCAGTGTGGGACAGGTGCCTGGAATACCCGAGCCGGTGGACATCAATGTGGCATATTTCGGATATGACGAGGAGGCCGAAGCCAAGGATGACACCCCTCCGGAACAAGTATCCGCAGATCCGGCTGCTCTCATTAATTTCACTGAAGTGAATGAGAAGGTAACGGCAAAAATAGAGACGAATCTAAGATCCGTACCAAGCTCTTCCGGTTCGGATACCATCGTAGACGTATTAAAGAACGGAGAAACCGCAACCCGTACCGGAATTGGAGATAACGGCTGGTCCAGGGTAAAATATAACGGTCAGATACTCTATGCCGTAAGCAGCTATCTGACAACGGACCTGTCTCCCAAACCAACACAGCCGCCCAAGCAGGAGGATACCGGACCGGAGTTCGCCAAGGTCAATGAGCAGGTAACTGCCAAGAAGGAGACAAATCTGCGCAGCGAACCAAGTACCGCAAGCTCCGATACCGTTGTAGCGGTCCTTAAGAACGGAGACACCGCAATCCGCACAGGTATCAGTGATAACGGCTGGTCCAGGGTAGAATATAACGGCCAGGTACTCTATGCCGTTACCAACTATCTGACGACGGATACCGATTTTACGAAGAATAATACGCCATCCCTGGAGAACCCGGAAGCGGGAATAATCTTCACGGAGGTGGAAGAGCAGGTGACTGCCAAGGAAAAGACGAATCTGCGCCTTTTGCCCAGTACGGAAAGCGATGATACGATTGCCGCAGTTCTATATAACGGGGATATGGCAATACGTACCGGGATCGGCGATAACGGCTGGTCCAGGCTGGAGTATAATGATCAGATACTTTATGCCGTAACAAGTTATCTGATAAAGACAGATAATGAAGAATAAGCAATAACGGATCATTAATTGCACATAATATTCTTAGATGAAAAGATACGAATGCTCTGACCGGGCTTCGTATCTTTTTTTGTATTGTATGAATTGCCGCTATTATGGAGATAATGGATTCTATATAACTAATATTTATAAGGAGGCTTCCTATGAAATTTAGATCTTTCTTTTTAGTGCTCATCTTTCTTGCAGTAGTCTTTACAGGCTGCGGCAAGAAGAATAATGCGGGAACAGACACAACAGTAACTCCGCAGCCGACCCAGACGGCGAGTGTAACTCCGGGAGTTACGGATGCGGTTACTACGGCCAGTATAGTAGATAAGGAAGAAGCATTTTTAAATGCGATCAGTACCCAGGGAACCTGGATTATTGCTCTCCTTAAGGATTTGACACTGAATCAGGATCTGGTGCTTGAGGGTGAATTTAAGAACGGCAAGCAGGATGATGCAGGCAATGATGTTATTCAGCGCAAGATTGCACTGTATGCCCAGGATGAGAACCGGAACGTCACAGCCAGGTATACTCTTACAGCCCCGAAGATAACGATCAAAAGCCCGAATGCCAGCATACAGAGAGGTACTTTTAAGGGCGACGTCTACGTAGATGTGGATAATTTCGAACTGGTGGATGCAACGGTGGAGGGCAATGTGGTTTTTACCAAACAGGAGTACAAGGATTCCTTTAAGATGGATGAGACCAGCAAGATAACAGGTAACCAGACCGTACAGTAATGATGCGCAGAGCAGGGAATATAGATATAGTCACAGCTGAATTAAAATAATAGATGCGGAATAGAAAGAGATTATTAATATGCGGTGATGCTTGGCATGCCTCCATGTTAATAATCTCTTTCTATATTATAGTTGTCTGTTAACCTCTTTCTGCACTGCAATTATCTGTTAAACTTCTTCTGTATTAGTATTATTTGTTAATAAGCGTCTATATTATTAGTATTATTTATTAATATTCTTCTATGTTAGTATTATTTATTGATAGTCTTCTATTTTATGAATATCTGTTAATATCTGTTATAGTTACTGGCTAATATGACTCTAT
>JAFADH010000029.1 GCA_023424995.1 Bacillota bacterium | reverse complement strand
CTTGAACACGCTGGAAACACATTCCAGTATTAACACGGCTTTTTGTTCTTCCTTATGTGAAAGCAAGAAGCATATCGAAAGGAGATTAACCATGTTGTTAAATGTTACGAAAATGAAGAAACATGTTATGGTTTTTGCTGCTGTTGCAATCGTTGCAATCGCAGGTATCGGAGTAACCGTATCCGCTCTGGCTGCGGAAAATGCCCCAAAACCCCATACGGAAAACAGTATCACCGAAATGCAGACCGATTTAGCAATCAATCAACCTGCAATCAGTTACGATGATTACAAAATCTGGATAGAAAAGCAGAAGGCAGTTATTCAGGAACTGGTTCGTACGGGTAAATGGTCACAGGAGTCGGCCGATGCCGGAATCAAAAGATATGAAAGAATTTTAAGCGCAATTGAAAACGGGACTCAGGTCCCGATGCTTGCGGAGTATCCTGACGAAACAGGAGAAGAAACCCTTACTTTAATTCCGCCTTCAGATTTTAAGACCTCCTTGACGGACGACGGCTTTACAAGTGATTAAGCCCTGAAGACGTTGTTGCAATGAAGCAAAATCCATATTTTAAAGAAAGGGTATATTTGTCCCATCTGCTTACATCCTTATGGCAGACCAATTCTATGCTGCAAGCTGGCGCAATTGCCGCCAGCTTGCTTACCTAAAATTCATCTCTATCACCTTCTCAGCAGAACCCTTAATCTGCTGAAGTATTGGGCTGCTCATTCTGCGCTGTTATTATTTTGCGTATAAATTCTATCTTCAATATAAATCATCATACGATTCCTGAGAACTACGTAAGTAATAATACAGAGCAAAGGGCATATCCCTGCAAGCCAGGTAAAATCTGCATACCAAGCCCAAACAAACAGCCCGGTCCCTGCTACAGCGCAGATAATAATCGGTGAGATATGCTCCTTCAGCCATTTTTGTTTCCAAAAGGCAGAGCGCTCTTTACGAGAAAAGCTGCTTTCTTTAAAAGCGGAAATGATATTTAAATCCGCTTTTTCTCTAAAATCGGCATCCGTTAACTGTTCTCCGCAAAGCAGCTCGTTAATGCTAACATGAAATATCTCACTTAATAGCTTGAGCATCTCTATACCCGGCATATAGTTCCCTGTTTCCCAACGGGAGACCGTTTTATTAGTCACACCGATTTGCTGCGCCAATGCCTCCTGTGTCATACCTTCACCATGCCGCAATTCTGCTATGAATTTTCCTGTTTTGATTTGGTCCATGTTCTTATCCTCCTTTTGAGGATATTATATACTTGTATTGTATTCTGAGTCTTTACCATAAACAGCGAATTCAATTGGACATTATATGCATAATATAGAACCGGTTTTATTTTTCAATATTGAAAATTTTAATATGCTTAAGATTTCTATTCTCTACAAGAGCTTCTCATATAATTTAAACCAATGCAGATTATATGCACTCAGGCCTAAATCTACCGTATCTATATAATGAAATCCACATTTTTCATACAAGCAGATAGCGGGTAGATTATTTTCATAAACATCAAGCCGAAGGGACTTCATATTTGACTGACTCCCAAGGTTTGAAGCAAAATTTAGGAGCGCTTGTCCAATACCTTTTCCCAAATGGTCGGGATGCACTGCTAATGTATATATTACTAAAACTTCTTCATAGTTTAAATCCTTCATCCATTTGACGGGTAAATATGCTGGTTCCGGCTCATGACGCAATATAATTGATCCAATAATTTTATTACCGGATACGCCTACATATAAACACCCTTCGTATATACCGGCTTCAGCAGTTTCGCGAATTGGGTAGATACCCTTTTTCCATCCCGGATAATTTGATGTGGCAGCTAAGTGGTCATTCAAATTATCATATAGCTGCTCCAGTTCGTCTATGTCATGTTCTGTTCCAAGTCGTACGGTCATATTCAATTTAATACCTCTTCTTAAGTTTCAATAATGTATCTTATTCATTTATTGTCTTAATATTTTCTGCATTGCTTTACCTTTCGCTAACTCATCTATTAATTTATCTAAATATCGGATTTGCCGCATTAGATCATCCTCTATTTCCTCTACCCTATATCCGCAGATAACTCCTTTGATAAGTACAGCATTCGGATTGATAAGAGGTGCTTGTTTAAAAAATGCTTCCATATCTGTTTCTTTCATTATCTGTTCTTGTAATGAATGTTCATCATATCCGGTAAGCCAAAAGATGATTTCATCTACTTCTTTTTTTGTTCGCCCTTTTTTCTCTGCTTTTTGAATATAAAGCGGATAAACACTTGAAAAAGGTATTTTAAAAACACGCTGTCTCTCCATCTCAAAACACTCCTTTACGATTATAAAAAATTAACACATCATATTATATCAGCTTTTCCAGGCTTTACTGCCGCTATTCCAAAGGCCGTTCCATATCATATCTTGATTCAATTAGTTTACTTAGCTCATTCCAGGTTTTATGTTTTGGCTGCCCTATTAAGGTAATCATTTCTTCGTTTGCCGGTACTTTTTCCGGCATAATTAATACCTCCTTTACGGTATGT
>JAFADH010000377.1 GCA_023424995.1 Bacillota bacterium | reverse complement strand
AAATCTGCGGTATCTCCCTCATATTCCGCGTACGGAACCTCGCCGATGGCCATAATGACTGCATCCGCTTCCGAAGCCCGGCTTTCCTCCGTGATGATCTCAAAGCCATAAGCCGTCGCATACTCCTGAAGGCCTTCCAGGATCGTGGTGCCTTCCGTTATCTTCCCGCCGGTATCCAGTCCGCCCTGCCATGCCAGACCCCAGCCTCCGCACTGGAAGCCCATATCATTCATCGCAGGTCCGGTGACGAATAGCTTCTGTCCGGCCTTAAGTGGAAGAAGCCGGTTCTCATTCTTAAGCAGCACCAGGGATTTCTCCGCCAGCCGCTTTGCCAGCTCCCTGTATTCCGCACTTCCGGGTTCACTTACCTCACGGGTAAGGTTTTCCTGATACGGATCCTCGAATAGTCCCATATCGAATTTGACCGTTAAGATACGGCTGACCGCATCATCGATCCGTTCCTGTGAGATAGCGCCGCGATTTACATTGCTTACGATGGCATTAATTGCTTCCTGGTAGTTGTTGGGCTCCATCAGCATATCCACACCGGCATTAACGGCAAGTGCCACATCCTCCGCAAAGCTGCCACCGCTTAATGCCCCGAGAGCTTCCCAATCCGATACCACAAAGCCTGTAAAGCCCAGCTCCGTCTTAAGTACCTGGGTTATCAGATACTCGTTCTCATGCATCTTCACACCATTATAGGAGCTGAAGGATGCCATCACAATCTTCACTCCGGAATCCACCAGCTTCTCATACGGAGCAAGATGGGTCTTCCTCAGCTCTTCCTCCGTCAGCCTGGTGTCTCCCCGGTCTAAAAGACCGTTAAGCTCTCCGGTTCCGTATACAGTTCCCCCGTCACCCACATAATGCTTTGCAGTAACAGCCACCCCATGCTCCTCCTGCCCTCTTACAAAGGCTTCCGCCAGGGAAGTGACAATCGCCGGGTCACTGGAATAGCTTTCATAGGTCCTTCCCCAGCGGGGATCCGTACTCACAGCCACGCAGGGTGCAAAGTTCCACAGAATGTTGATCAGCTTCATCTCCTCCGCCACTGCCGCGCCCATCTGATACATCAGCTCCGGGTCGCCCGCTGCTCCCAGTCCGATATTATGAGGATATACCACTGCTCCCTTTAAGCCGCCGAGCCCATGAACGGCATCCACTCCATACAGCAGGGGAATCCCGAGTCGGGTATTCAGTGCTCCTTCCTGCAGCTTCCGGAACATGTCGTTCCAATCCTGCACCGTGTTATTGCCGGGATAAGAGCCTCCGCCGCTCAATACGGAGCCAAGCGCCAGGTTCCTCATCTGGGCTGCCGTTACCCTGTTCCGCTCTCCCTGAAGCATCTGTCCCGCCTTCTCCGTCAGTGTCATCTGAGACAGAAGGCTTTCTACCCTGTCCTTCACCGGAAGCGCCGCATCCATATAATCCTGATTCTCTCCCGGTTCCTTCCCCGGCTGCTCCTCTCCGGCCTGATTATTATCCGTGTTATTCTGTGTTCCCCCTAAGCTGCAGCCGGTAAAAACCAATATCAATACAAGTAAAATCGCTGATCCTATTAATCCTCTCATGTCCCTAACCATATTCTTAATCATATCCTTACCCATATTCTTACCCATTTCCTTCATCCTGTCCTTAATCATATCTTTATACATCCCCTTCCTCATTCTTTATATCTTTCATACTTACCCCTTATTCAATTGCCGATAGCTTCGTACAATTCACCTGGAACCATCCCTGACAGATTTACCGTTCCGGTCCAAATAAAAACTTCGCAGTGCCAACCGTCTAAACAATCCGTTCATAAGGCAAATAGCGGCCCTGGTTTTACCGGACTTCAGAAAGCTTGTGCACCTGCGAAGCATGTAAAATTCTTATAAGATCGCTGTGGATATGGAACTCTCAGGCACCGTAAAGGATATGATCTGTCCCTGCAGACGGAATACTGCCGGTATCTCCCTGTCCGTACGGTTTAAAAGCACCACAGCCAGTGAACCGCCGGTATTCTTAAAGGCTGTTACCTCCAGGTCGGCAGTATACTTTGTAAATGCGATCCGCTTTGCTCCCCTGCGGATGTATTTACTGAAATGTCCGATATAATCGAAGGATAGCTTCACCTCATAGCTGTCCTCCTGGGTATCCACCATGACCGGCGCATCACAGTAATTACCCACATGGTTCGGACCTCCCTTCTCGTCCAACAGGATATTCCAATCCAGGGAGCCGGTCATGCCCGCATTCAGGTTCCCTATAATATCATGGGCATACATCTGTGCATTCTTTAACTGGTTCGTATCAAAACGGCTGTACTCCACGCAGCCTTCACTGAAGATCAGCTGTTTGTCCGGATATGCCTCATGTGCAAGGCGTAACGCTTCAAAATGATCTCCGGAATACCAGTGGAAGGCGATACCGTCCACCATCTTATCCGTATCCCGGTCAAGGATGGCATGGGCTCTCTCATAGACTCTTTCTTTATTATGATCCCATATATTAATCTTCTCATGGGAAAGTCCGTTCTTAACCAGGACAGGATAGAGAAAATCCCTCAGGAATACCTTCTCCTCCTCATCCGTATAGGTACAGGAGTCCCAGGATTGCACGGCAAGAGGCTCATTCTGCACGGTAATCCGCGATACCTTGAAGCCGCGGTTTTCATATTCCTTAATATAACGGCAGATGTACTCCGCCCAGAACTGCCGGTATTCCGCTTTCAGCCTGCCGCCGTGCTTTCTCTCCCCGTTCGTCTTCATAAAAGCCGGGGGTGACCAGGGGCTCAGCATAATATCCAGGGGTTCTCCGCTCTTTTCCTGAGCCGCCCGCAGGAAGGGAAGAATATACTTCTCATCCCGTTCCAGGGAGAAGGATTTCATCTGAGTATCCTCCGGATCATCCAGGGCGGCATACAGTCCCAGAGAGAAATCACAGCTGTCAATATGGCTTCTTACCATACGGTAGCAGTTTCCCTCCTCACCAAAATAAAGCTCCAGTATCTTCCTGCGGTTTTCTTCACTCAAGGCATTGAATGCATATCCGGCCGCTTCGGTTACTGCCCCGCCGAAGCCAAGAAGGGTCTGATACTCAATATCCGGATAGAGATTGATTACATTCATCTCAACATTCTTTTCTTCCCTGCCCGCTTCATATTCCCTGCTGAAGGTTACCTTCTGTTTATTATCGTAGGTTGTTGTGATCAGTTTCATAATTACCTCCATGGTGCTGCCTTACGGCAGATTTTGCTTTTTTATGGCCTTCTCTTTCTGTTCCTCTTAAATAATGACAGACCGAACAGACCTGCGGCTAATACTGCCAAAACACCAACCGCGGATACCAATAGCTTAACCCATGGCTTCCCGGATGCCTTCCCGACACTGCTCTCAGGTATATCCTCCCAGTCCGTAATGATTCCGGGCACTCCGGGATCAGCCTGCATCTCTGCCTCTGTCTCCGTCGGGACCTCCGCATAAGAGGATGCAAAATAAATATTATCAAAATAGTATTCTCCCGGAACATTCGCACCGATCCGGATCTCGACAATAGCCGAGGTATCGATGTCCGCCTTGCTGATATCCGCAAATATCTTCTCCCAGCTTAATGCAACGGGCATAGCCGCCGCCGAGGTAAATCCCGACCAGGTATTGCCCTCCTTATCCGCCAGGGTTACCTGGAGGGTACGGTTCCCGGTCCTTACAAAGGTATCAAACATAAGATAATCCAAACCGCTTGCATCCACACTGTCACGGATTGCAGGCACAATACATACATTCCTTGAAGTAGCCGTCGGCATCCGCTCCGCCTCCGAGACTGTCAGCTGCACTGCCAGGGTATCGTTTCTCATGGTGTGTGTGGCTTCCTTCGCATTCACGACGGCAGAAGACGCATCCGTCCCGGAACGTAAGACCGCCTCATCAAAGTCAAAATTCTGGAACCACACCGCAGTCCGCTGTCCTGATATATAACCGGAAGAAGTATCCGAAGCAGTACCGGAGGAAGCCTCCTTCGTATTGCTGCCTGCGAATGTCCTCAGTAAATCATGAAGGTATTTGTTCACCTTAAAGCTGCCCGCCGTATCTGCTCTGCTCCATTTATCCCGGATGGTTTCCTCCGGGTCAAGATAGATATTTACCTTCGGTGTGGTCGCCGTCGTACTGTTATATATTCCCCAGTTCCCGCAATCCACCGTCTTATAGGTCCAGGTAGTC
Source organism: Bacillota bacterium (assembly GCA_023424995.1). Lineage (GTDB taxonomy): Bacteria > Bacillota > Clostridia > Lachnospirales > Lachnospiraceae > Mobilitalea. Next base: position 27,733 of record JAFADH010000377.1, on the reverse strand, counting down.
CAGCTCCATCCCTGCTCTTCAAAGGTACGCAGGGCATATTCCCAGCTCTGCAGCCTGTCAAAAAGCGTGAATTCACCGATCAGTACCGGTACATTAAATCCCATCCTGCCGTCATTTTTAACCTTATCATCGATGAATTTGCGCTGTGCCGCCGGATTATCCGTTCCGTCCCAGCCGTAGTAATGATATTCATACATCACATTCTCCCAGCCGTAGACCGACGGATCCGGCATATCGGAAGGCTCCCAGACCGAATTGAATATGATCATATGGTCCGGATCCACAGCCCGGACGGCCCTGTAAAGACGGTCAAAGAAAGGAAGCTGCAGGCTGCCCCAGGGAGCCCGTTCGGCTTCATTCCCCTCCGGCTCGTTCAATAGATCATAGCCTGCTATCGTAGGGTTCCCCTTATAATGCTCTGCCAGCTGCTCCCATAAAAATACCGTCTGCTCCTGAGCTTTCTCATCGGTGAACAGCACGGAGCCCGAGGTATCTCCCGAATGGTCCCTTCCGTTCTGGGAACCGGGCGCGGCATGGAGATCCAGTATTACGTAGATTCCCCGTTTCTCACATTCACCGACAAACCAGTCATAGGTATCTATAGTATCCTGCCGAAGGGTCCCATCCTCCTCCAGCAGATTCAGGTATGATATCGGCAAGCGAAGTACATTAAAGTTCAAAGCCTTGATATTATCAAAGTCCTGTTCCTGAATCCAGGCGCTTTCATACACCTTGATCAGTTCCTCCGCCGTCTCTCTGCCGAAGCGTTCCGTCAGAGTCGCTATGGCCTTCTTCTGGTCCGGTGCATTGGTCGGACACATCCAGGCCTCCATGACCTGCCATCCGCCTATGTTCGTTCCCCGCAGGGTTACCACCTTACCCGTGCCTGCATGGTCTCTGAGCACCTTGCCGTCGGCTTTTAAAAAGCGTTCTTCCATATTGATCCCACTCGCCTTCCCATGGAGCTGTCCGCCGCCCGCCAGGCTGAATACTCCTGTCAACAGACAAAGACCAAGGATGGAATAAGGTAGAATTCTCCCCTTTTTCTCCATATCTCCTCCATAATAATAACTGTATCTTGATGATACGGCTATATCACTGCCGTAACTATGGTTCCGCCTGCAATCACCCGGCGGAATACCTTCCCTGCAATATCCACCGTCACGGGTATCTCATGCTCCTGCCGGTTCAGCATGACAATGGCAATGGAGTTGTCCGTATTTCTAAAAGCGGTCATCTCAAGCTCCGCCGTATATTTGGTAAATGCAATCCGCTTCGCTCCCCTGCGGATATACCTGCTGAAATGTCCGATATAATCAAAGGATAGCTTCACCTCGAAGCTGTCCGCCTCCGTGTCCACCATGATGGGCGCATCACAGTAATTACCCACATGGTTCGGTCCCCCCTTGGCATCCAGCAGGATGTTCCAGTCGATGGAGCCGGTCATACCCGCATTCAGATTCCCGATAATATCATGGGCATACATCTGCGCATTCTTAAGCTGGTCGGCGCTGAAACGGCTGTATTCCACGCAGCCTTCGCTGAAGATCAGCTGTTTGTCCGGATAGGCTTCATGAGTGATGCTTAAGGACTCAAAATGGTCCCCGGAATACCAGTGGAAGGCCACTCCGTCCACCATCTTATCCGTATCCTTATCGATGACCGCTTTTGCTCTCTGATATACTCTCTCTTTATTGTGATCCCATATGTTGATCTTCACCCGTGCCAGATCATTCTTCACTAGGGCAGGATACAAAAAGTCCCTGAGGAACGTCTTCTCCTCCTCGTCATCATAGATGCAGGAATCCCAGGATTGCACTGCCTCCGGTTCATTCTGCACGGTAATTCTGGATACTGTAAAGCCGCGGCTCTCATATTCCTTGATGTAACGGCAGATGTATTCCGCCCAGAAGTCTCTGTACTTTGCCTCCAGCCTGCCGCCGTGGGTTCTGTCGCGGTTGGTCTTCATGAAGGCGGGCGGCGACCAGGGGCTCAGCATGATATCCAGAGTACCTCCGCTTTTCGCCTGTGCTTCCCTGAGAAAAGGAAGTATGTACTTCTCATCGCGTTCCAGGGAGAAGGAGTTCATCTCCCTGTCCTCCGGATCCTCCATGGCGGTATAGATACCCAGGGAGAAATCACAGCTGTCTATGTGGGTCCTTACCATCCGGTAGCAGTTGCCCTGCTCTCCGAAATATAAATCCAGCACCTTCCGGCGGTTTGCTTCGCTTAAGGCCGAATATGCATAACCGGCGGCTTCGGTAATCGCTCCTCCAAAGCCCAGAAAGGTCTGATACTCCCTGTCCGGGTGAATATATACGCTCTGCATTCCACTTTTTCCCGACTGCAGCTCTGTTTCACAGACCGTGGTTGTTTTTTGGTTATTTTCATAGGAAGTCGTTATTATCTTCATCATTTCCCCCGCTCTTTCTACGTTAATTCTGTGTGCAGGCCTTCTTTACTGCCTGCGTCTGTCCTCTTCCCGGCCGTCACAGCCTATGTCACTTTAAACCTGCAGGTATCCCTGACGATCAGGGTGGGCTTTAGTTTCATTGTCTTCCCCTGTACCGCTTCTTCGGATCCCATGAGACGCATCAGCTCCGTTACACCCACCGTTCCCAGCTCTGTTACCGGGCTGTGGATCGTCGTAAGCGGCGGTTTGCTGTAAGAGGATATGACGATATCGTCAAAACCGATAACAGACACTTCCTCCGGCACACTATGCCCGTAATCCATAATCGCACGGATACATCCGATCGCCATCTCATCATTGGCACAGAAAAAAGCATCCGGCATCTGTGTTCCCTTTAACAGCAGAACCCTCATCTCGCTGTAGGCCACCGCTTCTTCAAAATATCCCCGCAGTATGATGCTTTCCTCCACCGGCAGGTTATATTTCTTCATGACATTAAGATAGGCATTGTAACGGGTATCGTCATCATAGTTGTAGATGCCGTGAATATATCCGATTCTCCTGTGTCCCTGCTTTACCAGGTATTCCACGGCCAGGTTCGCCCCCTCCGCATTATCGATGGTAACGCTGGACATCCCTTTCCCGCAGTACTCGCGGTCAATGAATACGATGGGAAGCTTTATATGGGCAAGCCGGCCGATATACTCATCATGCAGGCATTCATTCAGTACGATTGCCCCTTCCGCTCCCGAGGAGATAATCATGCTGTATATCTCGTCACTGGTATTCTCATTGCTGATAAATATATTTAACAGATATCCCTTCAATTTGCATTGAAGATGAATCGCCTGAATCAGCATTCGGTAGAAATCACCCTGAACACTTGGTAAAAACAGGCCGATCGTATTCTTTTTATTTGATTTTAAAAACTTCGCATTCATGTTGGGGACATATTTTAACTTCTCTACTGCCGCAAATACCTTCTGCTTCTTCTCATCACTGACAATATCAACACCATTCAATACATTGCTGACGGTTGAGATAGCCACTCCTGCTTCTTTTGCCACATCTTTGATTGTTACCATATGTTACTCTCCTGACTTATAATCTTACTTTTATGTCCCCTGTTCCCCCGCAGCTTGCTTCCTCACAGGCAATCCTTACTCCTTCACAAGCTCCGTGATCTCCCTGCTCTGGTATACCCTGACATAATCCACCATCATCTGCCTGGGGAATATGCTTTCGTCCACTCCCCGGGCTCCTCCCCAGTCGCCGCCCACGGCGATGTTCAGGAGAAGGTGCATCCGTTTGTCAAAGGGCCATTCCTTATAGGTGGGATTCGGCTTATATTTGGTGGGTTCAAAGGTAAAATACTCCTCTCCGTCGATAAATGCCAGAATCTTATCCGGCAGCCATTCGATGGAATAAATATGAAAATCCTCGCTGACACCCTCCACATATTTGGAAGAGGACTTCTGAGTGCCTATCTTATGATAATAGGACTGGGTATGGACCGAAGCGTGAATATTATTCTGATTATATCCCACATGCTCCATGATGTCAATTTCACCGGAAGCCGGCCAGGAGCCGTATTCCCAGTCCGTAGGCAGCATCCAGACAGCAGGCCAGGTACCCAGACCGTCCGGTAATTTCGCCCTTACTTCGATCCTGCCGTACAGCCAGTCCCCCTTTCCCTTGGTGATCATCCGGGCAGAGGTATACTCCCTCCCCTCCTTCTCTTCCTTCCTGGCTTCTATCACCAGACTGCCGTCCTGTACGAAGGCATTGGAGTCGTCCGTATAGTACTGCAGCTCATTATTCCCCCAGCCGCTGCCGCCTACGTCATAACCCCACTTTGTATCATCCGGCAGTCCCTCGTAGTCAAATTCATCCGACCACACCAGCTCATAGGTCAGCTGCTCATAATCATATACATAATCCCTGGCCTTGATATCCTCCGGTGCGATCTCCTCCGCACTGCCTGGGGGTACATATGCTTCCGACACCTTGCTGCCGGTGCGAAAGCCGTCATCCTTCCGGCACCCGGCAAGAAGAAGGCCGGACAGGATAACCAATGCCAGCCATATGGCATAGCTTTTATGTCTTCTCATAAAAATCCTCCATGCTGCCGATGCCCGGTAATTGGGCACCGGCTCAGATCTGCCGTTATAAGAGCTTCCCGCTCCCCTGCTTTTGCGGGACTATTCACCGGTAATACCCGTATTCTCGATACCCTGGATAAACTTCCTCTGCACAAAGGCATACAAGATCAATAAGGGAGTAATGGATATGAGGGTAGCGGACAGCTTATAGGCCTCATTAATCCTGAATTCCGCCGTTCCCCTGCCGGCCGCCGCGAATCTCTGGAACGCATTATCGAACATATTCAGCTTTGCAGGCAGAAGCTCCACACTGTTACGCACCAGGGTCCCTGTCACATAGGTTTCATTCCAGTTCCATACAAAGGAGAAAAGGAATATAACCAGAACCGAGGATGCGGATATCTTCATGGCAATCTGAATAAATACCTGCAGCGGACTGGCTCCGTCAATCATGGCAGCCTCATCCAGTGAATACGGAATAAGGTTGAAGAAATTATAAAATATCAAAATTAAAATGGTGGAATTAACACCCTGCCCCAGCAGCGCCATCAGAATCTGGGGTATGGGCGTACCGATCAGGCTAAAGCCCAATATATTCTGTACCGTCATGAACATCATCAGTCTGGGAATCATCAAAAGCGGTAACGGGAGGATGAAGGCCAGGATAATCATGATCAGCCATATGTTCTTAAACTTAAAGCTGTATCTTGATAAGGCAAATCCCGTCAGCCCCGAGACGATGGTCTGGGATACTGCTAAAAGCGCTGAAAACCAGATGGAATTCACCAGTGTCGTTTTCAAATCCAGTACGGTACCCGCTACGATCAGGTTGTCTACGGAAGGAGATTTGGGCAGCCACTCTACCGAGGGGTCAATGACATCCTTACCTGACATAAATGCCATGGATATCATTCGGAAAATCGGCTCCAGGTAGATGAAGCTTACGCAGACGAGTACGAAATATATACACAGCCGCAGGAATGTATGGAGCTTTTTGATCCGAAGCAGCTGTTTTAAGGATATTGTCTTTTTCATATCTAATGCCTCCTTACCTTATCCCGGTTGCGTAAAATGAGGAATACCAAACCGATGAGCAATAATACCAGCAGGCTGTACAGCCAGGCAAAGGTTGCCGCTATTCCGAGTCCTCCGTTGGTATTCTCCGTCGCCGTCCGAATCAGGTCATATACCGGATTGAGGGAGAAGGTTCCTATATTGGCTATGGTAAAGATAGTAACCACAAGTACCGTCGGTTTTATAATAGGAATTGTAATCTTCCACAGAATCTGCCAGGAGTTGGCCGAATCAATCTGTGCCGCCTCATACATATTCGGATTGATCTTCTGCAGGCCGTTAATATACAGAATAATCGGTATCCCGGTAAACCATAGGATTATGGACAGCTGCTGGAAGATATTGATCAGCATGACTGCCATATCAAAGGAATATGCCATTATCATCTGTATGATAAAGATGTTGGCAAATTCCAGGATATCCCCCATCTCGCTTCCGTTAGCGGTAGAATCCAGCAATTGTGACATTACGGGTCCTGACATGATAATCACCGGCAGGAAGTATACGGTCCTCAGGAAGCCCCGCAGGAAAGTAATCCGGTTAAGCATGTAAGCCAGGATGAAGGAAAGTATTACGACAATGAAGGTATAGGGCAATATCATAAATAAGTATTCCAGTATCGCCGGAGTGAAGTCCACATTCTTAAAGAGAGCCGTAATATAGTTATCCAGCCCGCTCCACTTAATATCAAACCCGAGTACCGTCTGCCTGACATTCGTAAAGCTCAGATATATGGTAAATATGAACGGAAAGGCGGTGAACATGGCAAATCCGAGGATCCACGGAAGCATGAACAGGTAACCGTATTTGTCCTGCCTTTTCTGAAAGGAGGTTATTTTATTATGTCTGTTTTTCATTTTCTTTCTCATATCATTGATCCCCCTCATCTACGACGGCCGCGCTAAGAGGCGCAACGATATCCTGCCCAACGGTTACGCTGTCATCGGTATAATTAATGATGACCTTCTTCTGTCTGCCGTCCCTTTGATAGGTATTGATGATCACACCGTTCATGGGTACGGTCCTGTCCGTCCACTCATAGCCCGCCACTTGGCTTAAAACAGCATTAATCTGTGAATACACCTCATCAATGAGTCCCTTGTATTGTTCAAATTCCGTTGAATACAGGTCTGCCGACGGTGTGGCCGCAAGATAATGGGACGGCTCCTTCGACAGAATAAAAGCAGGGGACATATTGTAATCAATCATTTTCAGAATGTCCTTCTGTGTATAAAATGAGAAGTTCGCATACGGAGCATAAACCTCCATGGTACCATGGAGCACCATCTGCAGGAAAGGAACCGCATCCGTCTCAAATACATACTGGGAGGTCCCGGCCGGACACTGAAGGAACCGGTCCGTATATTCCCAGAGATAGAGGTTGGGCGCTTCAAAGTTCAGCTTAACCTCCTCCTTTGCCCTCCGGAAGATATCCCTGTACAGATCAATGGCTTCCGTTACCGTGGTCACTACACCGTCACTGTTGTAATTGCTTAATAAACGATTGGATATCCCCTCTACCGTCATGGACCCGGCATAACCGGACTGACGCTTAAACTGGGTCTCAAACCACTGGGCGCTCCTCTTGGGATCCGCATATCCGTAGAGAGTCACCGGAACATTCGCCGGAAGAAGGACCGCCTTATCCACTTCCAGGTACCAGGAATTCACATGACGCACCGCATTGGAATAATAACTCATCATCTCCCGGTTAATCATTGTATAGTCCCTGGCCAGGGATATGTCGATGTCCTGATCCGCAAATTCGGTAATCAGGGATTTAAATTCTTTCTTGCTTCCTATCCTGCCGTAATAATTGGAGGAACCCGGCTTCGCCAGGGTCTCACCGCCCTGCTGCCACCCGTAGAGTCCGGAGTTGATATTCGTAATACCCATATCCTCCGCCACCTCAGTTAAGATATCCCGGACATCCCCGGTATTGGTAACCACTACTTCATCCATTCCCACGACGCCTTTTTTCATATCGGACATGATAAAATCCAGCCGGATAGGAACATCGGAAGCCGGCCCGGCCGGCTGCTCCGTCAATACTCCCTCTTCGATCAGATGCTCGCGGTAGGTGACGGCCATCCCCGTATAATCCGCCGCGGGGGTTCCGTCCGAACCGTCGCCGGATAAGAAGGTATAGGTCATATCAATATCAAACTGATTGGGGGTATCCATCACGGTATAATAGCCTTCTCCCCGGTTGTTATATACCTGCCAGTACTTAACATTATATACAAACCTGGGATATACAAAATTATAAGCCGTAAGATTTTCCTCCGGTCTGAAAGCAATCTGCATATATTCCGCACCTTTGTCGGCATAGGCTACAAAAGCTGCCTGACCATCCCCATGCGCCACACCGAAGACCGGCATTACCGGATTCTTAAGAGGTACGGAATCAATCAGGAACTCGTTGTTAAATTCATTCTGTGCAGGATCCGGTCCGTAGACATCGCCGTAATACATGGTGAAGTTGGCACTGTTATTCTGAAAGCGGATGAGACTTCCGCTGCCGTCCGGCACGAAGATATATCCGGGTATCATATACTTCTCCTCGACAATATCATACATCTGCGTGTCCGGATTGTAATATTTTGTCTTGCCGCCGCTGGCTCCCAGGAAGGGAGTGATAAGGACAGCCATAACATCGCCGCTTCCCTTGCCGGTAATATCCTCCTTCTTTATCTCATAGCGGATGGAAGCCTCCTCAAAGGTAATATATACCTTGACCTTGACCTCGAGATTCATAAAATTCACATCCAGCCTTCTGGTAGCGGGATTCTCATTTAACGTAACAAGCTCCGATTCCACCAGGTCCCTGGAGGCGGATGAGACATTCTTGATCGTACCGCTCTCATAATATTCTAAAGTGAGGATGGAATTGGCGATTCCCGTATAGGTGGTGGCCATCTGCGCCTCCTGGGGGACTGCCAGCTTTTCCGCCTCTTCTTTCGTTTCAGCCGCCGCAACCTGCATATCAATATCCGCACCAAAGGGAATATCCAGTCCCGTCTTCCAGGTATAGCCGTTCCGCTTATCCTGAACCGCAAATACGTCCCTGTCCTCACGGAAGTAATAAATCATGGTATCCGTTTCATAAAGCTTCTCAAATTCATCCGTATTAACAATATCATAGGTCACCTTATCCGGAGGCAGCTTCGTGTCCCGGTTGGTTGTAAGATAAGCCGCACCGGCTGAGCTTAAGGACACGGCACCTGCGATCACAAGGATGATTACCGGCAGAAGGTTTTTAACCTTTTTAGCGAAGTACATTGCGCACCAGCTCCTTTCCTATGGTCTGGATAAATGTCCAGAGTGAGTTCCACATAATAATAATGACAAGTGCCATAATCGTTATAATGATCATAAAGACCAGGGTTATGATCAGGCTGAATACAGTCTCCCTGAAGGTATAATCATGCACTGTCATAAAGCCCACGAAGACGGACACTACGGACCATACCACACCGATGATAAGAATGATGGTCAGCATAAAGGATTCATTATAGGTCAGGAAGTAGGACATCACAGTGATTACCGTCATGGAAACCATGAGCGGGATACATCCGTAAGCAGGAATCATGTATACCTGCCCGAAGCTGCCGTCACCGTCCGTTATGGAGGTGCACAGGTAATTGCATATGATAAAGGCTCCGATAATCACAAAGAAGCCGATCACAATAGAGTTGATATCCATGTCCTCCACGGAGCGGTACTGATAGATAAAACCTTTGCCCGTCGTATAGATTATGAATATGACAAACAGCAGCAGATACAGAATCGTAGCCGCCGGAACCGAACCTCTGCGTTTCACGCGGATGTCATAATAGCGGTCCACCGGATGTCTGGGGATACGAATGGCATAAAGTACGTCACCCAATACCGGAACAGTGAACAGGCGGTCATAGAGCTTTCGCTTCATCCGCCGCACCTTCCGCTTCTTATCAAAGGTTCTTATGATGACCGGTGCCAGCCACAGGAATAAGACCAATGCCAAAATGTACTGCAATTTGCTCTGAATCCAGGTATTGCGGACCTCCCAGAAGGCCTGTGAAAAGAACTCCCGGTCCCCGGATACCTTAAAATGCTCCATGGCCTCCTCATAATGCTCCGCATGCAGATAGGCTTTTCCTACCCCGCTGTGGGCAAGCACGGACATCTGATTCAGGCGCAGCACTTCATTCCATCTGGTAAGCGCCTCTTCATAAAGGCCTTTCTCATATAAGCCCATGGAATCATAAACCATAATTGCATACTCCGTAGGCTTGAAGGACTGCAGATAGCCCTTATCTCCGTCCACGGTCCAGATGGTCCGGTCATTATCCACCGCCAGCGAGGGCAGCCTGGAAAAGATACCGGCTACATCCAGATTGGTGGCATAGGAGCCGAAGCTGAATATTAACTCTCCCGCACTGGAGTAGATATTGATATAGCCATTGTTCTCAGCAGTGTAGATAATTCCCTGCTCATCCACGTACAGGTCCGTCATGGAGTCCGACACCCAGTCCTGGGTCTGAAACATATTGCCGCCGGCGGTATTGTGCTTCTTCAGACCATCCACATTGTTGCCCATGGTGGTGGAATATATAATGCCGTCATCATCGATGAACAAATTGGAGAAGGTATTCGGAACCCTGAGTACCAGGTTCGCCAGCTGTGCCCTGGTGAAGATAGCATTCTGAAGGGCCTGCAGGAAGGTCAGCCTTGTTTTATTCACGGAGAAGTAGCCGAGGAACTCGCCGGTTCCCGCAAGCTGCATAATTCCGTTGTAGACGCCCTCTCCGATCACATACATATTACCGCCGTTATCCACTGCGATACGCAGAGGTTCAAAGGGGGTATCCGCAAAGGAAGGAGCATCCGGCCTGCCAAAGGAGTTAAGATAATTAAAGTCCCTGTCAAATACAAATATCATCTTGGCGGTAGGATCCGCCACATAGATGGTACCCTCCCTTGTTACGAAGATGCCTCTTGGATTCATAAGCCCTTCATAGGTAAGTATGCCGGCTACCGAAGCCGTGTCGATGGAATACTTGATAATTCTCCGGTTCTGGGAATCTGCGATATACAGCATATTATCCTGATCCACATACAGATCCTCCGGAGAGGATAATCCCAGATCCGTAATTGTCTTATCCGGAAGATACGCATCCTGGGTACGGGTCCAGAAGCCTCTCTGGTCAAAGGTATAGGTATAACTGGTTGCCTGGGAGGCAGATGCTGTCCCTGCCGTGATCCCCGGGACAATCAGGGCTGCCAGCAGCACAAGTATTAATTTTAATCGTCTCATTATATCCCTCCCCTCATGCTTATTTGATTCCGGAATGAGCCATGGTATTCATAACCTGCGTATTCATCAATATGAATATAATCAGGTTCGGAAGGAACAAAAGCACAGCTGCTGCCGACGCCATACCTTCCGCCGCCACGGCATTATTCGTGGAAAGAGAACCCAGATAGAAGGCAAGGGTCTTCATGGTATCATTGGTTATAAAATTATTGGAGGCCTCGGTGGCATTCCAGATCGCCTGGAAAGTCAATACAATGGAGGTCGCCAGCGCCGGTCTGGTCAGAGGGATAATAACCTTCTGTATGATTCTGTAATCCTTGGCGCCATCCATGATTGCCGCCTCCACCAGGGCATCCGGAATCTGATCCACGAACTGCTTCACCAGGAATAGTCCCACCGGCATGGCGATCAGGGGAAGAATATGTGCCAGCCAGGTATCCATGAGTCCGGTCTCCTGGATTACGATGTACCTCGGGACCGAGACTGCCGTAGCCACGAACATCAGGGCCATCTGGTTGATATTAAACAAGGTTCCCTTCAGCCGGAACTTCTTCTTGGAGAAGGCATATGCCGCTGCGATGGTAATAACCAGATTAATCACTACCGTGAAAAAGGTAATTATAACAGAGTTATACAGGTATCTGGTCATGGGTACTCCGGTGGTACCGGATAAAGCGAACAGATCCTTGAAATTCTTCATGGTGGGATCTTTTACAAAGATGGTGGGAGGGAACGCAAACAGCTCTCCCAGGGGTTTGAATGCTTTGTTAATGACCATGACCACCGGTAATATCATAAAGATACCAAGGGGTATGAGTATGATGTAGAACTTAAGCTGCGAGGCCGAAAACCTCTTTGGATTCATTCTTGATCCTTGAAAATTTGCCATATTTCGTAACCTCCATATCGTTCAATACCTTGCGAAAAGCACTCCAGTGCTTTTTGCCAAGTGAATTACGCCTGCATAATTCACTATCCTCCTAATCCTTCTCGCCAAACAAGCCATGGGCTACCTTTGAAAATATCATAACGATAAACAAAAGCGCTACGGACACTGCCGCTGCATATCCCATCTCATACCGAAGGAAGCCGTAATCGTCAATATGGTTGGTAATCAGCTGTCCCGCCAGACCCGGCGTAGGATTCTGCCCGGAAAGGGTAACACCGATCCAGCCCGTATTGAAGGCATTTACAATAGCCATAACGGCGCCGAACAGCATCTGCGGCTTCATGGAGGGAATCGTGATATAGATGATCTCCTGGAAGCGGTTTTTCATGCCGTCCACATAAGCAGCCTCATAAAGCTCTTCATTGATATTCAGGATACCGGATATCATGGCCAGGAAACCGATGCCCATGGAGGACCATAAGGATACGAAGATCATGATATTCATCAGATAGTCCGGTGACAGCAAAAATTGTATGGGCTGGTCAATCACGTCCAGCTGGATCAGCAGATGGTTAAAGATACCTCTCTGGTCTCCGGAGAAGATCGTTCTCCATACGACACCGATGAATACATTGCCCAACATGGAGGGGGTATAGATCGCCAGGGACAGTATGGTCCTGGGAACCCTCTGTATCTGTGCAAGCATCCAGGCCAGCAGGAAGGACATGACGTAACCGCCCGGTCCCACAATTAAGGCATATTTAAAGGTATTGGGCAGGACGAATTTTAAAAAGGCTTCATCCTGGGTCACCAGAACAATATAGTTCGTTAATCCGGCAAAGGTCGGTTTGTTGATCACATCAAAAAAGGTAAAGGAAAGCCCGATGGCTATACCAATGGGTATGGCAATAAAGGTTAAAAACAAAAGGCCATAAGGCAGGAGCAGGGTAAAGGTACGGATACCGTCTTTATGGAAATTGCGTTTTTTCTTATTTGATGTTCTTTTAATCTCTGTATTTAAAGAATCCACTATTTGGTCCCCTCCTGTTTTGCTTTTTCGGTCTGTTCTATAATCCAATCCACGTCATGAATTACATAAGGCTTCAATAGGTTCCCTTCTTCATCATAAAACCCCAGTTCCTTCATCTTTCTTCTGATCTCCCGGTTAATACCGATCACCTTCTCATCGATCGCCACCTGGGCTGAGGTCCCTTCATTCACCATCTCGTTCCAGATGTCGGACATATCACGTTCCAGCAGGTATTGGCCCGGTGTTCTGGGAACATCCCTGAGCCATTTGATCTGCTCCAATATCATCTGTTTATCAGCCTGGTCAAAAGGAGCATCGGCTATGGCATCGATATTGGAGGGAAGCCATACGAAGGTTTTACCGTAGGTAGAGCGCAAGGTATAGGTATAGTTCACCTGGGTTTCATAATCGGTCCACCACTTCAAAAATTCCCAGGATTCCTCTATCTTCCCGGAATCCTTGAAGATGACGCCTGCCGTATTGCCGTTGACGATGTACCAGCGGGCAATGGAGCCGTCCTCCTGAACGGTTCCCGGATACGCCGAGAGTGCCCATTTGCCGTCCAGCTCCGTGGCACCGTTCTTAATCAGGATATAATCATTGATATCCACCAGTCCCACCGGCAAAGTAGAATAACGGAAGGAGTTAAAGAAGGAGATCACCTCCTTCGGCAGGGAATATGCGATGAACAGATCTCCTAATGCCTGGACGCCCTTTACTGCGTTGGGCTGGTCTATGGCTGCACGGAGTCCGTCATCCGTATACAGCCTGCCGTTATTCTGGAAGATCAGGGCTGAGGTCTGGTAATACCACTTATAGCCCACACCGGAGGATATATTATGGTAGAAATTCATACCGTACCGCTGCAGGGTAGGCAGAATATTCTTGACATCATCCCAGGTATCCGGGGGGTCCAGTCCAAGGCTCTCAAATATGTCGGTCCGATAGATCAGCGAACTGAAATTCAGGGTCTCCGGGACTGCATACATACCTTCATTATAGATAAATGATACGCTGCTGCCGGGCACAAAACGGCTTTGGATCTGCCAGAAATCTTCGAACTGTGTCATATCATACAGCGCGCCCCGGCTTGCCAGCTCAAATGGAATAAAGGAGCCCAGCCCCAGTGCTATATCCGGGGATTCATCCGCCGCCGTAGCCAGTGTAAGCTTATTCGCATCGGGCATAATGGATATCTTGACCTTGATTCCTGTCTCCGGTGTAAATTCGGTATCTACCATCTTCTGCAGAAGGTCCACATGGGTGGCAGCCCGGTTCACCCAGATATTCACCGCATCTTCTTCCTTATCCAGCTTGAATTTATCCGAAGTAAAGGAGTACAGCAGACTCTGCAGGCTATTCCCCAGTGCCCGGAATATGGTCGCCTTCTCTCTCGGAAGCTCCCGGTTGCCGTAGAGATAGATACGGTCCAGGGAGAATTCCTGGGTGATGATCTCCGAGGTAAAGGTACTCATGGATTTTAATACGGAATTATCTCTCGCGGAGGTCAGGTTTGTTCTATATAAGGCAATCTCATCCGGATATTCCTCCATCTCCACAAGAAAGGCCACTGCCTTGTCAAGCTCGGACAGTATGGCGGAGTTGATGCCATTGGGCGTATTATTCTGAAGGGAATACTTGATATAATCGATCAAGGTCTTATATGCTTTCAGATAATCCGGTATCTCCGGAATGTATCTGGTCATCTGCCAGGTACGCTCCTTATCCTGGGCAGCGCCTGTTATTTTCTTGATATCCATATCGAACTGGGTCACATGCTCCGAGATCAGCCTTGCATAATGCCAGGCCTTCACGATGGGTTCCTGTTCGCCCCGAAGGGACAGGGTATGGATCCCCTTCGTCAGATAAATCTCATACGGCGTACCCTGGGAATCGCTTAAGGTTTCATTCGCCCAGCTGCTTCCGGTGGAAGGGAAGGGGTAATTCTGCAATTCCTGAAAGGGAATCACTCCATCCAGCCTTATGGTTTCAAATACGTCGAATTCTTCCTTATTATTACGGTAATGAAAGGCAATCTGATATAACCCGTCCCGGGGAACATCAAGTTCATAGGTGACCTCAATGCCTGCTTCATTCCAGGTCAGGGCGTTCAGCAGCTTATATTCACTGTCATGGGGCACCAGAGCAGGATTGTTCTCACTGGAATAGATGACCTGGGTGGAATTCTTTTCGATATAATCGATGGAGTTCACCGTTATCAGGTCATTTACCAATTCGCCGGAATGACTTTCCCTGTACTGCGCATAGGAAGGAGTATCAAATACCGGCGCTTCCAGGGTCAGTGTCCCCAGCCCGAGACCGTCTCCCGAGATATTGGTTATCTTCACAATATTGCTGCCTTCTTCAAAAAGAAATAAAAGCGGATCGGAAGTATTATAGGTATTATTATAAAAATGCACCGTACTCCAGATATCCTTATTATATTGATAAGGTGCTGTCTCATCCCCGTACCGGTCCGTAGGGTAATCCTTCGTCTCATCCGACCAGTATAAGGGCAGCACAATATTTTTCATCTCTTCATAGGGTTGTGTATCATTAATCTTAATGTCCACATTAAATTCTGCCAGAGACTTTTCCATTGGCTTATAATCCAGGGCAAGATAATATAGTCCGGGCTCGGTCACTTCTATATTATAAAGTACGGACTGACCGTAATCCACGGTCAATGCGGTTCCGTCATAGCCCTCAGTCACTGTCCCCGTCTCCGGTGCCGCCTGATAATCCGATTTCCCGTATTCGTAAGTTCCCGTATCCATAAAATCAATATAGCGGATCTCACGTGTTCGCAGGGAATTAGTCAGTAAGTCATAGGCAGCGGCTACCTCTTTCTCATCCATATCCGATATATACTCTGAATTCCTGCTAAAAATAAAAACATATGCCAGTATTACAACAGCAGCCAGGCTTATGAAACTTAAGGATAATATGGCTTTTCTTTTCACTGTAGCTATCTCCCCTTATTTATTAGGGTTGCCGCAAAATATGACGATCACATTATTGCGACAACCCCGTATCCCGGTATATTAACCTGTATTACAGATATTCCAACCGGCTGTTATAGTATTATTTTTCTTCCTTGAAGCTGTCGTCAGTGAAGCCGTAGAATTCCTTCAAGCCGTCTCTTAACTGCTGATCAGCTAATACAAATCTTTGATTGATTACACTGTTCCAATCGGGAATCTTTGATTTTACCTGGTCAAGCCAGTTAGGATCGGTTCTTAATGCACCTGATATCTCTACATTGTAGATATTCAGCCACTCATACAATGCTGCCTTCTGAGCTCCGTCTTCCTGGATGAAATACGTATATGACTTATCGGAGATATCCCAGAACTGACCCTTCTCCCAAAGCTCAAGCACCTTCTGGAAGCCGGGCATCTTATCCTTATCAGCAAAACGCTGGTGTGTCAGGGTGGTATACCAGATTTCCATCTGCTTATCAAATTCATCACCGGTTACTAACGGGAAGGAGTCATTGAGACAGGTCTTCTCTACGCCCTGATCCGTGAACATCGTCTCGGCTCTTGCCTTCATTCCTTCCGTGCTGCCTGCCCAGAAAGCTCCAAAGGTGTAAGCCAGCTTTAATTGCTGCTTTTCTGCGTCACTCCATTCCGGATTGCCGTCGTCCATTGCATAATTGTGGATCGCCATAGGATCAAGAACGATGCCTACGGTATTCTCCTGGTACTCCGTGCTGGGTCTCGGATAGATATCCCAGTCGTTGGACTTAACTGTTCCCCAATGTCCCGGCGTAGGGTTCGCGGCATCACCCATCATCCAGGGATCGCCGTCATTCGTCAGAATATAATTATTAATAAAGAAGTTATAGCTCCACCAGCCATTGGCCTCCATCACTTCGGTAGGAACTCCGCCCACGTCATTCTGTGTCCAGATAGCGCCTCTTGCCCACTTCGGCACATATTCAAGCATAGCTGCCACTGCCTCGGAGGTCAGATTCACATGGTCCCCTTCCCCGCTGTAGTTGGCCAGGGAGTAGTTGATGTCCTTGGTACCTGTGTTAATAAAGCTCATGGGGATATCCATAGCTCCCCAGAAATTCTTATTATCGCCGGAGGTTGCGAATACGGTATATTCATCAATATTCCAATCCACCGGAGGAATATCGATATTATTCGTCTCAGCCAATTCCTTGTTGACAAACACGCCCCAAGGAAGAATGTACTGAGGAAGGCCGGCCTGGAATCCATAATAATTCATCATGTTCATAATGGATTTATTAAAGGATTGGTAAATGGGATCATCCTTGAATACGGACAAGTCCGCAACCATGCCCTTAGCTACATCGCCGGGAAGATCCGTTGATGCGTATACATCCGGGTATTTGCCGTAGGTAGCCTTAAAATTCTCCAGCTCCTGCGCCCAGGGAGTCTCATTATCATGAGGACCGCCGACCTTAGCAAATACATTAATCTTGACATTCGAATATGTTTTATTAAATTCCTTTGCCAATGCGTAGATCGCAGCTTCATTCTGTCCTGTTAAATCCGCTGCCGTCCAGTTCTGGTGCCCGACATCCTCCAGATAAGCACCGGAGCCTGACCAAACCATAACATCGATTTCTCCGGAGATTCCGGAATCCAATGCTTCATACTTCTTACCGCAGCCGGTCAATAACGACGCGATCATGCCAACGAGAAGTATACATACTACTAATACCTTCGTTTTTTTCATACTCATAACCCTCCTAATTATTAACGATACCATCAGCGGGTATGATCCGCCCGTTGATGATGTAGATTTCCTACAAACTCATTATATTACTATATTGAAACGTTTTCAAGAATAAAAACATTTTTATTTTGTTTTTATTTGATTTTTATTATACATATTATACATTTTTGTTTTATATATATCTTATTTATTGTGTGTTTTAATAATTTGAAGTTTGATTTTACGGCATTTCTAATTTGTACTTTCTATTTCTTTCATATTTACAGCATTTTTTAATTAGAAACGTTTTTACCTGCCTGTCCAAAAGTAATATTTCACAACTAACATTTTCGGCATTCCCATAATCCTGCTACATATTTAACAAAGAATTCTATTATAATAAAGTGCTCCATGATTCATGGTTTTAACTCCATGTCCTATGCAGCACTTTATCTTAATATCTGTTATGGCTTCCGCAAGAAAATACTTCTCAGTTCCCCGACCTGCTGTTCCGACAGGGTCAGTTTCGGTGAATTCTCATCCGAGGTATTCCTGTTCTCAATAATAAGCACCATGGCATCCTTATCCAGAGTATGGGTATGCCAGGTCCCCCGCTTCACATTATAAAGCTGGTAGGGCTTCATGGCTACTGCGTCAATTTCCCGGATGCTTTCGCCTTTCCCTCCGGAGAACAAGGTACAATTGCCGCTGAGCAGAACGAATACTTCATCCGTCTCATTGTGCTTTTGCATGGTTTTAAGGTTTTGTATCTCAAGCTCATCGATGTACCGCAGCACTGCCACCCTCCAGGTGTCAAAATCCACAACAGGACGGTATCCTTCGCCGGTATAGGTTGATACTTCAATATATTCCTTGTTCATATGACTGGCCTTTCTGTCTAGGTTAATTCAACCCTTATGATGTGTTCTGAGGAGTCCTCCAACCGCTCAATATCAGTTCTCGGAATCAGGTTGCCTTGATTAGCAGGGTCATAAGCTTTTCCGTCAATCGAAATATCTCCGATCCGGTAATCGCCGTATTCCTTGTCTGCAGCATTCACATATCTGATATTCAGATTCTTGCCGGCGAACACCAGCCATACCTGCGCCTGCCCGCAGGCATCAAACTGTTCGCGCAGGAGCTTGGGCTCCAGAAGAAGATCTCCCTGACACCCCCTTACTCCGAACATCTCTGTCAATACGGTCAGAAGAAGCCAGCTGGCCGAACCCGTCAGGTAATGATACAGTCCTCTTTTGCTGTCCCCGATATATTCCGGTATTCCCGGATAAATCCTGCATTTTTCAAAATCAATGCAGTGCCGGAACAGACTGTCAATCGCTTTGTAGCCTTCTTTCGCAAAGCCGTTCTGATAGAGGGCATTGGCATACATGACTGCCATGTGGGCGAATACGGCACCATTTTCCTTATGTCCGTATGCGAAGCCGAACATTCTCCCCAGATCGTCCTTTACTTCGCGGAAATCGGTATTCAGCCTGTATCCGCCGACGGAGGCATCATAAAGATAAGCATCCGCCGTCCGTATGATTTCTCTTGCCTGTTCCGCCGTAGCCGTCTGTGACATCATGGCAAATACCTGTCCGGTCAGCATCATCCGTACGCCATTCTCGTGGTCGCCTTCCACTGCCCTTCCATGATTATCATAATAGCTGTTATACCAGGAATGCCCCTCCTTATCAGTGAGCCATTCCGTGCCGCGGATGTGGTTTTTGATCCAGGCCGCCTTGCTCATCAGATTCCCGGCAAGCTCCCGTGCGTCCATATGGATACGCTCTCCGCTGATGGTATGACGGCAGGTATCACAATACTCATGAAGAAGCTTCTGCTTCTCTTCCACACACTCATACAAGCCGGTATCCTCCTTCAGCAGGGGCAGGATCTCCCGGAAGAAGGACAGCCTTGTTACGCCCTTCTTCTCCAGCTGCAGAATCAGCTGAGCCATCTGCTCAAGGTTGCCTCCGTACATAGCGGTAAATGCCACGCTTTCCCCTCGGTCTTTTGCCATATCCAGAGCATCGTTCCAATCGGCACCTCTCAAACGTATATGATTATGCTCCCCAACATCATAAAAAGCGGTAAGATGCTCGATTAATATATGCTCCAGGACGGAACCAAGATACTCTTCTCCGGCGGCGGTCCTCATATGACTGCCCTGCTCCGGTTTCCACAGGATATCCTTCTCCTGTCCTCTGACTGCCTGAGGATCCTTAAAATAATAATTCTCCTTCAGAAGGATATTATAGTCCCCGCTCTGCTCAATATAAAGCTTCGTTGTCAGGAAGGGCCATACTCCATGATCCATCCACACTCGGGTGATATTGTTCCTGTCGGCGATGAACTCACCCTGTCCCGCACCGATTATGGTGGCATTCGTTCCATCCATACGGACACCGCCGAAGTTGCTGATCAGCATATCCCGGACTCCTTCGGGATTCATCATAAGAAGAGCCAGAAGGTCCTGCCACAGGTCTCTCCAGCCGCGTCCGCCCCTGCCGTAATCATGGTGCGGAAGGAAGGAGCAGCCGTAGATCCTTCTCAGCATGGGCTGGAAATTCACCCACCGCATCCAGGCATCAAAATCCCCGGAACCGGTTTTATAAGCTACGTTCACTTTCTCTCCCCAGTAAGCTTTCACAGCTTCCAATGCTTCCAGTCCGGCTTTGCCGGATAAGTACTTATGCGCCTGCTGCTTAAGCTCCGCCTCGGAGTCACCGTACCCCATAACGATAACATAGGTCTTTTCCGACTCCGGAGCCAGGGTGATTTCTCTGAAACGGATGCCTCCCATAGTCTCATATCCGGCTGTCGTGAATCCGGGACCGACAGGTTTTAAATCGGCTATGACGGCATACGGATGCTCGAAGGAGCCTCCTTCACCTATAAAATCCTCTACCTTGGGATAGAATCCCACCGGGGCCTCCTGCTCCGCAGAACTTCCGAATACCCCATATACCACCTTGTTCTTATGATGACCCCTCTCATCAAAAGTCAGTGTCGGGTTCAATACCACACCATATTCCGTGGTCACGGCTCTGTGAAGCAGGGAAGTAACATTGCGGTGATCCCTCACATTATCTGCAGAGCGTCCATAGAGCGGTATGGCAGCCGTAGGCGTGACCCTCAGCGTCTCATCCCCGCAGTTCCTTAAGGTAACCACCATCAGCTCCACCTGATCCTGTGTATGGGGAACAAATGATACGATTTCAGACCGGATCCCAAGCCGCCTGGAAGTTCGTGTGAGCTTATGCCACATAAAACCCGCTTCCAGCACCGTCTCTTCTTTCTCCCCTGAGAACAATGCCGCTTCCTGGGATAACGATCTGCCGGCTGCCGACCAGATCCCTTTTCCTTCGATATTGCACCAGAAATTACGGGAGGATTTGTTATTATGCAGATCCTCACTGCTTACCGGCGCCAGAAGGAAGGTATTCTGCCCTGTCTTGCTGTCGCCGCCAAGAGTAGGGGTAACACAGCTCATGACCCCGCTTTCATTGGCAATCGGAAAGTAAAGATAACTGGTCAGTTCCGGATTTTTTAAGATAAATACTCCCTTTTCATCTAAAAACTTATAACCCTCCATAAAAACCCCATGCCTTTCGTAACCTGCAACCACCGGTTACAGGCACTGATTTTTGTGTGTCAGTCCTTTTGATATACCCTGACATGTTCCACTTCCATGATGAAGGGAAGCTCCCTGTCATCCACCTCCCCGCCCATGGTACCGCCTGCGGCGATATTTAGAATCAGGAAAAATGGCTGGTCAAAAGGCCAAGCCGCTTCTGTCTGTCCGTCAGCATATTCCGCCTTGTCAAAACGGCATACGCTTTTTTTGTCAACATAGAACTCAATGTACGACTGCGTCCACTCCATGGCGTAATCATGAAATCCCTCCATCACGCCCGGATATTCCAGGGACTTGGTACATTGCTGCGTATCATGTCTGGTATGGTTGTGCGTTTCCGAATGCAAACTGAAGATCAGCTTGTTCGGCCATCGTCCGCAGTGCTCAATGATATCGATTTCGCCGCAGCGCGGCCAGGGATTCCCTGCTTTGATGGAATCCGGAAGCATCCATACTGCCGGCCAGGAACCTCTTCCTGTAGGAAGCTTTACACGGAATTCAAAAAGACCGTACTGCCAGGATTGCCGGTCATGTGTGATCAATCTTGCTGAGGTATAGTCACGTTCTCCGTCCCTCTCTTTGATTGCTCTTATGAACAGTTTTCCATTCTCTACCGATACATTGGCGGGGCGGTCCGTGTAGGCTTGAAGCTCACGGTTTGCCCATTGGTGATTACCAAGGTCGTAGTTCCATTTTAATGGATTTGGTGCGCCTTGGTAATTGAAATCGTCACACCATACCAGATGATAACCTTCTTTAGAATAACTCATAATAGTACCTCCATGTGAGTCTGAGTGAGACTGTGTGGGTTCGTACGAATATGGATAATTGTACGATTGTGGATGAATTACGATTGTGTGTGATTTACGATTGTGCGTGATTTACGATTGTGCGTGATTTACGATTGTGTACGGTTCAGGCGGCATATGCAGGTGATGGTTTTTGATGGATCTGAGTGCTTATATATTCATCTGACTCGCCTTACTCTCAGGCGGTATCTTTCTTATTAAGCCCCTGTGCGTACAAAAATGGTCGCGGAGGGCTCCCATTTTTGCAGGGTCTTAAACGAAAGATGGACAACCGCCATCGAACGGTCTTCGCCAGCTGAATATATAAGCACTCAGATCCATCCGTTACTTTATGGAATGCCGCCTGAACCGCTGTACGTATTGTTGTTAGCCAATATTAAGGAAGCAGTTGTTTGTTTTATTGCTGACGATATGGATTGCATATAAAGTAAAGGTTGTTTCGTGTGGATGTTAAGCTGGTATGATTTAATGGTTATTGCTATTATTTGTTTTATAAATAATGTTTGGTATGAAACTCTTTCTCTATAAATTTTAGGAGTAATTTTATCTCTGCATTGGTATTTAATACATTATCATAAGTCTATGCATTGAAGAACGATGTTTGATTATTAATAATATTGTTGGTGTCGTCTTGTTTGTATCTATTGATATATATAGATGGAGATTTTAATAGGAACCACTGTAGGAATATCTTTGCGTGCATATATTCTCAGTCAATATATAATCGCTTCACCGGTATAGCACTTATGAGGCTGAAGTGATATAGATATTCATTTCCTTGGTTCTATTTATGTGCTCATAATCCAGCCAATATATAACCGCCTTTCCAGTGCTCTGCTAATGATACTAAATGATATGGACAATATCCCTATGATAATACTTTAGTACTCATATTCAGCCAATAAATAATGGCTTTTCCAGTGCGCTGTCAATAATATGGATGAGATATGGGCAGGAATTATTGAAGGTGGATTTGGATATTGGTTATCTCGCCGCTGCGGATCCGCTCTGCGAGCGGGCCGGGGATGGTGCTGCCGGGGATTTCTGCGGCAGTATCGGGGAGGAGGATCGCGGTGATCCTGGCGGAGTTCTCACCGAAGGTGCTTTTGCGGGAGGGGTTGATATAGGTTACCTTGCACCTGCTCAGGAAGGTGAAGGAGGCAAGGCCTTGCGCGTCGAACATCCAGCCCGGGAGCTTGGGGGAGAAGTGCAGCCGGAGGGTGCCCTTCTCATAGGTGAATATCCGGTCGCCCAGGAACATATGGGTCCACATGGAGATGGCTTCGGTGGTGGAACCCGATAGTCTGGCTACATATCCTCTGCCGTGGATGGCAGGGTTCGGATTGGCGCCGGAGGCCAGGAAGGAGGAATTCTCAAGGATGCTTCTGCCGTATTCCTCCGGATCACGGAAGGGAATTAAGGCTGTCTCGATGTCTTCATAAAATTCCTGGTACAAGCCGGCTTTGAGCATGGACAGCAGGTATTTGTATTCCATATGGAGGAAGATGCTTTCCCGCTCGAGCCATCCGGGAGTGAAGGCGCGGATTCGGCCGTTCTCCATGGAGATGCGGTCGATGGGCACACTTGTCTTGTACATCTTAAGCTTTTTATCGTATAGCTCACTGTTTTTGATATTGTGATATAAGGTCTTTGCTTCACCGATATCATTCAGGGTTCCCAGCAGCTTGGCGGGTCCTTCCAGGAATGCCGGCAGGGGATGTACTTCAAAGGCTTTTATGTTTGCCCTGGGAAGACCGTAATGGCTTAGCAGAGGCTGCCCGCGGTCATCCAGGACGGGTTCGAACTCCGATGCACGGAAGGTAAAGTAAGTGGGGACGATGCCCTCGCCATAGGTGCGGGCTTTACGGATGCCCTCTTCTACTTTTCTCTCGAATGCCAGGAATATCTCATGGAGAATTCTTGTCTCCAGGGTGAGGTTGATACCGCTGATATTAAATCTGACCTGCTCACGGAATTGCTCTCTTACGGAGGTTACGCGGTCCCAATATGCAAAGTCCGTCCAGCCCTCTTTCCCGGCTTTCTTCAAGGTCTCATACACTTCCGATGCAAATTGAAAGATCTCTTCCGGCAGGGTTATGGTATCGGCATCAAGAATGGTCCGGTTGATGAAGGACAGCATCCGCTTAAGCTCCAGAGTTTCTGTCATTCCGCTGCCGAATAATCCGGGAAGTCCGTTCATGGCATCATTCCAGCCCGGCTTGCCTCCTTCCATCTCAACGCCCATTCCGTAGGAATCCAGGGAGGAGAATTTGTTCAGGGACAGGGAGATCAGCTTGCCCATCAGATTAGTAGAGGCGTAACCGCCGGATTTGGTTTTCAGCCAATTGGTGCCGTGCCTGTTAAAGCCCTCCCGGCCTTCCTTCTCTTCGTCATGGACCAGGCTGCCGTATTGTCTCGCTTCATTATTCTTCGTTATTATGTATTTCTCGCTGCGGGGGAGCACTCTGGCAGGGCTGTCGTAGAACCGGTAGGTGTCGTCGCCGAACAGAAGCTCTTTCTCTTTCTCCGGGAAGACGTTTAAGTAGTTATCGATCAGATCCATATTGTAATCCCAATGATCGCTCCAATAGCCTTCTCCGAAGCCCGCTTCTATGTTCTGCTCACAGCATTCCAGCAGCTTCTCCAGGAAGATATCTTCACCGCAGATGACCTCCATGTGGTGTTTTACTATGGTATTGGCTATCTGTCCCGGGGTGAAGCTTTGGCTTATAATCTTTCTTATCTTTTCTTTATGCCGGTTAAGAGGCTCACCGGCGGAGTCTTTTTTAGAAGGCAGGTTATTGTCTTTATCAGGCTGGTCATGAGGTTCCGCGATATTCTCATGGATAAGCTTTTCGACGGCATTATTGCATTCTTCTTTCACACAGAAGGTGGAGGGACGGACCTCCAGGGGATTGTACCCGTCAATCTGTATCAGGCTGAAGAAGGTTTTTATATTAAAATCTTTGATATCCGGCTGGAACAGGACATCATTTCTCCGGTTCTGGTTAACGTCCCGGAAGTTGCCGTTGCCCTGGGAATAGTATTCTCCGGCTATAGTGAAGAAGTTATAATCCCTTTCCGGATCTCCGTGCTTACGGCTGAACAGATGCACCACGGACCGGCTGGTATCCTTATTAATTACAAAGGGATATCCGCCTCTTAGGAAGTTATCCAGATAGCACTGCTCCATATACTGGTCGAATACCGGCAGGGAGGTGCGGGTCCGAATATCCCCGGTAAGCTCTTCCGCGATCTCATCTGCCAGCGCTTCCTTATGCGCCAGGTATCCCGCAGAGGCAAATACCCTGATCTTTTCGTTCAGCTGCTCCGGGGTTGCGGCGAAGCCGGTCAGGGAATGGAATTCCTTATACTCACCCGGGGCAAGGGACAGACTGACAGGAGTAAAGCCGCAGGGTACCTTATTATAGAAGCATTGTTCCTGCTTCAATATCTCTTCGAGAGATTTTTCAAGGAATTCCACCGGATAAATCAGCGAGGTTTCATAACCGAATACCGCTTCGGCATCATAGATGACCGGCAGCACATTGCCCTCATGAATTCCCGCATAGAAATATCCGCCTTCGATATCCGTTACCTCCGCCGAATCATCACTGGAGGACCGCATGGTATAAAAGGCTGCCCTCTGCCCGGTATTCTTAACCTCGGACCAGCTTTTCAGCAGGTTGGACATCTCCTTGTAGGCTCCATTATGGATCCCGTACGGAATGATCTTCGGCAATCCGTCAATAATCTCAAGCCGCTTTTCCTCATTCCCTATGTTCTCTATCCGTACCCTTCTTACCAGGGCGCCGATGCTTTCCTCCGGAAGTACATAATAGTTAATATCTATTCTCAGGCCATGCCTGTGATTGATCTCCTCAATGCGGATACTGTTCTTACGTATGTACAGATTTCGTTCCGCAGCCTCCTCCAGGCCGAAGAAGGGCTCAAAAAAGCTGCCATTGCACTTAATGAAAGTTCTGTAACCCTTAATGGCGGTGTTCTCATAGGCGGTATTCGCCGGATTGAATTCCATGATGGCGTTATTCTTGTTATGGATCCCGAAGCTGTTGACAGCCTGGCCGCGGTTGGTATAATATGCCCAGAGCGGGATTCCCTTAACGCCCGCAAGTCCGGGCAGGAAGCTTGAAAAAGCCGGACGCTTGTCAAAGCCTTCGATTTTGTATGTGTCACCTAGAAGCTTATATTTCCCCATATGTTAATTATCCCCTTATATTTTTTAATGTCTTTACGGCGTTCCCCTTATATACGATTCAGTTTGTTCAATATTGCAATTCCGGTCCGGTACCGCATAGCTTAACCGCAATTTATACAGCAGGCTATATCCTTACCTTACAGGTATCACGAATAACAAGACTGGATTTCAGATGCGTTATCTTCCCCTTTACCGCTTCCTCCTGACCAAGCATCCGAAACAGCTCGATTGCACTGAGAGTACCCAGTTCGGATATGGGGCTGTGGATGGTGGTTAAAGCAGGTTTGTAATAGGAGGACAGGAGCATATCATCAAAGCCGATCACCGAGACATCCTCCGGTATTCTGTACCCGCTTTCGGACAATGCCCGGATACAGCCCCAGGCCATCTCGTCATTGGCACAGAAGAAGGCGTCCGGGATATCAATGCCCTTTAGCAGAAGCACCCTCATCTCGCTGTATGCGAGAGCTTCCTCAAAATAACCCAGCAATATGATATTATCGTCCAATGGCAGGTTATATTTGCTCATTACCTTCAGATAAGCCTGGTACCGGTTCTTATCATCATTATTATTAATGCCGTGGATATAGCCGATCCGGCGGTGCCCCTGCTTAATCAGATATTCCATAGCCAGAAGAGCACCTTCCATATTATCTATGGTTACGCTGGACATCCGGTCTCCCGCAAAATCCCTGTCAATGAATACAAGGGGCATATGAGTTAAGGCAATCCGGTTTATATATTCATTATGAAGCCGTTCATTCATTACGATAGCGCCTTCGACGCCGGAAGAGATAATCATGCCGTATATCTCATCGCTGGTATTCTCGTTGCTGACATAGATGTTGAGCAGATATCCCTTCAGCTTGCATTGAAGATGAACCGCCTGCATCAACGTCCTGTAATAATCCCCCTGTATACTGGGCAGAAACAGTCCGATGGTATTCTTCTTATTGGACTTTAAGAACTTGGCATTCATATTCGGAACATACTTCAGTTTTTCCACAGCATCGAGAACTTTTTTCTTTTTCTCTTCGCTGACAACATCCACCCGGTTCAGCACATTCGATACGGTAGAGATCGCGACTCCGGCTTCTCTGGCTACATCCTTGATTGTAACCATGTGCACCCTCCTGACCTGTGATTTATTATTAGGTTTCAGCAGAAAGGCTGGCCGTGCCGGACCATCCTGCCAATATCTTTAGACCCATTATATATCTTAACTCATATAAGTTCAAGTAAAAACATTTTTATTTTTATATTTTATATTAATCTTTGTGCATTATCAACACTATATCAGCTATTTTTACGTATATAATGCTAATTATTTATAATACATGCCCTTTCTTGATTTTTATTTTGTTATGTATATAAGGAAATTTCCATAATTCTATAAAAAAACTTTATTGAAACGTTTTTACTATTAAAATAAATAGTGTTTTTATACAACTAAAATTCTAATATTTTTGATAAACTATACGATATCAACATTACCAAATGCTATGATCCGCCTTGATAAGCTCCGGTGCCGATTGCATCCTCACAGGACAAACAGGCTTCGTATGC
>JAFADH010000369.1 GCA_023424995.1 Bacillota bacterium | reverse complement strand
TTGTTATGCGCCATGCATGTGATTACAGGAACATAGCACCTGTAATCTAAGTAATCCAAGAAATTGTATTCTAACTACTGATAAAAGCACTTCGCTATGCGCCGTGCATCTGATTACAGGAACATAGCGCCTGTAATAGTAAGTAATCAAGAAGCTGTATTCCAAAATTCTGTCAGAAAGCGCTGCCTTTGTACCGTGTACCTCAATTACCGGAACGTGCATTTGTTTCGACAATATTAATTGTCGGAAGATACCGTTACCTTTCCACAAGTACCGGTTCAGTGCCCTGTATTGTGATTATAGGAACATAATTTTATACCTGCAATGTATTTTGATCATAATTTACATTAACAGAGAAAATAACAGAAAGTATGGAATACGGGTTTCCGCTACTTTAAGGAAATAATGAGTAGAGAGGGGGAGGCTAACATTTTAAATGCGGCAGGAATGAAATCAGGAAACCGGAAAATTATATTGGAGAAGCTGAGGATCTCCCCCGTATCCAGGGCGGAGCTTGCCAGACAGACAGGACTTACCCGTTCTGCCGTCGGTGTGATTGCGGAACAGCTGTTAAGCGAGGGGATACTTAAGGAAGGGGAGAATATCGTCGGCAATATCGGACGAAGGTCCGTAGAGCTCAGGTTCAATCCGGATAAATACTGTATAGCGGGGATTAATATCGCAAGAGACTGCTGTACGGTAGGGATTGCGGATTTTGCGGGAGATATCAGGCATACGGCGAAAATACAGTTGACAAGGGAAGCTGAGGTTCCCGAGATATTGGAGAAGATTTATCTTACTCTTATCAATATATTGGATTATAACTCTTCCGGGGATAAGCTTCTGGGAATTGGGATCACTTCGCCGGGTCCGGTGGATTCCATAAAGGGCAGAATTATAAATCCCCCGAACTTCCCCAAGTGGGAGAATCTGAATATTACGGCTTATTTTGAAGATAAATTTAAATGTCCGGTACTTCTTGAAAACAATGCAATCGCATTGGCTTTGGCGGAAAGGTATTTCGGAATCGGCGGCAGGTACAGGAGCTATATAGAACTAAGTGTGGATACAGGTGTCGGTGCCGGTATGATACTGGATAACAGGCTCTATAAGGGGACAGCCGGGTTTGGAAGTGATTTCGGCCATATAACGGTCAATATAGATGGTGAGCAGTGCAGCTGCGGAAATCACGGATGTGTTGAACTCTACAGCTCCATCCCCAATATTGTAAAATATGCCGGAGAAAAGAACCCGCTGCTGACCAGCTGGGAAATCATCGTAAAACAGGCCCGGTCCGGAGCGGAAGACGCGCGAGGGATTGTTGAGAGGGAAGCGGATTATCTGTCTGCGATTATAACCTCTGCCATGAACATCCTGGATGTTGAAGCAATAATATTGGCCGGTGACATCACCTGTGACAGTGATCTGATTATCCCCATGCTGGAAAAGAGAGCCAACCGGCAGTTTATCGGAAAAACGGTAAAGAAGGTAGAGGTTGTATCTTCCGGCTTAAAGCTTCCGGCTAATATTCTATCCTGCATTAATATGGTACTGGAATACTTTATACAGACAATTGAAATCTAGTGTACCGGCAAGCTGATGACATCAGCAATTGCGCAGAATGAATTTTCCGTCTGCAAGGCGGAGGAGTACATTAGTTTAAGACTTATGATATGGAGATTGACATGAAGAAATATGTGCTTGGGATAGACATCGGCGGAACGAAAAGTGCGGTGATCCTGGGGAAAGCCCAGCAGTTTTCGCCTGACCGGAAGGATGGGCTGATTATAGATAAGATCCGGTTTGAGACAGAAAAAGGGAAGGGCTGTCAGCCGGTATTGGTTAAAATCTTTGACAGCATTGATGCTTTATTGGAACGGCATGGGATTGGGCAGAAAGAGGTGGCGGCCATAGGGATCAGCTGCGGCGGTCCCTTGGACAGCCATAAGGGGATCATTCTAAATCCGCCCAATCTGGTGGAATGGGAAAAGGTCCCTATCGTATATCATATGGAACAGCGCTATGGGATTAAAACCTACCTGCAAAACGATGCCAATGCCTGTGCCCTGGCAGAATGGAAATTCGGCGCCGCCAGGGGGTACCGGAATGTGATCTTCCTGACCTTCGGCACGGGAATGGGGGCAGGGCTGATCCTTAACGGTCGGTTATATACCGGGAGCAATGATATGGCGGGGGAAGTCGGTCATATCAGAATTACAGATTTCGGCCCGGTAGGCTATGGTAAGGCAGGCTCCTTTGAAGGCTTCTGCAGCGGAGGAGGGATCGCCCAGATAGCAGGGATGAAGGTATTGGAGCGGCTTCAGACCGGAGAAGCGCCGGGCTTTTGTCCGAATATGGAAAGCCTGTCCCGGCTGGATGCAAAGACAGTGGCTGATGCGGCTAAGCAGGGAGAGCCCCTGGCACAGGAGATCTATAATATATGCGGACATTTTCTGGGGATGGGAATATCACTTCTCCTGGATCTGCTGAATCCTGAGATAATCGTCCTGGGAAGCATATTTGAGCGCTGTGAAAATCTGCTTAGAAAACCCATGGAAGAGGTTATCCGGCAGGAGGCCCTGATGCTTACCAGGGAAAATGTCAGGATCGTACCGGCGCAGTGCGGTGACGACATCGGAGATTACGGAGCCCTTTCGGTAGCGCTCATGGGAATTTCCGAGGGCATCCCAGGCGGAAAGGAGGAGTAGTATGGTGAATGACCTGTATCAAATAGAAGAGAGCCTTTATCAGCGTTATCCCGGATTAAGAGGCATAAGCCGGGATATCCAAAAAGCATATGAGATTCTGGAGAACTGCTACAGGAACCAGGGGAAAGCCCTGATCTGCGGCAATGGCGGAAGTGCCGCGGATGCGGACCATATTGTCGGGGAGCTGATGAAGGGTTTTTATTATAACCGGCCTTTAACCAAGGAACAAAAATTAAAATTCCAGGAGACACAAAGTGACTGGGAGCATCTGACCGGCAATCTGCAGCAGGCTCTTCCCGCCATCTCCCTATGCGGACATACGGCGCTGATTACCGCTTTTGCCAATGATGTGGATGCCGGCATGGTTTTTGCCCAGCAGGTCTACGGCTATGGCAAACAGGAGGATGTTCTCCTTGCACTGAGTACCTCCGGGAACTCGAAGAATGTGGTGAATGCCGTTAAGGTCGCAAAAACCCTGGGAATGGAATCCATTGGGATCACGGGCAGGAACGGAGGCGCGATGAAAGAGCTGTGCTCACTGTGCATCTGTGTGCCTGCCGAGATTACCGCACAGGTCCAGGAGTTTACCCTTCCGATTTACCATACGCTGTGCGCCATGCTGGAGAATACTTTTTTCGTTACAAAGGAAAACGGTTTCTGATCGGAATAAGATCCCGGTACAAAGGTGAGATGATAAGGAGATTCAAGATTTTGCAATAACGTTTTATATCAGTGTGGTATATTGTTCATTTTAGATAAACAGCATACCGGGAATGACCGGTCAGGATATTACATAGATAAAACAGCACACCGGGAATGACCGATCAGGATATTACATAGATAAAACAGCACACCGGGAGTAGCCGATCAGGGTATTACATAGATAAACAGCACACCGGGAGTAGCCGATCAGGATATTACATAGATAAACAGCGCGTACGGAAATAGAAATCATATTCATCAAAAGACAGGAGAATCATATGAGACAGATAATGGAAGAGATAAATCTGGAGGTACCCGGAATAACGGGTGCGGTTTTAACAGGGTATATACCGGAGGAGTGCCTGGGTCCGGAGAATAAAAGAAAGTACCCGGCAGTGCTTGTTCTGCCGGGAGGCGGTTACAACGGGGTCTCTCCTACGGAAAAGGAACCTGTGGCGCTTGAATTCGCGGCAGCAGGGATCCGTTCGTTCACATTAAAGTATCATGTATTGCCGTACCGGTTTCCTGTGTCCTTGTGTGAAGCCTTGCTGGCAGTAGAATATATAAAGAGGCATGCGGAAGAATTGTGTATTGACAGCGGTAATATCTCAGTCTGCGGTTTTTCTGCCGGAGGGCATCTTGCAGGAAGTGTGGCGGCTTTTTGGAACAGGGACTTTGTAAAAGAAGTCATTGGGGAGAGAGGGGAATGGACCAGAGTAAATAAGGCCGTATTATGTTATGCGGTCCTCACCGGCGGAAAATATGCCCATGAAGGCTCTTTTCAAAATCTGCTGGGAGAACAGGCGGCTTCTCCCGGGATCAGGGAATTGCTGTCCATCGAAAAACAGGTGACAAAGGATTTCCCCCCGACCTTTCTATGGCATACGGCGGATGATGAAATTGTTCCGGTGCAAAACAGCCTGCTTATGGCAGACGCCCTGCTGGCTCACGGCATTATGACGGAGCTGCATATCTATCCCAAAGGACCTCACGGATTATCCCTTGGAAACCATCTGATTCATAAGGAACAGCCTTACGGAGCCGCTCACGGCAGCAGTGACTGGCTAAAAAAGGCGATTGATTTCATTTACAAATATTAATAAGGCATAACGATTAATCCCGTATATATTTACTGAAGATAATAACGGGAAATATTCCGCATATAACTTCTGCTCTTTCTTGGCATAATAAAGTTATCATAAAGGCATAGCCGGCAGATTAATCGGAAGCTGCTGCTTTTATGGGGCATGAAAAAGAACAGGCTGCAAAGGCGGAGAAGGGTCTTGGAAATAACAATTAAAAAAGCGTCAGGAAGGAGTGACCGGATATTGTTTAAGAAAGGGAATGAATTCAAACAGTTACGGATATTGCTTCCTTTCTGTATTGCGTTTGCATTTATCGGCATATCCGTATTATCATATCAGGGTTTCGTGAAGTATTACATCGCATCGACCCAGGAAGAATATAAAAACTCCCTGATGCAGGCCCAGCGGTTTACGGACAATTTGTTTAATACGATCAAAAATGAAGTGTATAACTATGCGGCAGATGTAAATGTCATAAAGATCATGAACAGCAGCAGCATGAGCAATCTGAATCTTTATCAGACATTATATAAAATTGATAAATACGTGGATTACAATTTCAGCAGTAAGAAGCTGTGTATCTATAACCGCTCCATGAACCGCATCTTTTATGAGATGAAGTCATATCCCCTGGATGAATTTTTTGACAGGGATCTGACAGAGCGGCTGGAGTCGGGAAAGGGAGACAATTATTTATACCCCATTCCCCGCATTGCCGGTGATTACAGTACGCAAAGCGGTACAAAGACAGAAAATATGTACACCTTCCTCTATAGTAATTCAAAAGACGAAATATTAAAAAATGCTGTCATTGTAAATGTTCCTGTGGACTATATCACGGACAGCGTAATGAATGTATACAGTGAGATGAAGGCAGAGATGATCATCATAGATTCGGAAGGAACGGTAGTATTGGGGAGTAAGGAATATCCCTTTTTAAGCCGCATTGATTCCGGTCTGAATGAAAGAATACAGGAAAAAGAGGAGAAGTCAGGGTACTTTGTTATAAATGAAAATACGGAGAAGAGCCTGGTGACCTATGCCTCCTCCAACATTACCGACTGGACCTTTATGCGTATCACATCCTATAACATGATAGAACAGGAAGTATTAAATGTCATGCTGAGGACGGTTTTTCTGGTACTTGGAGGTATGGTGCTCATTCTTGCGGTAGCCGTGCTCATCTCCAGAAACACCTATAAGCTTCATTTGACTAAGATACAGGCATTGGAAAGAAAGTATGAACGTAATTACGGATATCTGGAAATACAGAAATTACTGCATTCCCTTCTGACAGCAAGCAGGGACAAGGCAATATGGGAGAGACTGCGGCAGCTGCACAATCCTCTTGCCGCTCCCGGCCGGAGCTTCCGGCTTATCTTATTCTCCATTGATGGCTATACGGGCTACTGCAGGGAAAATTCCATTGATGACAGGGAGCTGTTTGCATTCGGAATCTTGAACATTATCCGGGAATTATTTGAACATAAGGATTTTCATGTGGAGGCATGCTCTGATGAAGACCATTTTGTCCTGCTTATGAGCGGCTGTCAGATGGAGGCTGTGGGACCGGATTTTTTGAAAGCCAAATCGGAAGAGGTCCAGACGGCAGTAAAGCAGTTTGCAAAGATCACGCTGTCCTCCGTCATTGGTGAGGTTATAGGGCATGGGGATGAAATCAGTGAGGAATATAAGACCTGCATGAACTACATGAATTACCGCATTTACTATGGCAGCGGCATGCTGCAGACCACAAAGGATATCCAGGCGCAGCAATATAAGGATTATGATATACCGGAAGATATGCTCAAGGCATTTGTAGAATATATGGGAGCGAATGATAAAGACCAGGTTCAGGCAATGCTCGGTGAACTCATGAGGAGAGTGAAAAGCTATGCATACTTTTCCCTGAAGCTGTTCCTTATGAAATTAGCGACGGTGGTGCAGGAAAGCAACTGGGAGGATCATTCGGGATATGACATCGTTCAGGTAGAAAACTGGCTGGCGCTGGTCCAGAGATTACCGGAACTGACCTCACTGGAGGAGCTTGAGCAGGTGATTATGGATTTGGCACAGAATCTGATGGAGCGGAAAATCAACAATGATACGGTACAGAACAAACGCTTCGTTAAGCTTCTGGCGAAGATCAACCGGATTATTGAGGAAAGCTACAGTGATATGAATTTCGGAGGGGAGCAGCTGGCAGATAAGCTGGATATAAGCCCGTCTTATCTGAAGAAGATATTTAAATCAAATATGGAGATATCGCTGAATGAATACATCGCCTCCTATCGGCTGGAAAAGGTCACCCAGCTGCTGCGGGACACGGACATCCCCATAATAGCCATCGCGGAACAATGCGGATTTTATAATGTCAACTACTTTTACACCATGTTCAAGAAGAAATACGGGGTTACGGCGAATACTTACAGACAAATTAATAATAACGACTGATACACATAAAAAGCCATTGTCAATGCAATGGCTTTTTTGCACAATACATCCCATAACCAACATCAAAAACCGGATAATAGGTTTAAAATGATGCGAAAGTTGATTTATCAAATAACTTGGAAAGATTTCGGTAGTTTACGCAGTAAAACTGCAGTGATATAAAAGTAGGTGTAAAGCCTGTGCAGGTTCACGGGCTTTGCAAATTAAAAAAGATAAGAAGGAGAAGGAGTAATATGAAAAAAAGAAAAGTTATAAAGTTATTAAGCTTGTTCATGGCAGTTGCAATGTCGGTATCATTGCTGGGCGCTTGTACAAGCGGTTCTAAGGATAATACGGATCCGACGCCCACGCCCGCAGGCAGTACACAGGAGCCGGTGGGAACAGAAGAACCAACGGACGGACCGGATACTTCAGAATTCGTAAAACTGGTTATGTATACCTATGAAAGCGGCGGCAACCGCGGCGATGAGGATAAGGTGCTGGAAGAAGTCAATAAGCTCCTTAAGGATAAGATAAACGCTGAGCTGGAGCTGATCGCACTTCCCCATGACCAATATGAGACAACCGTTCAGATGGCCATTAATTCCGGTGAAGAATTCGATATCTGCTTTACTTCCAACTGGACGATGCCTTATGCAAGCAATGCCGCCAAGGGAGCCTTCGCAGATATTACGGATATGCTTCCGGAGCTGGCGCCGGGTCTTTGGGCCTCCATGAAGGAAGGCATCTGGGATGCGGCACGCATTAACGGACGCATCTATGCGGTGATCAACCAGCAGCTTTTTGCACGTATATCAGGCTATGCCCTGAACGGAAAATACTATGATGAGTACGACGGAGCAAGCGTAGCAGATTTCAGGACCTTTACCGATTTTACACTTCGTGTTAAGGAAGGGGAAGAAGCAAAGGGCAATAAAATGATCAATATGTGTTACGGCACGGACTGGATATCCGCAGGTTATATGCAATCGGTAGGCTGGGAAAGGTTAAATTCTTCAAGTACACCGGGAACGGCAGATATCAGTCAGGAAAACCCGACGGTATTTAATGAATATGATACGGATATCTTCCGGGAAATGATTCAGCTGAAAGCAGAGCAGCAGGCGGCGGGAGTCATCGATGCGGATATTTTAACTACCGCCAGCTTTGACAGGACCAAGATCGTAGCAGAGTACGGCAACATTGGGCTCAGCAATAACGAAGAGCAGGCAAAGAGCTATGGCTGGGACAGCGCAGTGGTGAAGGTAGACGGAGAAGCCTTTATGAATACCAGCGGAACCATTGCCACACTGAATGCAATCTCGGCAACCAGCGAAAATCCGGAACGCGCCCTGATGTTCCTGGAACTGCTGAACACGGACAGTGAACTGTATAATCTGCTTGCTTTTGGTATTGAAGGAGTACACTACAACCTGGTGGACGGGAATGCTTTTGAAGTGATCGAAGGTTCCCAGTACAGCGGAACGAACTGGGCTCTTGGCTGTGTGTTCAACGGACTCAGATCCGCACAGCAGCCGGCGGATATATGGGAGATAACAAGAAAAACAAATGAGGAAGCCAAGGCATCCTCTCTGATGGGCTATACCTATGACGGATCCAAGGTACAGTCGGAGATTGCAATCTGTTCGGCGGTTGTCAGTGAAAGAATGCCTCTTTTCGCAGCAGGCTTATACGGTAATGATACAATGGCGGAATACGACAAATTTATGAATGAGTTAAAGGATGCGGGCGTAGACGCAATTATAGCCGACATGCAGGCGTCGGTGGATGCATTTATCGCAGCGAAATAATTCCGTTTCCCGGTGTGAGGACGGAAGATAACACAGACAGATGCGGCACCACAGAAAGATTTGCAGACACAATAAGAGAATTGTATTAACCATTTTGTAAGAATAGACGCTTCTGAAAAGAGGCGTCTATTCTTACGAAGCCCGGAGAACATGGAAGGGTTCTCGGCAAAGACGGCCGGGATTAACATTAATAACCGGATATATCGTTTAATAATTGGTATAAAAGGTGTTTTTTAAATACTTTAGATTGATTTCGGTAGTATACGCGGTAAGGCTGCAATGCTATAAATGAGATAAGAGACAGGAGCAGCTCCGGGACGTAACTTAATAAAGAGATTTATAGAAAACAGAAAAGAGGTATGCGGATGAACATAAATAAGAGATCCTCAAAGGCAAGGACAACGTTTAAAAAGAACCGCGCTATGCTGATCATGACAATGCCGGCTGTTATAAAGACACTGATATTCTCATATCTGCCCATGATCGGAATTATTCTGGCATTCAAAGATTATAACCCGAGACTGGGCATCTTCGGAAGCGAGTGGATAGGATTTAAGAACTTTGAATTTTTCTTCCGGTCCAATGCCGCTATTGATATCCTTCGCAATACGGTGGTTATCAGCGCTATTAACATAATAACCGGCATGCTGATCAATGTAGTACTGGCGCTTATTTTATATGAAGTTTCAAAACGCATCATGTTGAAATTCTATCAGACGGTACTCTTTATTCCGCATTTCTTTTCATGGGTACTGGTGGGACTGATGCTTACCGCGCTGCTCAACCAGAGCAGCGGTTTTCTGACGAATATCCTGCTGGATCTCACAGGCAATAAGATAAATTTCTATGCGAAGCCCGTATACTGGGTTGCTATCTTGCCGATCATTAACGCCTGGAAGGGAGCGGGCTTCGGAAGCCTGATCTATTACAGCGTCCTTATGTCCATAGACAAAGAGCTGTTTGAAGCGGCGGAGATAGACGGAGCCACGAAGCTGCAGCGGATCTGGAACATCTCCGTACCTCACCTGAAGCCGATGTTCATGGTCTTACTGATTATTAATATGGGCAGTATCATCAAGACGGATTTCGGTTTGTTCTATTATGTGACCAGGAACTCACCGCAGCTTTATGCATGGACGGATACCATAGATACCTATGTGTTCCGGGCATTGACACAGAATAATAATTTCACTATGTCTTCTGCGGTATCGTTGTTTCAGAATGCGGTGGGATGTGTCATGCTCATTCTGACGAATAAGCTGGCAAAAAGATACGATAAAGACTATGCATTATTCTAAAAGGGAGAGAAAGCTTATGACGACACGTAAAATGAGTGCGGAGAAAATCGGTACAAATCTGTTCGTGCATATTACAATGATGCTGGTAGCTGTTGTTACACTGCTGCCCATGGTTCTTACCATTATGATTTCCATTACGGAGAATGAAAGTATCCTGCAGTACGGATACCAGATATGGCCATCGGAATTTTCACTGGATGCCTATAAGTATCTGTTCCGGGTACCTGCGCAGCTGTTAAAAGGATACGGAGTATCTATTATTGTGACGGGAGCAGGCACGGTAGTGAATCTGCTGATAACGGCATATATCGCTTATCCGCTCTCCAGGCGGGACTTCGCGTACCGGAAAGCAATTTCTACCTTTTTATTTATCCCCATGATGTTCAGCGGCGGAACCGTTGCAAGCTATATACTGATTGTACGGTATCTGGGCTGGAAGAACGATCTGCTGTCCTTGATCATACCGGGAATGGCGGCGCCTTTTACCATCTTTATGCTGAGGGTGCTGTTCCAGGATATCCCGCCTTCCCTGATGGAATCTGCCAAGATTGACGGAGCTTCCGAACAGAAAATCTTCTGGAGGATCGTAATGCCCTTATCAAAGCCGGCCATAGCTACCATTGCGCTGTCCTATATACTGACTTATTGGAATGATGTTAACTCTCCGATTCTGTATATCACGGACAGGGATATGTATCCGGTGACCATGGTTTTAAATAATATCGTATCCGCAATACACTATATGAAGCAATTATTGGCGGATCCAAGCAGGAATCCCATGGGAACGGTGATCGATCCCAACAGTATTTCCTCCGATGCCATTATGTTCGCAATGATGGTGGTGGCAACCGTGCCGCTGGTCATTGTGTTCACGGGATTGCAGAAATACTTTGTAAAGGGAATGATAACCGGAGCGGTAAAGGGCTAGGAAAGGAAGGTTGCAGATAATGGGAAATCCGAAGATTTTATATTGGAAATGGGACGAGAGTATCTTTACGGAAGGCAAACTGGAACAGGATATCCGGGATATCTACGAAAGAATGCAGGTGGATCTGCTGTATGTAAGCCTTCATCATCTTGGACTTCCGTTTGTGGATGAACGTATTATCCGGCTGGTTAAAAAGTGCACGGTACTTTTGGAAGACTATCATGCCAGGCTTTTGCTGGATATCGATGTGCGCAATGAGCTGGAAGAGATGCGCAGGGAGGATGCGGCCGGCGAATTGCTGGATATTCAATTTATTGAAGGCGATCTGGACGAAGCCGGAAGGGCTGTTATCGCAAAACAAAATCCGTACCGGGGGCGTACCGGGCGCAGCTCCGGTAATGAAGGACCGGCTTATATAGCCGGAGCCTGGGCTTTTAGACCCGTTGACAAGGGAATTTATGATAATAATTCAATACGGCAGATAGAGGTGCTTTTGTGTAAGAAGGATGGGATCACTGAATATAAGATCAATGCGGGCAAGGAGAATGCCGGTAAGAAAGTGTGTATAGCAGCTATATATACCCATGGGGTACCGGATTTATTCTCACCCTTTCTATATACCTATTATGAGAAGATGTTTCAGGCTGTCGGCGATTTGAAGCTTGGGGGCGTGGCGAATGATGAATGGGGCTATGATCTTCAGACAAGGTTTGAAAAGGGAGCTTATCACCTGGAGGTCTTTCCGTATTCTCCGATTCTTGATGAGGAATATCATAAGAGAACCGGCACAAGCCTGAAGGAGGATATGATTTACTTTGCCTGGACAAGTCAGGAGCAGCCCGGAAAACCTTATGCGGTAATTAATACGTATCTATCCGTCCTGCGTGATAATATCCGTAAGAATAATGACTGGTTCTATGAAGCAGGGAAGAGATATTTCGGAAAGGATGCTTTTATCGGGGTGCATCCTACCTTATGGTGCGACAAGGATGACAGTACCTTTGATACCCTGCATAACGGGCTTGGCTGGTGGGAGGTCAGGAGAGACTATGCCCAGACGGATGAATATGTGATCATGCCCATACGGCTTGCCATGGCGCATAAGTGGAACAGCCCGGTCTGGTATAACATGTGGTATTCCAACGGGACGAACCAGCTGGCCACCTTCTGGGAAGAGACCTGGCAGAATGCAAGGTTTGGAGGGCGGACGGACTATCTGGGCTATGAGTGTCCCAATGAAGGAGGAGTCCACTGGCTTCGGACGGCAGATTCCCTGGACACCATTAATCAGATGGAAGAACGGATCAGCAGGCTGGATGCGGTACAGTCACGGCAGCCGGACAGCCGGGTGCTGGTGGTCTTTGGCATGGAAGCGGTAACGAACTGGTATCTGAATCAGAAGACGGCGAAGATCGTCCGGACGGAAGGAAGATTCCCGGGGATCTTACGGTATACGAACGGACTGTTTGACGAATATCTGTGTGATCTCGTTCCCAGTACGGAGATATCCAATCATAGTGTGCAATATAAGGAGGGAGTGCTTTCCTACGGCACACAGCAGTATGATGCGCTGATCTACCTGGAGACAGAATGCATGGAGGAGTGTGTATTGGAATTCCTGGCGGACTATGCCGGGGATGGCAGGCCGCTGATGCTGGCAGGCACCTGTGAGTATTATAAGGACGGCACAAGCGCAAGGGCGGCTTATGAAGGCTTAAGGAAGCTGGCAGATGCAAGCTGTGAGAATATACCGGATATAAGAACAACAATAGCATGGCTGAAAAAGCATAAGATAGCAGCCAACCGCTGGGTGAACGGCTGCAGGTACCAGGACGGTGCCGCGGTATTTACCGCCAAGGGAAGCCTGCCCTGCAAGAATTATCTGTCGGTAAATTGCAGTATAGAGGGCTGTGATATTACATTTGAGGGAGAAGACTTCCTTGTTGTAAGGTGCAGGGAGGGAGAGCTTTTGGAGCTGCATACCCCCTCGGATTATACGGCTATTGTGAATGGGAAGAAAGTTAAAAATGTTTTATCTGTTATTTGAGATGTCGGTGTGAATTATAAAAGACATAATTTACACAGCAAATTTGTGCGGCTGCCCCGATTTACAGGTTGAGAGAAAGGCATGGTTACTAAATGAAGGATTATTGGATAGACAAAGGCATAATACGAAGCAGGAGCGGAATTCCCCAGGCCCCCAGGTGGTTTGCAGACGGAAGGCTGGCCTTCTCTTATGATGAAACAGGAGTTAATTGGGTAGAGTATTTTGCCAGGAAGAACTGCGGAGGTAATAACCTGGTCTTTGTGAAAGGCCTGTTTGATACCTTTCGCTGCTTTTTGATGAAAGGGAAGCTCCAGTATGCGCCGGAGTATGAGAATGTGGAGCTGTGGCCCTTCGGAATGACGGCGGATTGGAGAGTCGGAGAGGATCTGTTCCAATTCAGTGTAATGAACCTGGAGGAATCTATGGTATTCCTGGTCAGGACACCGCAGAGGCTGTCGGACAGATACCGGTTCAAGATGCATTTTTACCAGAGTACACAGCTGATTCCGGCTCTAACAGGGGATTACCGTTACGACCCCCTTGGAATGAAACGGGTGTGGAACGATTGGAAATATGAAGAAGACCGGGGATTGATGCTGGGAGGCTTCACAGAGACGGAGGAGCATACTGACAGCTCATGGCAGCTGCATATCGGAGTTGGGAGCAATCAGCCCTTTGAGGTAATACGCAAGCCGGTCCAGAAGAGAATCGACTGCATCAGTGAGGAGCTTAAGGAGAATGGTACGTATCTGTTTTATACGGCACTTGATTCCCGGGAGGAGCTCCTGTTTAAAAAGACAGAAAAGCTTTCCGCTGATTATGAAAGGCTTTTAAGGGAACAGTATGGGCGGTATAAAGGGGTGATAGAGCAGGCACCGATACTTTCCTGCCGGAATAAAGACCTGGAGGATTTTATTTCCCTGGCTCCGCTGTACCATGAAGCCTTAAAGCTGAAGGAACGGCCGGGAACTGTCAGGGCACAGACCTCCCGTTACTGGAACTGGGGCTGGGACAGTATGATAGCGAATATGTCTTCTGTCTATTGGGGCGATGAAAAGATGATAGAGGCTATGCTGGATTTCTTTGAGGAGACCTCGGATCAGGAGAATGGAATTGCCCATGCCTATACCTTATCCAATAAGCCGGCTTCCTATATGGTAGCAGTCACACAGGGGCTATACCTGTGCCTGCTGCAGAGCTACTATGCCCTGACAGGAAACCGGGAAGCCGTGCTTAAGCATTATGGATTCGCTTACGGCATCTATCAAAGAATGCTGGGAAGCCGGAAAGAAGAAGCGGGGCTGTTTGAAGGAATGTCCCTGTTCCCTGATTTTCCTGCCATGATGAAAGAGACAGGCAGGGATTTCAGTCTGTTTAATAATACAACGGCTTACTGCTCCCTCCGCTCCATGCAGGTACTGGCCCAGTTAAGCAGGGACGAAGAGACCGCGAAGGAGGCATATGCCTATTGCACCGCCATGGAACAGAATTTTGACAGGATACTGTATGCCAAAGACCGTGGCTTTTATGTGAATTCCGCAGACAGCGAGACGCTGCTGCAGCGGGATTCCTATAATGTGTGCGGAATATTCTGGGAGAATGAATACTGTGAAGACCTGGTTTACCGGACCATGCCGGAATGTATTGAATTCATGCGGGAGAATGCGGTCTCAGAGGCAGGGATACGCGCCATTCCCGTATGGGACGAATCCTATGATATGGATGCAAACCAGCTTCATTGCACCTGGCCTGCGGTGGAAGGGTATTTTGTGCAGACCGCAAACCGTATGAAGCAGACAGACCTGCTTCACTACTGGGGAGAGCGTGTGGGTTACTGGACGCGTAATCTGCTCTGCCCGGAAGGCATTTCCTATATGATCGAGACGAAATATCCCGAAAAGGACCGGTGGAATGCCAATTCCGGAATATGGCAGGCATATTCCATGAGAAGCTGGTATCAGAATATCCTGCATGGATATCTCGGTGTCCTCTGTGATATCGGGGGATTTACGTTCTCACCGGCCGGTACCGGTGACTTTAAGATAGAGAATATGCATTATATGGGGAAAACCTGGACGATTGAAGGAATCGGAACAGGCAGCTATATAGATACCATACAAATCGGCGGTTACAGTATTAAGGAATCCTGGAAGCTGCCCCTGGATGTACTGGAAATGTCGGCTTCCACCACAATTCGGATATTGACGACAGGGGAAGAACGAGGACTGTATCTGCGAAAGTGCACGGGAGCTGCCATCCGGAATTTTGCAGGAGGAGAGAAGGAACTTCGTTTCACTGTCTCCGGCTCAGGTGAATGCAAGATTTATTATCATTCCGGAGAGCGGGTCCGGGTGTATGAGAATGAAGTTCAGCTTCCTGACCGATACGATTGTGATACCGGTAATGGTGTTATTTCATTGTTTCTGTCCTATGGAAAAGAGTATCCGCTGTGTATACGGGCAGACGAAGCAAATGGATGATATGGGACCGGGGCTGCCATAAAAGTTTTGTCAAAATAAAATGAAACAATAAAAAGGATTATATTATGAGCGATGACAGAAAACTTTATCTGATAGGAAATGCACATCTGGATCCGGTATGGCTGTGGAGATGGCAGGAAGGCTATGCCGAGGTTAAGGCCACCTTCCGTTCGGCTTTGGACCGTATGAAGGAATATCCGGAGTTTATCTTTACCTGTGCAGGTACAGCCTACTATAAATGGGTGGAAGAGAATGCTCCCGAGATGTTTGAAGAGATTAAGGAGCGTGTGAAGGAAGGACGCTGGGTAATCGCAGGAGGCTGGTGGATCCAGCCGGACTGCAACATACCCTCGGGGGAAGCTTTCGTAAGACAGGGCTTATACGGCCAAAGATACTTTAAAGAAAAATTCGGGGTTATGGCAAGGGTAGGATATAATGTGGATTCCTTCGGACATAACGGCATGCTTCCGCAAATCCTTAAAAAGAGCGGAATGGATTATTATGTATTCATGCGTCCCGGAGAACAGGAAAAAGCCCTTCCCTATAACCTGTTCTGGTGGGAAAGCCAGGATGGAAGCAGGATAATGGCCTATAAGCTGCCCTTTGGTTATTCCCACGGATATGAGGGATATGAAGGAGATATGAAGGAGTTGGCAGAGGAACAGAATAAGTTCCATTCGACCCTGTTTCTTGAGAAAAAATTTGCCGGTATCTTACGACTTTCCAAGCAGCGCGGAGTTGACCTTATGGGCTTTTACGGAGTGGGAAACCACGGGGGCGGGCCTACCATTAAAAATCTGGAGCTGATTCGAAAGCTTCAGGCTGAATGGGGAGAAGAGAGAATCTTCCACAGCTCACCCAATGAATACTTTGACAGGATGTCGGCAGAAAACCCTGAGCTTCCTATTATAAAGGATGATCTGCAGCATCATGCTGTGGGATGCTATTCCGCCCATTCTGAAATAAAGGAAACGAACCGCAGGGCGGAACACAGTATTATCACGGCAGAAAAATTTGCTGTCCTGGCCAATATTTTAATGGAGCTTCCTTATCCCGGGCAGCAGATAAGGAAAGCCTGGCAGAATATTATGTTTAACCAGTTTCATGATATTATGGGAGGCTGCAGTATTAAAGAGGCATATCAGGATGCCCGGGAATCCTACGGAGAAGCCCTTCATATCTCGGCTGAGCTTCTGAATGCATCCCTTCAAAGGATATCCTGGGCCATCGATACCATGGGGGATGCCCATATACCCCTGGTAAAGGAAAAAGACTGGAGAATCTGGGAGACGGAAGAAAGAGGGGTACCGCTCGTAGTATT
The DNA here is from genome assembly GCA_023424995.1 of Bacillota bacterium. Taxonomy (GTDB): domain Bacteria; phylum Bacillota; class Clostridia; order Lachnospirales; family Lachnospiraceae; genus Mobilitalea. The sequence continues at coordinate 6,217 of JAFADH010000369.1, read as the reverse complement.
TAATCCCCTTTCCTGGCCGGTCAAGGCTCCCATACAAATAAATAAAGCGATTGCCGGAATTACGGATGAGGCGGGCAATGCCTGTCATCTGCAGGCTGTACGGGGAGCACAGATAAACTTTTCGGATAAGTGGGATACCTTATTCATAGGCAGTATTCCCGCCCTGGGATACCGTGTGTTCCGGATTTATACGGATAAGAAATTTGAACCGGACACACCGTCCGGCAGTCTGAGAGCTGAAATTACAAAGCTTAAGAAAGTATCGGGCGGTCCGGAAGCTGAAACGGTAAGAATGGAGAATGAGTTCATAAGGCTTGAATTTGAAGCCCATACGGGATATATCAAAAGACTGTTTGATAAAAGGGTTCAGGTAGAAGTACTGTCAGGTCCGGGAGCGGTGCCTGTTGTCATTGACGAGAGCGATTGTGATACCTGGGCGCACGGGATCACGGAATTCAGGAAAGAGACCGGCAGCTTCACGGATGCCGAGTTCAGGCTGCTGGAGAAGGGTCCCCTTCGCAGCAGGCTGCGGGTAATAAGCAGGTATAATAATTCACTGCTGCAGCAGGATTTTATGATGTATCATGACAGGCCGGACATTGAAGTCAGGGTAAAGCTGGACTGGAGAGAAAAGCATAAGCTGCTTAAGCTGTCCTTTCCGGCGGGAGTCCTGAAGCCGTCAGCAGCCTATGAGATACCCTATGGATTTATTAACAGAGCTGTAAACGGAGAAGAAGAGCCCGGACAGCAGTGGGCGGATATCAGCGGAACGTCGGCCGGGGATGTACGGATACCATACGGGCTTTCGGTTATCAATAATGCCAAGTACGGCTACGATATGAAAGATAATGACCTGCGGATAACGGTGGTAAGAAGTCCGATCTATGCGGATCATTTTGGGGAACGGGATGAATTCTGTGAATTTATGGACCAGGGGATACAGGAATTTAAATATGTCCTGATACCCCATGCCGGAACCTGGACAGAAAACCATATCGTCAGGAAAGCATATGAACTGAATACGCCGCCGGTACAGGTTATTGAGACTTATCACAGGGGGAGCATGCCCCTGGAGTATGAAGGGATAAAGATATCTGAGGATAATATCATAGCGGCGGTATTGAAGGAAGCAGAAGAGGGAGAGGGATATATCCTTCGATGCTATGAGACAGGCAAAGCGGCAGTGGAAGCACGGATTGAGCTGACCGTACTGGGGCGGAGCTGGGAGACCCGGTTTGGCATATGTGAGATTAAGACCTTCTGGATACCCAGGGATAATAAATTGCCGGTGGTTGAAAAGAATCTGGTGGAAATGTAAAGAGACGGTTTGAAATCGGCGTGTGCGGGCAGGTGCATAAACTACTATTAAAAGAATTAGGTGTTAATACCTATCGGTTTTCCATATCCTGGCCGTGAATTCTCCGGGGACCGGTTTCTTTGATGCCGACTGTGTACCGGTAAGCCTGGACACAACGGATTTCGACTGGCCCATCTATCCGGAGGGCCTGTACGATGTGCTGACCGGTGTAGACAAGATAAGGCCCGGTCTGAAATTATTCATCGGAGAAAACGGTGCCGCCTTTCGGGATGTAATAGACCGGGACGGAAAAATAGAAGACGTACAAAGGCTGGACTATCTGTACCGGCATTTTATACAGGCGCACAAAGCCATAGAGGCGGGAGTCAACCTGGCAGGCTATTATGTATGGTCCTTCATGGATAATCTGGAATGGGCACAGGGATTTTCAAAGCGGTTCGGTATTGTATACACAGACTTTGGCACGCAGGAGAGAATTATCAAAAAAAGCGGACATTGGTTTAAAGAAGTGATCAAGAATAATGGTTTAAGTAAAAATGAAGGTTTAAATGAATAGGAGGCTGTTTATGAATTGTTTTACATACGGTACGGATATATTTCATATAACGATTGGCAGGGAGAAAGGTATTATACATGTGAAGGCTTTAAATTCAGAGCTTGAATACGGCATAGAAGCGCCTGTCTTTGAGATCGAAGGAGAAGAGCTTGAGCTTTATCCCGCCGGAGAAGTACAGGTAATAAACGAGAGAAGCATGGCCAACGGCGGAAAAGAAGTAATACTGGGCTGCTCCATAGAGCACTCCAATCCCATCCGGCTGAATATTTATCTGCAGTTCTTTCCGGAATCCCCGTTTATAAGGTATAGGTATGAAATCCATACGCAGGTCCCGGCGAAGCTGACAAAAATAAACGGCAGGGATAATATAAGATATGCGGGCCTTTCTTTTGATTACGGAGAGCAGAAAGTAACAGAACTGCAATTCAGCCACTTTAATCCTGCCGTCCATTCCTACCAGCCTAATCTGGAATTAAAAAACCGGGGAGAACTGGTACAGGGCTGCAGTTATCCGGGGCCGGTCACACTGGTGGAGGGGAAGGACAGGTGCCTGCTGCTGGCATATGAGCACGGAGCGGAGTATCCCGATACCCATATCTCCTTCCATACGCAGATTAAAGACGATAAGCTGGGACTTACCGTCAGTGCCGTAAAAGGAAATTATTATCATGGTGAGATCATTGATGAAAAGCATACTTTTGTAACACCCTGGTTTCATATGGCGGCTGTTCAGGGAGACAGTAATGAGCTTTTCAGACACTACCGCACCTTTTTGCTGAACTATATATGTGAAAACCGGGAAGCAAGAAAGCCCTATATCTATTATAATACCTGGAACTACCAGGAGAGAAACAGCTACTATAACGGTAAGAAATACCTGGATTCCATGAATCTGGACAGGATGCTTAAGGAAATTGATGTGGCTTACCGTATGGGAGTGGATGTATTTGTTATTGATACAGGATGGTTTGGCAAAGCCGGGGACTGGTATGTGAATACGGAACGCTTCCCTGACGGGCTTCTTCAGGTAAAACAAAAGCTTTCCGGTTACGGCATGAAGCTCGGTCTGTGGTTTAATCCCACAGCGGCGGCAGCTACTTCCAAAACCTATCATGATAATATTGATCACAGGATAACGCAGGATGGCAGGGGAGTAAGCAATATTGTGTGGGAAACCGAAGAATGCTACTTCATGTGCCTTGCCTCAGGCTACGCCGACGTATTTGTAAAGAAAATGCTGGAGCTTCATGATTTATTAGGCGTAACCTATTTCAAATGGGACGGAATCCACCAGTACGGTTGTGATTCACCCTTCCATAACCACGGAAACGAGGCGAATTCAAAGGAGGAGCGCCTGGATTGCTACAGCTATAAGATGGGAATGGAAATGATAAGAATCGTGGAGGAGGTTACAAAGCAATGCCCCGAAATCATCGTTGATTTTGATGTGACCGAAGAGGGCAGATTCGTCGGCCTGGGCTTTTTGTCCGTGGGTAAATATTTCCTGGTGAATAACGGACCCTATGCAATGGATTTTGACCTGCCTGAGAAATTCGAAGCCAAGTCGAACCAGGTTGCCGTCAACTTAAATCCATATACCAATATGTTCTTTTTCCCTGGACCGGCACGCTCAAGATTCTGCCGCCAGGGTGTGAATTATGATTTTTTTGCCCCCTCCATACTGTTTCTGGCACATTTCCTGCCGGACGCGCCGGTCTTATCCCAGAACAATTCCCTTGCCTCCATCGTGCTTGGTTCCAACGGTATCTGGGGAGATCTTATGAGCCTTAGCGAAGAGGACGTACAGCTATTTGCAGATACACTTGCCAGATACAAGGAAGTGGCGCAGTATGCGACCGAAAGCTATCCGGTTACCAGGGGATATACGGGGTCAAGTCCGGAGATCTATGAGAAGATAGAACCTCAGGCCTCCAAAGGACTGCTGTGCTTCTTCACTCATGTGAAAGGCAGCTACACCTATATTACACAGAGGATAAATACGGAGGAATTCTCAGGCGTGTACGGCGCAGACAGCTATGAGCTCACGGAAGACGGAAGGATTAAGCTTACCGTAGAGCTTGATGAGAATGATGCCAGAATTGTGTTTGTAAAGTAAATTGTGAAGAAAATTGTGAAGTGAATTGTGAAGTAAAATAGAAAATGAAATCTTAAATATGATACGTCATTGATACGCAGATGGAGGAATAATGAGCGTTCTATTCAAAAACAAGAGCATTGTAATTAATGATATACCTACCTACATCTATTCCGGAGAAATTCAAAGCTTTCGAATTCCGTACGATCAGTGGAAGGACAGGCTGGAAAAAATGAAAGCCATGGGGCTCAATTCAGTGGGGACCTATTTTGCCTGGAACTTTCACAGTCAGGAACCCGGCCGGGCGGACTTTACCTCACCACAGCATGATATTGGAAAATTCCTGGATATGGCAGCGGATACAGGTTTATACGTAATCGTAAGGCCGGGACCGTATATATGCAATGAATGGGATCTGGGAGGATATCCCGGATGGCTGCTTTCGGAAGAAGCCGGAGATTGGCGTACCGGAAGCCCGGAGCATTTAAAATGGTGCAAACAATGGTATCAGGATATCAATGCCATAATTGCACCGCGTCAGCAGACCAGGGGCGGAGCTGTAATTTTATATCAGGTGGAAAATGAACATTTTTGGGGTGAAAAAGATCTTATGGAAGGTCTTGCACTGCAGGCCCTGAAGGATGGGATTGAGGTGCCTCTTGTGAGCAACGGCGGAGGAAGTATCTATGAAACCGGAACAGAGTATATTGCCGACGGAATTGATATATACACGCCGGTGTATGAACAATGGCGCTGGAGGGGCTGGTTTGACAAGCTTTATCGTACTCTGCCGGAAGACGTGCCGCTGATGATGCTGGAATATGCAGGAGGGACGACCTGCTTCTGGGGTGAGCTGCGGCCCGATGAAGTGAAGTATCCGCCTGAGTGGTTAATATCAATGACCGGAATGTTTATGGCAAAGGGAGCTAATCTGACTAATTTCTTCGTGGCAGCCGGAGGTGTTACGCCCTGGGGTTATAATAGTGACCACATAAGTACCAATTATATGGAGGATGCCGCTGTTGCGCCCTGGGGAGGACTCGGGAAGAAATTCTATCTCACAAGGCTTTGGGCCGAGGCTGTAAATTCGGTGAATCGGGTCTTCTCCGCTTCCGGGATATATGATATCGGCTGGGGTACCGACAATCCCAATGTGGAAGGCATGGCACGGAAATGTGATGACGGCACTTTTTATTTTATGTTCAATAATACACAGAGCTGGCAGGAATATAAAATCAAATTGCCGGACGGCTGTAAGCTGCCTGCGGCAGAGGGAATGAAGATCAAGCCCAAAAGTGCCCGGATGCTCATGGGCAATTTAAAGCTTACTGACAAAACAGTACTGGATTTCTGCTCTACCCAGATAATGAAAATGTGGCGTACAGGTAATACCATTCATATAGTGACCTATGATAATGACAAAAGCGGAGGCATCATGACAGTCACATCGGAGCATATAAAGCAGGAGCTTTTATATACCTGTTCGGAAGCTGTTGCGGTAAGTCACATGTTCTGCTCCGATTGTGAAATAAATGTATACTCAATTTCCGAAGAAATTGCTGAAAAGACCTGGTTTATTGAATGTGATAATGAGACAATTCCTTTATTTTCAAACATTGATTTGATAAGGCCGGGAAAAGACGAAAAAGGAGCAATACGGGCGGAGATAAAATCGGGAGAGATGATTCGTATCTTGTGCGGCACTGCGAATGATATAGTGATCAACGGTGAGGTTTTGTCCGGTGCAGTCAGAGATGACGGATTAAAACAATTCAGCTTCAAACCGGAAGCACCGGATAAGCTTGAATTTAACCTTGGTCTTCCTCAGTATAAATCAGATGACGGTCTGTGGAGAACAGAGGAGATTGCCGTGAATAAGGGATGGAAGAAAATCAGGCCGTTTGACGGCTCCACCGATTGTCTTACCGAAACAGGCCGCTATCAATACAGAGCCGATTTTGAGGTCAGGAATATACCTCCGGCAACCATAGAATTTCTGGGCATTACAGGAGTTGAGGCCGAGTTTTACCTCAATGGCTACAAGCTGGGCGTATTCCCGGAAGAAAGGCCGGGTGCGTATCACGATCTGGAGAAATATTCGGTAAGCTTTCCTGTGGAAGGTATTATTAAGAATGGAACCAATAAAATAGCAATTACATGCAATCTTATAGGAAGGCATAATCTGGGAAGACATATCTATGCGGGAATTAACCGGCCTGCCGTACTGTATGGTAAAAAGGATGAGATC
>JAFADH010000345.1 GCA_023424995.1 Bacillota bacterium | reverse complement strand
AAGGTTATGGATGCCGCGCAGCAGGAGAAACAAAATGCGGACCTTCTTAAGAGAATAGAAAACTTCGAGAAAGAAATTCAGGAATTGGATGATCTTATGTCAGATACCGGTCTGGGTTATGATGAGCTGAGCAGGCTGTTCAACAGAAGGGAGGAGCTGTCAAGAGAGCTGGATACGGCTATGGAAAGCTGGATCAATTGATAAGATATATACCGCAAACATACTGCCCTTTGATCTTCGGACGATCAGAGGGCAGTATTTATCTATTATATTCTTATTTCGTTCTTTTCGTTTTAAATTTAGTTAAAAAGCTATGGCATAAAAGCTGTATTTCGGTCTGTGATATGGCGGATATTATGGCATCTGATGTGTTGTTTGACAGATATATACAAAAGGTGTAAATTAATAGAGTATAGAAAGATTACGGTATGTGACAGAACAATCATATGAAAGGGGCTGCTATGGGCAAAGCATTATCGGAGATGACAATGGAAGAATTATGGGAGCTGTTCCCGATTATATTGAAAGACCATGACCCGGATTATAAGAATTGGTATGAGATCCAGAAAAATGCGATTACGGACAGGTTAGGAGACAGAATTATTAAAAGGATCAATCATATGGGCAGTACTGCAGTTCCGGGATTACCGGCAAAACCTACGGTAGATATATTACTGGAGATAGCTGAGCACTGTGATCCTGAAGAAGTGAAGGAGCACCTGCTGGAAACAGGATGGATTCTAATGTCCTATGAGGAGAAGCCGGAGCTTCATATGACCTTCAACAAAGGATATACACCGATGGGCTTTGCCGATAAAGTGTATCATCTGCATGTGCGCTTTTATGGAGACTGGGATGAGCTGTATTTTCGGGATTATCTGGCGGAGCATGCGGATGCGGCAGCCGGATATGCCGCTTTGAAGGAGCAGCTGATGAAGCAGTATAAACATAACAGGGATGCTTATACAGCTGCAAAGAGTGAATTTGTAAAGAAATATTCGGATAAGGCAAGAGAATGTTATGGGGACAGATATCGGCCCTGATATGAATACTGTAAAAGAGACAAATATCAGTGATAATAGTGCGAATTATAAAAGGGATTATTCATATATTGAATTTACGCCTGCGAGCAAGTCGCAGGCATGATTGCTAGTGTGAATAGTCCCGCAAAGAACATACGGCCATTGGAAGAATAGTAAAAGCGGCTATTCTTCAGGATTTATGCCCAAAGGGCAAGGGCGTCAGTGCGCAAAATTAATATTATGTTCGATTGTCATATTATGGGCAGTATGGTAGGCTATTACTAAGAAATGACCGTAAACAGAATTAAAACAAGTTTCTTGATTAGGTTGATTAGGCTGACTGGATTGACCTCCCGGAAGTGAGGGGTGCATATGCAGATTGCACATGAAACATTATCATTAATGCTCACATCTGGATTGCTGCTTACAGCACTGTTTAATTACACAGAAGATAGGGACAACAGGCATAAAAATATTATTGTCCCTGTTCTTAGCCGGACCTGGGGGCAGTAAATTTAGTCATAGGAGGCGGCTATTTTGCAGGCGGTTACTCCTTTTATAATTAAAGTACCCTGCCTTATGTGATGTATAAAGTATTTACCATATGAATTCTGCTTTTAGTGCGCTATATATTTCTCTCGAAAAAGGAGTTAAAAGATGTTTAGAATAGGGGTAGTGGGCTGCACAGGTAAGCTTGGCAGTATGATAATGAATAACATCCTGAATTCAGATGAGGCAGAGCTTACAGCTGCTGTCGCAAAGCCCGGAAATCCAAAGGTGGGTTTTGATGTATCGTATGTCATCGGCGGACAAAACCGTAATATAATCATCACGGATTCCATCACGGCTTCAACACAGAGTGATGTGTTCATCGATTGCACCGGTGCGGAAAGTTTCATTTATAATAACCTGAACCAATACAGGATTATGAAAAAGCCCCTGGTAATCGGAACAACAGGCTTCAGCAAAGAGGATGAGGCGAAGATATGGTTGTTAGCCGAAGTAATTCCCGTCTTTATAAGCGGAAACTTCAGCAAGGTACTGCATGATTTTATCGAAACGCTTAAGTTTGCCGTCAAGCGAATCTCTGATGATACGGACATACATATCATGGAATATCATCATAAGCAGAAGAAAGACGCACCAAGCGGAACAGCGATTATGATTCGGGATGCACTTATTCGGGCTGACAGCAGACTGACAGAGAAAGATATCAATATAAGCAGCGTGCGTGCCGGGAATATGAATGGGGAACATCATGTTATATTTGCCAATAATAAGGATGAAATCACGGAATACATACATAGGGTATCCTCACGGGAAACCTTTTCAACAGGAGCGATCCATGCGGCAGGATGGATCATAAACCGGAACAACGGACTGTATTCTATGGATGATTTATATAAATAAGATATCCGGCTTAACTTAGCCGGTCATTATACTAAGACCGCGGAGGGCATATGAATGAAAAACATACTGGTAATACAGCATACGCAATCAGTCCACCATACCAATGGAATGGTAGGGGCCTGGACGGATTGGGATCTTACCGAAACAGGCAGGAAGCAGGCAATGAATATAAGCAATGCCCTGAAGGAGGAATTGCTTCATAAAGACTATGTTATCTTTTCATCTGATCTTAAGAGGGCGGTCCAGACAGCAGAACCATTGCTGCGTTATGTTAAAAGAGAGCCTGTCTATAGAAAGGAACTAAGAGAGATCAATGAAGGCGAGGCTCACGGCAAGTCCCGGGAATGGTATAACCTGCATAAGGCTGAGAATACATATGGATTGCTTTATTCGGAATACAAGGCGTTCCCTGGGTCTGAATCTTTTCATGATCTTTGGAATAGAATCAAGCCCTTTATGACGGAGCTTATAGAATCGGAATATAAGAACATTACTATCGTATCCCACGGTATAACGCTTCATTTGTTCTTATCCATGTGGGTCGGATTGGAATTTGAACAATTGAAGCATTATGGAATATGGGGTATCTCCGGCGGGGTATCGAAGCTGATACTCAGTGAACATGGGCGCAGGGAGATCGTATATGCCAATAATCTGAGTTATCAGTCCCTGCCGCAGGATAATGCGTGAATTATCCAGGGAGTGAACAGATGAATTATGTGGAAGAGTTACGAAAAATAGTAGGGCATCGTCCTCTTATCCTGGTAGGAGCAGTTGCTGTCATCATAGATAAGCAAGGAAGAGTATTGCTTCAAAAACGCAGATCAAACCCTTCCGGAGTATGGGGGCTGCCGGGAGGACTGATGGAGCTGGGCGAGTCCGCTGAGGATACTGCACGAAGGGAAGTGCGGGAGGAGACGGGCCTGGTTATAGGCAGGCTGCACCTGATCGATGTATTTTCGGGTCCGGATAACTTTATAAAAGTCTCCAACGGTGATGAATTCTATTCTGTTACCATAGGGTATTATACGCAGGAATATGACGGTGAATTAAGAATCGATGAACATGAAACCCTTGAACTGGAGTATACACATATATCTGGTCTGCCGGAGCATATGGTAAAAAGCCATAAAAGAATGATAGACAGATTTGCAGAGCTGCACGGCAGTTTGGATTGTCATTAATTCACTGTTGTCCGGCAGAGCATTTTTAAGGGGTAGATAGCATGAAGGTTATATTCTTAGATATTGACGGAGTTTTGAATTCGCATTCATGGAATGCGAAAAACCAAAATGAAATAAGCCGGGGGCAACTTATTGATGAATCAGCAGTAAAACTGCTAGTCCGGATCGTTTATGAAACTAATGCCGTAATTGTGCTGCATTCCGGCTGGAGATTTTGGTTTGATGCTATGATGAATCCCCTTCGGGAAGAAGCAAGGCATCTGATCAATGTTCTCCAACAGAATGGTCTGAAAATCTACGATATAACTCCTGATCTGACAACCGATGAAATCAGGAAAACCGGGAAATTCAGCCTGGTTAAGGCACAGGAAATATTACTGTGGATTGAACGGAACGAAAATCTTGAAGGATATGTCGTTTTGGATGATATGGAATTGGGTCATGATAGAATAAACAACCGCTTAATTCTAATTAATGCGGATACCGGCATAAGCGAAGACGATGTCTGCAGAGCTGTTGCTATTCTTAAGAATAACTTGTGTGAATGTAACAATACTGTTCATAAATGTTAATGATGAAATTGATCATTAACATTTATGAATAGCTTACCGGAGTGTGGATTTGCCGTTAACCTGTGTTAGACGGTCTCACTATACAAGGTATTTGTCCTGTTATTTGTGTTCAGCCTTATACTCCAAGTTGTGCTTAAGGCGGCAGATTCCTTGTGTCATAGTACCCATGGGGCAATATACACACCAGGAACGAGGCTTAAACAGAAGCATTGTCAGCAGGCCAAGCACCGTAGATGTCAGCATAACGCTATAGAAGCCGAAAGCAAATTGAGCTATCCATGGAGCTACGGAAGCGGTATATGCCCAGTCCCACGGAAGCCGGAATATCCATAATAGTGTTACCGTTTCCCTTAATGTCGCTCCGGCAAATACAAGATAAGTGGAATAAAGCATCATAATAAACATTGACATAAAGAAAGCCAGAAATCCGTAACGGAACCACTTGGAGCGCAGGAATCCCGGAGGAGCTTTTTTCCTGGAAAGCCCTATGTGTCCGCCTAACAGCTCAAAAAGCCGGCCGCGTCCGCAATATTTATTGCAGTAGGACTTATCGCCTCTGACGACCGCCAGTGACAGAGGTGTGATAAAACAGATCAGTCCTATCCATGCAAACAGGATGTTAAAGAAACCAAGTATTATATAAACAGCGGATGCGATCCAGAGATATTCATACCAGTGCCTATGCTTTAACATACTCAACCTCCTTTACGGATATGACCTGAGCAGGACAGGCAGCCTCACATCTTCGGCAGCCTGCGCATTTCGCTTCATTGACCACGGCATATATTCCTTTGTATATGGATATTGCGCTTAAAGGGCAGCTTTTTACACAGCAGCCGCATGCAACACATTCGTTGGATAATACGGATGCTTTTTTATACTTTTTCATCCTTGTCACCTTTCCTTTATTATCATGACAACATAATAAATAAAAAACCGGATTATTTCTGTAACAAGGTTACAGAACGTTGAAATTCTGGTGGAATGAAGACAATTTAAAGGAAGAAAATTTGAAATGAAAGAATAGAAAGCATATTGTTTGATAAATTTAGAAGGTTTATTCAGGATGATTGGAGGCATCAGGTGAGAACTATAAACTTAATTTATTGATCATATGTAAGCTGAGTACACAATCGGAGGACAATTTTAATGTTAAAAGGCTATAATTCAGATATCTATACGCAGATTAAAATGCTGGAGAATATTATTATGTCAAGCGAAATTATTAACATTGCTGTAAATCGGGCAAAGCAATTAAGCATAGATAATTATTACATAGGTGCGGGTTGTATAACACAAACTGTTTGGAACTATCTATCCGGTTATCCGTTGGATTATGGTATCAAAGATATTGACTTTGTTTATTTTGATAATATAAATTTAGATTATGAATCTGAGAATAAGGTCATCATGCAGGTTAAGCAATTATATTCAGATCTGAGCATTGAGATGGATGTAAAAAATCAAGCAAGGGTCCATCTGTGGTATAAGGACCATTTTGGCTATTCGATTGAGCCATATGCATCCATTGAAGCTGCCGTTAATACATGGCCGACTACGGCCACGGCAATTGGTGTCAGGCTGGAAAAAGATAATGAATTCAAAGTATATGCCCCATATGGACTGAATGATCTGTTTGGTAAAATTGTCAGAGCAAATAAAACACAGATCACAAAGCAAATTTATGAAAAAAAGGTATCAAGCTGGCTAAGCAAATGGCCGGATTTAATTGTTATACCTTGGGAATAGCCTTTGGACTCAGTTAGGTAAATGTTTATAATGATTTTATGGAAGGTGTGGACGAATGAATAGTAATCAATCGAAATTTTTTGATAAGGTCTATGATATTGTTTCCAGAATTCCGGAAGGCAGTGTTGCTACCTATGGACAGATTGCATTAATGACGGGGAATCCGTATGCCTCCCGGATTGTAGGATATGCGATGAACAGAGCACCGTCAGACCGGAATCTGCCCTGTCACAGAGTAGTTAACCGGGAAGGAAGAATGGCGCCGGACAGTATATTCGGCGGACAGGAACTGCAACGGGACATGCTTGAAAAAGAAGGGATTACCTTTTTGGAAAATGGCTGCATCGATATGAAAAAGCACTTATGGACGTTTTATTAGCCCGAGCCGCGATAACGACGGTAATCTTATTGTTATCGGGAGATTACCCTGGAAGTCAATTTTATACTGAAAACAGCACAATGTATGACTCATATTAGAACTCATCTCGATACATAAAATTAATAGCCGGTTTATGAAAATAATTAATAAATTATTCATCGGAGGTATTATTATGATTAAAGAAGATCATAAAATGTTGAACAAGTTTCAGGTTCTTTTGGATGTTTGTACTATTGCAGCTGCATATTTTCTGGCATATTATTTAAGATACTATAGTCCGTTTATAAGTGTTGGACTGGAACGATTTTATCCCTTAAAGAATTATGCGGTTATGCTGATTTATTTAATTCCGCTGTATTTATGTTTTTATTATATATTCCGGTTATATGCGCCGATGCAGGAAAAACGGCAGTTGCTTGCAGCTGTTAAGGTATTATTTTCAAATATCTGTGTAATGATTATATTTCTTTTTACATTATACCTTCAACGGGAGTACGATATTTCACGGAAATTTTTATTCATATTTGTTACGATCAATGTTATTCTAAGTATTAGCACAAGAATGCTTTCCTCCTATTTGCTCAGGACGGCAAAGAGAAGAGGATAAGTGTTATTCATAATAATTATCAATTCAGGCCTTTTACTATTTTAATTATAGCAGAAGAGAACAGAAGATATTTCAATAATAATGAGGTATTATACTTATGGCATCGAGAGTGATACACTATCTGATAGCAGAGAAAATAGCCATATTACAGAAGTTGGATTTAAACAGGTTCATAACCGGTGCATTGTTACCCGATCTGTCAAAGCATGACGATGGGAGCTATCATAGGGCCCACTATGGTCATGAGATTGATGAACTTGGTATAAAAGGCATCAATTGGCATAATTTTAAAAGCTCATATTATGAGAGGATAAAAAAAGATTCTCTTTATATGGGATATTATTGTCATTTAATTATGGATGCCTTATGGCTTTTCAGTGTTGCAGACAAGTATATCAGAAGCTATCCCTATCCGGAACGCAAATATATCTATCAGAAAAGCTACAGAGATTATATGAAATTGAACTATTTGTTAACAAAAGAGTATAATCTGAGTTATTATCTGCAGGAAATCGACATTCCTAAAATAAATGAGATTGATCTATCGATGTATGATCATTTTTTTAAGGGACTAAGGGAGGATATTATGTGCCCGGAAACTGCCGGAACGGAACAACTTGAGCTGTATCCGTATGATGTGATTAAAGAATATATTACAAATGCGTTTGATTTGTGTATGGCAGAGCTGCAGGCTTTCCGTGAGGATAAGGAGTTTATAAAGCCGCAAGTGTTTTATATACATAGATAGCTTTATTAAAATTGGAAAATGAGGTACGGTATGAATTCGGTTTACTTAATTACGGGAGCCTGCGGATGCGGAAAATCAACCCTATCAAAAAAGTTGATGTATGAATTGGAGCATTCTATCCTTATTACAGGGGATGAGCTTCATGGATTTTTTGGTGATAAGAGAGAAATATCGTGGCCGGAGAGACTTAGAATTACCTGGGAGAATATCATCTCAGTAACACAGAATTCCCTTCGCAATCGTCTGAATGTCATAATTGACTATGTAGTGGAGGATGAACTGCCCTTGCTCTTAGAGGGTTTAAAGGAGTTTGAGTATGATTTAAGGTATATGGTATTAGATGCCGGTGAAGAGAGTATCCGATCAAGAATTACCAAGCGTGGTGACGTCGGACAGATCGAGCGGGCCTTATTCTTAAGGGAAAAGCTAAGGAAGGAACATTTGAATCAACCATATCTGTATGACAATAGTGACAAGACTGTGGAAGATGAGATGAATGCCATAATGTATGATATAAGGTATCGGTATATAAAATAGCCGGTATTGGATTTGACATATAAGAGAATGAAACTTACATACATATGAATGGAGGGACAAGCCATTTATGGAGCTGACGGGAGACAAAATTACATTAAGGCCTTATACACCGGAAAGATGCCATGAATTTTTTATGAGTTATATCTCAGATCCGGCTATGACTTATGATAGATACACTTATGAGAAAGAAAAGGTTGATGCATATTATAAGAATAAGGTTCTGGATGCGTCAAGGCGCTTCTTTGCTGTCTGTCATAATGATAAGGTGATAGGTGAAATTCAATTAAAATATATTGATTTTGAGAAACAATGCGGAACCTTGGGGATACATTTGATCAATGATTCCGTGAAAGGGCAGGGTTTTGGTACGGAGGCAGAACGATTGCTCCTTGATTATGCTATTATTGAATTGGGATTAAAGACAATATATGCCGATGCGGTTCATAGGAATCAAAGAAGCATACATATTCTTAAGAAACTGGGATTTGTGCATCTGCATGATGATGAGTCATTATCATATTACCAATATAATGCTGATTAGACAGAAAATTAGCTGGAAATAAATAATTGCTGATGAAGCTCCATAGGAGAAGTGATTGATATGTATGAAGACGAAGAATGTCTGGTGAATGGCTGTCCGGATACCAAAAAGGCAGATCTGATATTCTATAATATAGATAATGGGTACTGGAGTCTTGGCAGCCATATGGGAGAAGGATTTCATGCCGGGAAGCAGCGGAGGAGTGAATAAATGAACATAGAGATTAAAAAATTATCCCCTGAATTGATCAATGATTATATTGAATTTTTTGAGAAGAAAGCCTTTACGGATAACCCGGAATGGGAAGGCTGCTATTGTGTATGGTACCATTGGAATGATAAACTGGAGGAAGCCCGTAAGGCTTGTTCTGCAGATGGAGATGTTAACTTCAAGCGTGACCTGGCGATACAATATATCCAAAATGGTACGCTTCAAGGTTACCTGGCCTACCTGGACGGTTCTGTGGCAGGATGGTGTAATACAAATGACAAGGGGAACTATGATGCGTTAAGCCGGGAAAAATGTCCTGAACTATGGGATGATGCAGACAGCACACAGAAAATCAAATTAATTGTATGCTTTACAATAGCCCCTGGCATGCGCCGCAAAGGGATCGCTACGGAGCTGCTAAAAAGGGTGTGCCAGGATGCTGCTGCAGAAGGATATACCTGTATTGAAGCCTATCCGGGAAAGGGCGATACTAATGAACGCAGTTATCACGGACCCTATATCATTTATGAAAAATGCGGATTTGCGGCATGTAAGGATATTGGAGGAGATGTCATAGTTCGCAGATACCTGACAGATGCTATTAGATGAGCTTTTTATTGTGGAGGCATAGTATGACTTATGATTACACCTAAGATACAAGTCGAAATATCGAACATAGAATATAATATCCGATCTATCGCAGAATTATTATATTCGAATGCTGATGTGAATCATAGCCTTCCGTTTAGAGAACGAATATATCATTCATTTCCACTGATAGCCGGCTCTGTAAAAGAAGGAATGTCAAATGCAGAAATATACGATATAATTAATGGAATATTGATTAAGGAGTATAAAGAGAATGCTTTTGACATGATGAAAAGAAGGATTGAATTATCAGAGCAATTTAATAAGCTTCAAACTGTAATTATCCCAAAGATGCTGGAATTGTTTGAAGTTGACTGGACCGATAAGCATCAGGCTGTCACATGTTATTTGGGCCTATATGCTGTCTTTCCGAGGGATGTGTTGACGAAAGAATATTGGCTTCATTACAGAGCGCCGGAAGATGTGGTTATGAGAGCTTCCATCCATGAGATAAATCATTTCATATTGTTCGAGAAATGGAAGGCAATGCATGGATATACATCGGACAAGCAGCCGTCTCATCCGGAGATCTTATGGTTCTTAGAGGAAATGGCAGTAGATCCGACATTGAATTCACCTGAGATGCAGGAAGCAGCACCTTATCCGCAAAAATCGTATGCATCATTTTACGAGAATAAGATAAATGGAATTCCGATAGAGGATTATATAATAGATCAATTTAAAAATCGAAGTAATATGGCGGATTTTCTTGATAATGCATATCGGTTTATATCAGAAAATTATAATGAGATTTTAGTAAAGTGCGGATAGATATTAATTAAAGAATCAAATAGATTAAATAAAGTATCAAATAGATATTAAATAAAGTATTAAATTGAAAGAGGGATATGTATATGAAAAGAGTCAGGGTGAAACCCAGCAAAGGTCAGTCGATGGTGGGCTTCTTCGGAGGGATTATTTTTTGCTTTATCGGTTTATTTTTTGTTGTACCGACGTTCGGACCATTTGGAGTTATATGGGCACTATTTGCGTTCGTTATAACCGCGGTCAATGGTTATAATGCTTTTTCTGATAAAGGAGTTGCCACACATGAGATCACGATTGATGACGATGAAGACGGATACGGCTACGGGCAGACCGGCAATTCCTATGAATACGGCAAATCCGCGGAAGAACGTCTGAAGGAGCTGCAAGGCCTGTATGACAAGGGTTTGATTTCATCCGAAGAATACCAGGAGAAGCGCAGACAGATCCTGGAGGGATTATAGAATAACAGATGCTGTACAAGGAGGGATACGAATGAAGGATATTATCTTCAAGACCGATGATTATGTGTTCAGTTACCGGGTCGCAGGCCTGTTAATCCATAATAATAAGGTATTGCTGCAGAGTGCTGTCAATGATCCGGCATATGCATTACCCGGCGGGCATGTGGAGCTGGGAGAGACCGGTGAGACGACTCTGATACGTGAATTCAAGGAAGAGATCAATGCTGACATAAAGGTTGACTCATTACAGTGGGTGGGTGAAATCTTCTTTCCTTGGCCTACCGGGCAGAAGCCATGCCACCAGATATGCTTATTTTATAGAGT
>JAFADH010000101.1 GCA_023424995.1 Bacillota bacterium | reverse complement strand
GAAAGCAGGCTATGACAGAATTACAGTCCGGGTATATGAAACCAGTGTTACTCAGCAGGAAAAAGGTACAAAACAGCTGAATTCAGTTCAAAGCAATCCGGCTCACTCCAATACGGCAGAATCCGGTGCAGTTCAATCCAATGCCGCCAAATCCGGTGCAATACATTTCAATGCGGTAGAACCCGGCGCAGTACAGTTCAACACGGCAGAACCCGGTACGACTCAATTCAATGCCGTACAGATTAAGGCACGGCTCGCCATCGCTGCAATCCAGAGAGAGCATATGGTGGATGCTGATGTAATATGGACAGTGAGTGAGGATGGCAGTCTCACCTGCCAGGTAAAAGCCCGGCGTAATACGAAGATGCCCTTCCTGCCCCGTTTCGGACTGCGTCTGTTCCTGCCG
This sequence comes from Bacillota bacterium, assembly GCA_023424995.1. GTDB lineage: Bacteria > Bacillota > Clostridia > Lachnospirales > Lachnospiraceae > Mobilitalea. The sequence continues at coordinate 5,919 of JAFADH010000101.1, read as the reverse complement.
AAGGCTTATGATCGTGTACAATACTTCGGATACGGACCCCATGAAAGTTATCCTGATAAGCACCGGTCCTCCTATCTGGGATTATTCCGGCAGCGGATCGAGGATATGTTCGAGGATTACATCTACCCGCAGGAGAACTCCTCCCATTGCGGCTGCAGTTATCTGCGGATAGAAAGCTCCGAAGCCTCCTCTCTGACTGTAACGGCAGACAAAGCCTTCGCCTTTAATGCCTCGGAATATACACAGGAGGAACTGACTGCAAAGCTGCATAATTACGAGCTGGAAAAGTCGCCCTTCACTGTGGTCTGCGTGGATTATAAGCAAAGCGGTATCGGTTCCAACAGCTGCGGTCCGGGACTTCTTTCGAAATACCGGCTGGAGGAGGAGCAGATCGAATTCAGCTTTCAGTTTGAATTTACCGAATAATCTATCGTTCCCGATAGTTCTTATTAACCGATATCTTGATTTTATATAAATATTATGATATAATTATATCATAATATTTATATAAGGAGTTATGAGTATGACAATAAAACCTTCCGCATCTCTGAGAAATGAATATGCTGCCATATCCGCATTGGCACATGAGACGAAAGAGCCCATATATATCACCAAAAACGGTGAAGGTGATCTTGTGCTTATGAGTATAGAAGCCTTCGAAAAAAGAGAGCAGATGCTTGAGCTTCGTATGAAGATTCTACAAGCCGAGCAGGAACGGCTGAGCGGAGCAAAGACCTTAAGCATAGCTGAAGCCCGGAAAGGACTAAAGGAACGCATTAATGAGATATAAGGTCGAGCTTCTCCCAACCGCCTGGGAAGATTTAAAAAAGATTGAAGATTATTATTTGATTCAATTTGATGTTGACACTGCGTTAAAAGTGAGCAATCATATCTTAGATACTGTTGAAAGGCTGGAAGAACATCCTGATTCCGGGTCGCTTACGCCGGATCCCTGGCTGGATAAAGAAGGCTTTAGAATGGTCATATGCAATAAGCATATAGCAATTTACCGTAAAATTAATGACATAATATATATCTATCACATAGCGGATACGCAGACAGATTATACAAAGTTATTTTATTAGCAGGACAGTGAAATATCCTGCCATAACTTGAATAAAGCTGCTGCATGCCGGGATTGGCCCGGTATGCAGCAGCTTTCCGTATCTATATAATTAATGCTTGTGGTCCGTAAAAACACATTATAATTATTTCGGCATTAATTATAGCCTATTGTCTTTTACTTAATACTTCCTTCTCATATTTCTTCACTTCTTCAAACCAGTCTTCCTTCTGAGGCACATTATTGATCTCACAGAAGTAATTCCATACATCTCCTACCGGATACAGCTTCAGCTCTTCCTGGAACATCAGAAGCTCGGTCAATTGTCTGTCCTTCTGGAGCGCCGCCAGCTTTTTGCTCGGAAGAAGCAGTGCATTCAGTAGTGCCTTCTGCATATTCCGCATACCGATGGTCCAGGCTGCGACACGGTTGATGCTTGCATCGAAGAAATCCAGTGCCAGGAGGACCCTGTCAGCTCCGTTACGGATGATCTCCTTGGCGATTTCCCTGGTCTCATCATCATATGTCACTACATGGTCGCTGTCCCAGCGTACGGATCTGGTTACATGGAGCGCCACCTTTTCGGAGAACAGCAGCATGGAGGAGATCTTATCCGCTACGGATTCTGTCGGATGGTAATGTCCGTTATCCAATAAGCAGAGCAGATTATTCTTCGCGGCATAATTCATATAGAATTCATGGGAGCCTACCGTATAGCTTTCCAGTCCGATTCCGAATACCTTGGATTCCACTGCTACATAAACCTTGCTCTTGTCATAGGGTATCGAGATAATCTGATCCAGGGAATCCTTTAATCTGGCGCGGGGTGCGGTCCGGTCGGCAGGAACATCCTTAAAGCCGTCCGGAATCCAGATATTCATACAGCTTGGCATCCCTAATTCCGTTGCGAAATATTCCGCTATCCTTAAGCAGCACTTGCCATGGCGGATCCAAAAGGCACGGATCTCCTCCTTTTCACTGGAAAGTGTGGCGTCTGCCGCATATGGATGGGAAAAATAGGTGGGGTTAAAATCGATTCCGAGTTTTCTCTCCCTGGCGAACTCCACCCATTTTTTAAAATGCTTTGGTTCCAGCTGATCCCGGTCAGCTTTTTCACCGGGTTCAAAGATGGCATAGCTTGCATGAAGATTGATCTTATGTAAGCCCGGAATCAGGCTTAATACCTTATCCATATCTGCCATTAATTCCTCCGGGGTTCTTGCCTTGCCCGGATAATTGCCGGTAGCCTGGATGCCGCCGGACAGTTCGCCTGCCCCTTCAAAACCGGCCACATCATCCCCCTGCCAGCAGTGCATGGCAATGGGAATTTCTTTCAGCTGCCGAATTGCAGCGTCGGTATCCACACCGATTTTGGCATAGATCTCTTTCGCTGACTGATATCTTTCCTGTGTTGTCATAGGTTTTCCTCCATTATTTTACTTGGGCTTATATTCCTTTATCTCAAAGGAATTCTTCACCAGCTCCCTTGCGCTTCTAAGATCCTTGATTTCACGGCTGATCAAAAGCTGCACAAGAAGGTTGCCGATGGCGGTAGCTTCCGTAGGACCGGCATATACTGTTTTGCCGGTATATCTGGCAGTGAGCTGGTTCAGATAGTCTGCATTGGAGCCGCCGCCTACTATATGGATACTGTCGTACCGTATCTTTGTGAGTTCTTCGATCTCTTCCATGGTTTCCTTATAACACTTTGCCAGGCTGTTGTAGATCACGGCAGCCACTTCACCGATCCCCCGGGGAATCTGCTGGCCGCTCTCCTCACATGCTCTCTGGACCTCCAGGGTCATTCCGGCAGGTGCAAGAAAACGGTCATCATTACAGTTAACGGTGGAGGGTATCTCAGATTTCGCTGCCATATGGCAGATCTCACCATAGGACATCCCCGGCACTAATTCCCTTCTCACCGACTGGATCATCCAGAGACCCATGATGTTCTTCAGATAGCGGAAACGGTAGCCGAAGCCTCCTTCATTGGTAAGGTTATGAAGCTTGCTGAGCTCTGAGCAATCCGCTTCATAACGTTCCGTTCCCATAAGAGACCAGGTTCCCGAGCTGATATACATGGGATTAGGGTCCAGCGACGGTACTGCCATAACCGCAGAGCCGGTATCATGACTTGCAGGAAGTATGACGATACAGTCATATTCCAGCTCCTCCGTCACCTCACTTGTCAGGTTGCCGACTACATTCCCCGGTCTGCCGATGCCGGGGAAGATATGCTTCGGCAGTCCCAGCAGCTCGATCAGTTCATAATCCCAATCCTTGGTCACAGGACTGACCAGCTGGGTGGTGGTAGCTTCCGTATATTCACAGCCCTTGACGCCGGTCAGCAGATAATTAAGATAATCCGGTACCATTAGGAAGGTCTCCGCCTGCTCCAGGTATTCCGGATGCTGTTCCTTAATGGCCATCAGCTGATAGATGGTATTAAAGATCGCCTTCTGGATGCCGGTCCTTGCATAGAGCTTTGCCTCAGGAATGATGGAATAGACCTTCTCATCCATACCTTTGGTACGGCTGTCCCGGTAAGCTACCGTATTACCGATTACTTTTCCTTCCTTATCCAGAAGAACAAAGTCCACGCCCCAGGTATCGATTCCGACCAGGATGGGTGTCTTACGCTGTTCCCTGCATTTTATAAGGCCGGTCTTAACCTCGCGGAACAGGTGCTCGAAGTCCCAGCATAGCTGCCCGTCCTTCTCCTGCATACCGTTCTCAAACCGGTGGATCTCCTCCAGCTTCAGTTTTCCATCCACCAGGGTGCCAAGAATATGGCGCCCGCTGGAGGCTCCGATATCGATTGCCAGATAGTTGCTTCCCATGTTATAACTCCTCCTTAACTCATCTTAATTATAATAGTTTTCTGAAATAAAGAAAAGAACACCTTTTGCATAGAAAAGTGTCCTTATTTGCAGCTTCGGTACCCCTTGGGCGAGACGCCGAATTTCTTGTGGAATATTCTATGAAAATAACTGATATTGTCATATCCCACTGCCAGGCTGATCTCTGCCACTGCCATCTTAGTAGTTGTCAGCAGATATGCTGCCTGGTTCAGTCTCTTGGTTTGCACCAGCTCCGTATAGGTTCTGCCGGTCAGCTTCTTCACCGTCCGGCTTAACCAATACAAATCACAGTGCAAGGCAGCCGCAAGCTCCGACAGCTGTCCCGTCTTATAATGCTCTTCGATAAACCGGAGCAGCTTTATGGTCAGCTCATTCTCATACTGGTTCTTACCCACATAGATCTTATCCGTATGGTTCATCAATTGCAGGAACAGGAGTCCCATGGTAATCTGATTGATGCTGCGGTTATTTTGCTGGTCATTCATAATCGTCCAGATCAGATTCTCTACCAGATTCTGAACCGGCAGGATATCAGCTACCCTGAAATGCAGGTAACTGACCTGGTCATCCGCTCCCTTAATACAGCCGATGATGAAGTTCCGGAGCAGGTTCTCCTCTTCTCCTATCATCAGCAGCGTACGGTCAAAGAATTCCGGCAGGATAATGAAATTCACCGCAATATCCTCTTTGCCTGCCGGTAATATCTCCTGCGTCGCACTTTGATTCAGGAATAGCAGCTCCCCTTCTGCCAGCAGCAGTTCTTCCCCGTTGATGATATGGCGGGTACTGCCCTGATACATATAGATAACTTCCACATAATTATGCCTGTGCTTCGGGAAATGGACGAAGCGGGTGTGAGGACGTACCTGGATAAGCTTACCGCTCTCCAGGAGCTTCTTATTATCAATCACATTCGAAGAGGACGCCATATACAGTTCCTTATTGATCTGCTGCTTCCCGTCCAGGATATCCTGTTCTTCGGCTGTGATACGCTTCAGTTTATCCAACAGCTCACGATTCATCCGACTTCTCTCCATTTCTTTAAATCCGGGACCTATGAGAATGTACGGCGCTTAACCGAGTGAACTCCGCCTACATAGTATATCCTTATATTTAATATATCATATGAGCATGCTCATATGATAACGATGCTTCCCATCGATGATGTGCACTCACTGCGTTCGGCACTGATATAATGTCTGTCGACATTATATCATATTCGCAGCAAGCTCATATGATAGCGATGCTTCCCATCGATGATGTGCACTCACTGCGTTCGGCACTGATATAATGTCTATCGACATTATATCATAATTGACAAGAATTCACCAATAACATAAGTTAACTGATTTGCTGTCCTGTTAATTTTATTGCCGATCCGGTTCTTTTTCACCCTTCCTGCTCCTGCACCGTGCATAATTTATTACAGGTTCTGTTTGCTCTCTTCCTTCCATTCCTTGTACAATCCCGCGATGACCTGCTCTATGGGAGCCTTTGTAATCTCCACATCCATAACACCCTCCACCTGGGACAGCTGGCCCAGCAGGTCCTTAACCGGAAGCTCTGCCAGGTCGATTTCATATTCATAGACACCGTTCTGGTCAGATAAAAGCTTCCCGTTCTTAAGCGGTGATGCCGGACCCTCTTTCATGGTTACCGTTACCCGTGTGAGATTGCCTGTGATAGTCCGCAATTCGCCAAAGCTTCCGTCAAAGGCAAGCTTGCCGCCGGAGATCATCAGTATCCGCTGTGCCATCTCCTCAAGATCATCCATATCGTGACTGGTAACAATAATGGTGACTCCGTTCTCCCGGTTGATCATCTTAAGAAAATCAATCATCTGCCTCTTGGCCACAACATCCAGCCCCAGGGTCGGTTCATCCAGCAGAATGATCTCCGGACTGTGAAGCAGCATCATGGCAAGGTCGGCTCTCATCCGCTGGCCAAGGCTCAATTCCCTGGCAAAGGTCTTAAGCAGGTCCCCGATATCCAGCA
>JAFADH010000098.1 GCA_023424995.1 Bacillota bacterium | reverse complement strand
TTTTCATTCATTTACGCAGCCATCTGGAACGGTTGCTTCAAGAAATTTATGGGGTATCTGGTAAAAACAAAAATCCGTTAATATGGCATAAAGTCTGCTGCTCCTTATTACAGTCCAAGCTCCTGGTCTACAAAGATGATTTCACATTTCATACCTGCCGGAGCGCGGTCTATAATAGCCATTATACGGCAGATCCGCTCGGGGCTGTTGCAATCATAGCATTTATCCGCTTTTTGGGCGCATGGGGTTTTTGCATTTAACCGTTTGGCATTTTGCGGCGCGGCCACATTTTTACAGCGATATATTGCGTCGCTTAAGTTTAATGTAATTTTGTTTTTTCCAACAACATAATAACATATCTCGGGCCCAAAGGCTGTCATGGCAATGCGGTTACCCGTCGCATCAATATTTATTATCTCCCCTGATTCAGTCACGGCGTTTGCACTGGTTATGTAGACCCTGGCACAGTTGGCCAGACGACGAACATCCCGGGAAGATACCTTATTGTGCCATACCACGGCATTGTTTTGCTGCAAAACCTCAAACAACCCCATTTCCCTTAACGTCACGCTTCCTCCAAATCCAATTGTTTGATGCTGCAAGGTATCAGCAAGGTAATTGCAGGCTTCTTCCTTCGTTGAAAAGAATTGTGTTGAAAACCCATGGTTTTTAAAATTTTGCCGTATCATTGAGTATTCCATAACTGTCACATCCCCAATCATTTTAATGATGAAAATATAAATACTTCAAAATATATATTATAACAAAAACCTCCATAAAATCAATTTCATATTATTCTACAGCATACCCTCAAATGCTTTTTCTCAATTTTGCAGTCCCCGAAACCATCCATATGAATGCCACTTACAGATCAGCCCCAGCTTAGCAAGGAACACGACCATGAGAATGCTGGCAACGCCTTGTGTAATGCTTCAAACTGTCAGGTCTGCGTTTCGCTTCCGATGGTGTAGGAGCTTATTTCACTCTTCGAAACATTGGGTGATTTTCATTGAACTCAACTAAATCCCATAAGTTTCCGTATAAATCTTTAAATACCGCAACTGTTCCATAATCCTGTTCCTTAGGTTCTCTAACAAATTCAATTCCTGTTTTTCTCATTTCGTTATAATCACGCCAAAAATTATCAGTTCCCAAGAAAAGGAAAACTCTTCCTCCTGCCTGGTTTCCTACAAAATCCTCTTGTTCCGGCTTAGATGCTCTTGCCAATAATATTGTAGTTCCATTAGAACCCGGAGGAGAAATTATCACCCATCTTTTGTCCTGCTCAGACTGATATGTATCTTCTACTAATGTAAAATGCAGCTTTTTTGTATAGAATTCGATTGCTTCATCATAATCTTTTACTATCAAAGCAATATGCACAAGTGCTTGAATCATTCTTTGTCCTCCTTATTCGAATTAATGTGCTATTCAATTGACAGATGAATACATGATTATCAGCATGCTATATAAATATTGCACATTAACTAGTTGATATTCGCTAAGCCATCTTTCTTTTCGCCAGAAGACTTAACATTTGTTTCCAGCATAGCACATTGCCTGCCGATAAACAACATTTCCGTATATTCTATAAAAAATAACAATCTATGCACAGGTTTAAACCTGACACATAGATTGTCTCAATATATGGGAAAATGAATGAATTCCTTGCCGTCATTGTACATCCCATGCATAGATATGGATCGTACCGGCACCCCAGCTACTAACCGGGATAAGCCGTATTCCTCTGGTCAGAATACTCACCTTAATTTTGACCAGCCGCTGGTGATTTTCTTTCACTTCCAGAGCTGTAACCCAATTTCCCCTGTTATCCAGATACTCAATACGGAATTCCTTCACCAAGGTTTCCGGTATATGAAAGCCTTCCTGGACTAAAGGATAGTTACAGGGCATATTATGTATTTTCCTGTTTAAATTACTGTCAAAGACCAGACGGATCAAAGTGATTTCCCGTTCGTCGTCAAAGCTGTACTGCACCCAGTCACCGGGAGCACATACCCAGCCGTTATCTTCGGATTGAATCGTTCTGTCATACCCGTTCCGAAGTATTTCGGGAGAACCCGAAGCTGCCAGTATTGTCGCCTCCTTTGTCAAAAACGGAACCGTTCTTCTGTGCCAGGGCAGATAACAGTCATCCTCCATTAGCATTTGCTGAAGATTTGGAATTTCCTTTTCATAAATTTCTCTTGGCAGAAGTTTCTTTTCCGCTGCGATAGCTGCCGCAGTTCCTACCGCCTGCCCTATGACTGCACAGGTTCCCATAACTCTGGTTGCGCTTAAGGCCGCATGGGTAGTACTGATATTTCTTCCCGCAAAGAACAGATTATTGACATTCCTTGAATACAGGCACCGGTATGGGATGCCGAAGGGGGAAGGAGCCGGGTGAAAAATGGTAGGATATCCTTCTTTATATCGGAAACCGGCCGGGAAATGGTCATCCATACTCCATCCCCCATAGGCTGTGAGGTCATGGAATCTACCTTCTGAGGCCACATCATTCTGAGTCAGTATATAATCGCCCATGCATCTGCGGCTCTCCCTCTTCCCGGGCAGAAATCCTATCCAGTCAATTACCCAATTTTCAACTCCATGGTCACCATAGTTCTTCATATGGTCCCAGACGCCAAATACGATTTTAAGCAGTTTATCTCTGAGTTCTTCTCCGTCATGGAGGCAATCGTCCTCTCCTCCCAGCTCAATCCACCAGAAATTCGAGTCACTGTCATGTTCTCTGTATGGCAGGTCACTGTCTTCAGGATATTTTTCCGCCCAGGCAGGAGGAATAAAGGGCTGAGGTCTGTCGGTTTCCCTGATCTGGAAAAGACAGCTCATTCCCATGGTTTTACTGTCCTTTGCTTCCGGCTCTATGGTTTCCTGAAACTCTTTCCTGGCTTCCCTGCCTATTCTGTAATCAGCGCCGGAGAGTTCTGCAAGAATGCTGTCACCGGAGCAGTCGGCAAAAAGGTCTGCTTCCACCGTATGCCAGGTTTCAGTGGTCAGCTGCCATCCCTTAACCGACCGGATACGCTTACCCGGGATTTTAGATGCATTGTCCCATATAGTATCCGCTTCCATGCAGCTGCAATTTAACAATAATGTTATATTTTCTTCGAATCTGACCTTCTCATAAAGAATACTGTCCCAGACGGAAAAGCTTAGGCTTGTATTCCGGTACAGGTTTTCCAACTGGATTTCCTCCAGAATTCCGGTTTCCCTGTTATTGTCTCCGTGTGCTCCGCATATCCACATCTTGATTTCCGAGGATGCATTTCCTCCCAGAACCGGTCTGTCCTGCATTAACACTACCTTTGCCCCATGTCTGGCGGCTGCGATTGCCGCACAGACTCCGGCCATTCCTCCGCCAATAATGCAAAAATCCCCTTTGTGCTTAACATGCCTCATATTATTATCCTTCTCTTTCCCATTAAAATTGATAAGGTAACAGTATATCAATAGTATATCCCATGATCGCCGGTTTCCTTAAATATTCTGCCAAATATCTGGACTTTTCTGCAAATCCGCCTTATAATAATTCCAGAAAGGAGTCAGCTTATGAATATAACAAATCACAAGGCTTTATCTGAATATCTGGCATATCTGGTTCATAAGCTTGACATACAGGTCTGTATCAATGATTTTGTGGGTTTTATCCCTCTGGATAAAGAACTGGACCATGTATTGCAGCCGTATATGATACACACCAACCCCTTCTGTATGTATATCAAGTCGGATAAGAAGCTAATGCAGAATTGTCTGGCTATGAAGCAGAAAATTCTTACCAAATGCCACCGGGAGGGTAAATATTTTAAAGGGATCTGCCATGCAGGTGCTGCCGAACTGATCTTTCCTGTTTTTTATAACAGTAATCTCCTGGGAGTTATCAATGTAGGCTTGTTCAATACTTCACCTGCCCTTAGCAGCTATCTGGTCAAAAGGGCCTGCAGAGATACAAAACTTGCGGAAGAAACAGCTGCCGAGCTCTTTGCAACCCACATAAAAACCGGTCCTGATGCCTCGTTGGAGGCAGAGCTTAGTATTGTGTTTAACTTCATAGCCGAATATTTATCTGGCTGCTTCGGTAAATTATCCGTAAGTTATCATGCTGTCGATATCCTAAAGCCGAAGCATACCTTCAGTGAAGACCTGATTCTGTCACAATGCATCCGTTTTATAACGATTAATTACCTCTCAGGTGTTGAAGTAAGGATGCTGCAGGAACTGTGTCATTGCAGCGAATCCTATATCAATCATATTTTTAAAAGAAGAACCGGATACAGTATAAAAAGTTATGTAAACAAACTACGGATTGAAAGGGCAAAAGAACTTTTGTTAAATCCGGATAATTCCGTCGCAGAGGTTGCCCTGCAAGCAGGCTTCTCAGATCCCGACTACTTTTCCAGGGTATTTTCAGGACATACCGGTATTCCTCCAAGGAAATACCGTCAAAGATTCCTGCATTAATTTCAGAAACCATGAACGCTTCTGATAACGATTTTTAATCATATTATTTTTTCTGAACACATTTTTTCTGAACATAAAAAGACACAACTCCCTCTTGGCGGGAAGCCATGTCTTCACTATTAAAACGGTACAGGTTTGTATTTTTATTTTTCTTTTCACTGCTTATAATGCTAATCTGCTCATAAGTTGCTGTCAAGCAAGAACGAATCATTAAATTCCTACAATATTATGGTAGTCTAGTATTGTATAGCGTAATCGAAATCTCCATACTGCATCTCTCTAAAATATAAATTTTGAACACCTATACAACATCAAGACAACATCAAGTACTAAGGCGCAGATCAGAAATCTACTCTGCCTTGTATTATAGAGACGGAATTAGTAAACGTTAATCTAACGCTTTTCTCCTAACCCACCAGCCCTGCCCTATCGTAAACCGATGTCAACCAAATTTTTATTCGGCAATGCTTGGCCCGTATTACTTTATATCAGAAAAATTTTCTGCAGATTCGTACGACTTCGTCTATGCAATCCGCCGCCTCGCGAAATTTTGTTGCAATATTAGCGCATCTTTCCTTGTCTCGAAAAGCGTTCCGTGAATAGTTGTTCAGTCCGCCGCCAAGTTCCTCGAGTTCTTTCCATATACCGCTTTTACACCAGCCGCTTGAGCCACTCTCCTCGCCTAATTTATAGTATTGCTCCGCTATTCGGGCGTTCATATCCGCATATTGAGGATCAATTTGCACGAGCCTGTTTATGACGGATGCATAAGGCGCGTCGTTTACATTGTTCGCCCACGCAATCGTCGCAAGATTGCAGATATAAACCCTATAATGATGCCATGCGTCGATTTCGCTGTCATACCGCCCGGCTTCAATATCATCCGC
>JAFADH010000331.1 GCA_023424995.1 Bacillota bacterium | reverse complement strand
TAGTGCAAATTTTTTACCCCGAGGCATTTTATATATTGTACTTTGATCATTTACTTGGTAAAATGGTTTTTATTATATACATTAATGCTATAAAGATAGATATGCGGAATTATATGTTGTCTATATTCGATCAAATTTGGGGGTAAAATTTGTGAAGAAATCAAGCCGGAAGAGAAAATCTGCATTTTTATTTTTTGGAGTATTCTTTTTGCTGATATGTCTTATTACACTATTCGAGATCATGTCCATGAGCAGTAGAAATCAAAAGGAGGACGTTGAAAAGAATGGGGAAGAAATCTTTGAAGAGATCAATTATACCGCCTTCTCCAAGATGGGCGATGTTGCGGGAATTTTAGCCGAGAATGCTTCCATCATACAGCTCTGCTTACAAAATAATACTGCCGACTATGGTAAGGTAATCACAATAATTGATACCGTTCAAAAAACCTTTGATCTAGAGCTTTGCTATGTGATGGATCTATCCGGGCAGGTGATTGCTTCCAGTGACTATTCAAAGGACAAAAGTATAAATATTGATGGAGAAAATTATAGCTTCAGACCGTATTATATTGACGCAATGGCTGGAATGGACGTAATATATCCTGCACTTGGTTCAACCACGAATACCAGAGGAATATATTTCAGTTCACCGGTCAAAAGTCCGGATAATAAGGTGATCGGAGTTATTGTCTGCAAAATGGGCATAGACATCTTCGATGAAATATTAAAGAAGTTTCCTGATATTGCGGCAGTATTGACCGGCGACGGTGTCATTATCTCAACAAACCGGAATGATTGGTTATATAAATCAATTACTGTACTAACGGAAGAAGAAAATGAAAGCATATTAAATTCACGGCAGTTTGCAGCTATACCGGTGGAACCCCTTGAATTATCAATACATAAAAACACGGCAGCCTATAAGTCTGAGAAATACAGCATCTCGCAGCGGCCCATAGGAACCACCGGCTGGACACTGCTTACAATGAAAAAATATGAAGTATTTCCGGTATTAAGCTTAAGGCAGCAGCGGTTTATTATCTTTATATTTATGATTTTTATTGTATTGTCGGGGACGATTGCCGTGCTGATCAATAATATATTGAAACGGCGTGAGGCAGAAGCAATGCACAGTAAGCTTTTTCTGGCCGTACAGCAATCTTCAAGCATGGTTGTGATCACCGATACGGACGGAATAATAGAATACTGTAATCCGAAATATTCTGAAATTACCGGATACAGCCGTCAGGAGAGCTTAGGCATGAATATGAAAATTTTGAAATCCGGGCAGCATGACAATGAATTCTATCAGAGTATGTGGAGTGCAATTTTGTCCGGAGAGGACTGGAGAGGTACCTTTTATAACAGGCGTAAAAACGGGGAATTCTATTGGGAGGACACTCTGATATCTTCTGTCAAGGATCATCGGGGGAGAATAACGAATTTTATAGCCATCAAGGAAGACATCACAAAACGCAAAGAACTGGATGAAATGCTGAACAGATATGCGACTACGGATGAAATGACCGGAGCGCTCAACCGCAGATCCGGTATGCTGCTTATGGAAAAGCAGTTGAAGCTGTCGGAAAGACATAATCAGAATTTTGTTATATTCTTTATGGATATCAATGGTTTAAAGTCAGTGAATGATACCCTCGGGCATAGCTTCGGAGATGAACTTATTAAATTGTCCGTCAGTGTTTTAAAGGAATGTCTCAGGGAATCGGATTCTGTCTGCAGATTAGGTGGAGATGAATTTTTAATAATACTGCCTATGACAAGGCTTGCTGAAGCAGAGAAAATCTTAGATAGAATTCATGAAAAGGTGGAAAAAATCAACAGTACGGACCGGTATTCTTATCTATTAAGTTTAAGCTTTGGAACAGCGGAATATTCCGGAAGGGCCAAATTAACCGTGGATGATCTCATCCGGATTGCAGATGAAAATATGTATAGAAATAAGACGGAAATAAAGAAAAAGCAAGGTCCGAATGGTGTAATACGTTAGTTTAAACCGTTTGTAACCAGCTTTCCGACAGATATAAATCTAAGAAGCCGTTTAATAAAAAAGCACCTTTAGTTTCATTGAACCGCCCCCTGTCTGCTTGACAAGGGGCGGTTTAATGAAACTGAAAGGTGCTTTTGTTATATCTGTGATACTGAATGCAGACTCTACCGGCATGGCTTTGCATAGCATACTGAACAGCAATCGTTTCAGGTCATATTTACTTTTTTAAGATATGGATTTCATGGCGCGCATTGCATTTAAAATGGCAATTACTGTTACGCCCACATCACCAAAGACTGCCTCCCACATGGTAGCGATACCGGATGCAGCGAGGGCAAGGACCACGATCTTCACACCCATGGCGAACAATATATTCTGCCATACGATCGCTCTGGTTTTCCGTGCAACCTTGATGGCGGATACTATCTTCGAGGGTTCATCTGTCATTAATACAACGTCGGCCGCTTCAATGGCGGCATCGGAACCTAATGCACCCATGGCGATCCCGATGTCGGCTCTGGCCAGCACGGGGGCATCGTTGATACCGTCTCCGACAAATACCAGCTTTCCTTTGGAGTTCCTGTTTTTATCCAGCTGCTCCAGCTGTTCTACCTTTTGATGGGGAAGAAGCTCAAAATACACGGTATCCAGTCCGATTTCACGGGCTATGGCTTCACCGGCTGCCCTTGTGTCACCGGTCAGCATGACAGTGTGATTTACGCCCAAAGCTTTTAAATCCCGAAGAGCTTTTTTGCTGTCGGGCTTTATCTCATCAGAGATCACTATGTAGCCGGCATAGACGCCTTCCACAGCCAGATATACGATGCTTCCCGGTTCATTCACAGGCTGCCAGCCGATATGCTCAGCCTCCATCAGCTTCCCATTACCGGCAAGCACTAATTTGCCGTCAATCTTAACACGGATTCCATGTCCGGGCACTTCTTCCTGTTCCGTAAGCAGGTCTTGGTCAATTGGCTGATTATAGGCCTTTTGAATGGATAAGGCAATAGGATGGTTGGAAAAGCTTTCCGCATGAGCCGCATAGGAGAGCAGTTCAGCCTCTTGCCAGCCGTTCGCAGCGACGGTTTTAGTCACTTTAAAAATACCTTTTGTCAGAGTACCTGTTTTATCAAATACAATCGTATCAATATTGTTAAGGGCTTCCAGATAGTTACTTCCTTTTACTAAAATACCGTTCCTTGATGCTCCGCCGATACCGCCGAAGAAGCTTAACGGAATGGAGATAACCAGAGCGCAGGGGCAGGACACTACCAGAAAAGCAAGCGCCCTGTAGATCCAATCACTAAAAGTTGCCTCAGGAATAACCAGGGGAGGGATAACAGCTAGAGCCAAAGCGGCAAAGGTAACAAGCGGGGTGTAATATCTTGCAAACTTTGTAATAAAATTTTCAGTAGGTGCTTTTTTGCTGCTTGCATTTTGTACCAGATCAAGAATCCTGGAAATGGTGGATTCTCCGAATTCCTTTGAAACTTCAATGGTTAACACACCATTTTTATTGATGGAGCCGGATAAGACTTCATTGCCGGGTTCTACATCCCTGGGGAGAGATTCTCCCGTAAGGGCAGAAGTATCCAGTGCAGAAGAGCCTTCCACGATCCGTCCGTCCAAAGGTATTTTTTCACCGGGTTTAACTATAATTACATCACCGATGCCAACTTCTTCCGGAGTTACTCTGCGTATTTCGTTACCCACTTTTAAATTGGCGAAATCAGGCCGTATATCCATAAGAGCAGAGATGGATTTACGGGAACGGTTAACCGCAAGGCGCTGGAAAGCTTCCCCCACCTGATAAAACAGCATAACCGCAACACCTTCCGGGTACTCACCGATGGCAAAAGCACCGATAGTAGCCACACTCATCAGAAAGTTTTCATCAAAAACCTGACCTTTAGAAATGTTTTTTAATGCTCGAAAGACAACCTCACCGCCGATGAACAGGTAACTTAGAAGAAATATGATTAATTCGGCGGGAAGGGGTAAATCGAATGCGATACCAGCAGCAAATAATAAGGCGCCGGCGGTAAGACTGATACGGTGAACCCATTTTACGGTAACTGCGGAGCCGTTCCCATCCGTTTTCTTAGCTGTGTAGGAAATCTGAATGCCGGGTTCAATATCCAAAGCAATCTGTGAGGCCCGGCGGATAATGGCCGGAAGGGATCTCCGGTCAACTGCCTCAATGGTAAGCCGCTGGGTAACAAAATCAAGAGAAGCTGTCCTGACTCCTTCGATACGGCTTACCTGCACTTCAATTTTTTGTGCACAGTCAGCGCAGCACAACCCCGACAGATACAATGTCTTTTGTCCGGGCTGCGAGATTTCATTTTCAATCATTACTATTGCCGAATCATGCCTCTTTATTATGGCATCTGCCTGTGCAATCAGGCTGTTGGCAGCCGCACTGTCGGAAATCTCCATTGAGAGGGTTTTTGACACAAAATCAACGGAAGCAGCCGATACACCGCTGAGCTTTTTCACATCCCGTTCGATTTTGGCGGCGCAGTTGCCGCAGCAAAGGCCTTCCAAGGTAAAGTCTTTTTTTATTGCCGCTTCCAAATGATATCACCGTCGCTTTCTGTTATGCTTCTTTTACCACAATATCTTCATCATGGGAAACAGCGATACCGGTGACAGCTTTTAGAATACGCTCAATATTTCCTTCATATTCTACAGAGAGAATGGTTGTATCAACATTGACATCCGCGCTTTTCACACCTTCCAAAGCCTGAATATCTTTTTGGATTCCGGCAGCGCAGTTTTCGCAGCAGAGTCCCTCCAGTATAAATTGTTTTCTTTCCGCAGCCATATTACATATCTCCTTTCTATTTGTACGATTGTTTAATTGAACGCCTGTTCAACTATTAGAGCGGAATTTCCTATTATCTTGGTGTTACAACAGGTTTAAATGGAAAACGCGCCTCCCGATATCAACAGCATAACGGCAGCATTATCTGCGTATAAATGAAAAATTACTTTTCACATATATGTATCATTGCCTGGTCAAAGATTGTTTTTACGTGCTCATCCGCTAATGAGTAGAAGACAACCTTGCCGTCCTTCCGGTACTTTACCAGTTTAGCCTGTTTGAGGAATCTGAGCTGATGGGAGATGGAAGATTTGGTCATGCCTAAAAGAACGGCGATATCACAGACACACATTTCCGCGCGGAATAAGGCACAGAGTATTTTCACACGTGTAGAATCACCGAATACCTTAAATAAATCGGCCAGATCCATTAAATTATCTTCATCAGGCATATGTTCCCTTACATCATTCACCACAGCTTCATGAATAATATTACAGTCGCATCTGTCAACATCCGCCATATAAGCACGCATAGGGAG
>JAFADH010000256.1 GCA_023424995.1 Bacillota bacterium | reverse complement strand
GTGCCCTCAAAGCTTCTGGGAGAGGATGAGATCTCCCAGGCTTTCGCCGATCTGCTTAAGATGGTAGAGAAGATCAAGGATAAGGATGCCAAGATGTATGAAGCCCGTATTAATTCCCAGAAGCTTCAGAATGCACAGCAGAGGATCGAGATGGAGGTGCTGGCAAGCCAGATCAACCCGCATTTTCTTTACAATACTCTGGAGACCATACGTATGAAGGCCTTTACCGCGGGGGATAAGGATGTGGCCAATGCCATCAAGCTATTGGGAAAATCCATGCGGTATGTTCTGGATAATACCGGTATCTCCTCCACTACCCTTAAAAATGAGCTTGACTATATCGAGACCTATCTTCAGATCCAGAAGCTCCGTTTCTCAGGCCGGATCAACTATTCCCTGGCGGTAGAGGAAGACTTGAACACGCAGGAGTGCGAGGTTCTGCCGCTTCTTCTCCAGCCCATCGTGGAAAATGCCATCCTGCACGGACTGGAGGAGACGGAGGAGGGTATCGTCTTGATTGAGGTATATACGAAGGATAAAGAATATCTGGTCATTGATATCTCGGACAATGGCTGCGGTATGGAGGAAACAATCTTAGAGGAGGTACGGATAAAGCTTAGGATGAACCATATCAGCCCGAATAAGAACATCGGACTGTATAATATCAACCAGCGGATCCGGCTGTGCTATGGTCCGGATTATGGCATTACAATAGAAAGTGAACCGGAAAAGGGTACGAAGGTATCCATACTTCTTCCTTTGTGATAAACAAAAAAGTACTGTATTTTATGTCAAGTAATGATGGTAGTGGTGTATTAAGACGGTGTGTATAATATCCTAAGGTAGTATTGTTTTATGGACTGGGAGGATGGTTATGAACACGGTTAAGCAGACAGAGACAGTATGGAAGAAGAGTATCGGCATCATATTTAACATATATCGCCTCATTATTATCCTGAGCTTGATTACCCTTTGCATACCCGCTTTGAATCCGGCCAATATCTGTGACCTGATCAATGACAATATGTCGTTATTTACTTCAGGCATTGATTATAAGTCGTTAACAGCGGGGATCATCAGAGCGGTAAATCGGGGGTGGGTACAAGAATCTGCGTTTATCTTTCTATATGTTTCCTGTGTTATTATATTACTTTCTTTTGCGGGGTATGCGGCAGGCATATGCATGTCTCTCGGATCTTTGAAATTAAAACGGTTAGGGAATAAAATATCCGCCGCAGGCGCTGTTATAAGCATGGCGGGTATGGGAGGCATCTATCTGGCATATACCCAGGTGGCGGACACTTCAAGTCCGGATAAGGTGGGACCCCATTTTCCGGCGGGTTACATATTCATTCTTATTATCATTCTTATTATATTTGCATTATCCCTTCTTCTGCTGCATCTGCAGGAAAAGCCCGGAGCGGCGGATGTATATGAGTTAAAGCAAAAATATAAGCTGTTCCTGCTCTTAAGCCCCTTTATCGTATTGACCTTCCTGTTCTCCTATCTGCAGCTGTGGGGCTGGAGGTATGCTTTCTTTGATTATAAGGCGGGAGATACCCTGTCCTGGAATAAATTCGTAGGGTTTAAATGGTTTACCTATCTGTTTGAGAACTCTGCCACAAGAGCAGACATTCTCCGGGTCATGAGGAACACTTTCGGCATGAGCGGACTTGGTCTGGCAACCAGCTGGTGCGCCATGGCCTTTGCAATCTTTCTGTGTGAGATTAAGAACCTTCGGTTCCGGCGAATCGTTCAGACCCTGACCACAATTCCGAACTTTATCAGCTGGGTTATGGTATATTCTTTTGCATTCGTTCTCTTCTCCACGGAAGGCCTGATCAGCAATCTTATTGTTAACAGCGGCGGAACAGCGGTGAACCTGCTTATGAACAGTGACCATATGTGGCTTAAGATGCTTGCCTGGGGTATGTGGAAAGGGATTGGCTGGAGCGCCATTATCTATATAGCCGGAATCTCCGGTATCGACCAGCAGCTCTATGAAGCGGCTACGGTGGATGGTGCGGGACGGTTCCAGAGGATGTGGCATATTACGGTTCCGGGCTTATTGCCCACCTTCCTGGTGCTTCTGCTCATGCAGATAGCAGGTATTCTGAGCAACGGCCTGGACCAGTACCTGGTATTCCGTAATCCGAGGAATGCGGGTCCCATCGAGGTTCTTGACCTCTATGTATACCGGCTTGGTATCGGCAGCGGTATTGTTCCGCTTTCTACGGTCGTGGGTATGTCCAAGTCCGTGATCAGTGTTGTCCTGCTGTTCATTGCCAATAAGGCATCGAAGCTGATCCGCGGCAACAGTATTATATAGGAGGTGAGAGTATGGCAATGCATCTGATTAAAAAGAAAGCGCCGAATTATCCGGAAGGGGCGCCGAAATACCGTATCAAGGCTTCCGATATAGTTTTTAATATCCTGAATTACTCCTTCTTCGCCATATTTGCCCTGGCATGTATCTTTCCGTTCTATTATCTGCTGATTAATACCATCAGTGATAATGAACTGGTGCGGATCGGTGCGATCACATTAATTCCCAAGGGAATCCATCTGGATAACTATCTGTCCTTAACCAATGTGCGTGATCTTGGTCAGGCTTTCAAGATCTCTGCCCTGCGGACGATCATAGGCACCGCATTAATGGTAGGCGCCTCCGCACTGGTAGGGTTTCTTGTGACCAAGCAGGAGATGTGGGGACGAAGCTTCTGGTACCGCTTTATGGTGATCACCATGTATTTTAACGCAGGACTCATTCCCTGGTACCTGAACATGTCCATGCTGGGACTTACGGATAACTTCCTGGGATACATTATTCCGGGCATCGTGGCGCCGTACAATATTATTCTGGTTAAGACCTATATAGAATCTATCCCGGCTGAGCTGGAGGAGAGCGCTTATATGGACGGGGCCACCTATATGAAGGTGTTCTGGAAGATCATCTGGCCCTTAAGCAAGCCGATACTTGCGACAATCGCGATCTTCGGAGCCGTGGGCAACTGGAATTCCTTCCAGGATTCCCTGATATTGATGCAGAATAACGCAAGCCTTCATACCCTGCAGCATAGATTATGGACCTATCTGAACGAGGCAAATAATCTTGCGGCTGCCATGCAGGGAGCCACCGGACAGCTGTCTGCCTCCCAGCAGGCGCAGCTGCTGGATTCGAAGACGATCAAGTATACGGTATCCATGGTTACGGTATTGCCGATTATGTTCGTATATCCCTTCATGCAGCGGTATTTTGAAAAGGGAATCATGCTGGGAGCGGTAAAGGGCTGATGCTATGTAAAGTACCCTCGGAAAATTATGCACCGGCAGGTTCTGCGGGTACTCATTTATAAAAAAGGAGGAGACAGTACAATGAAAAAGGGAAAGAAAATAACTGCATTGTTAATGCTTCTGGTACTTGTCGTTTCTGTTATGTCCATGTCGGGCTGCAGTAAGGGCAAGGGGGAGCCCGTAACATTAACGGTATACTCGCAGACAGCAAACTACACCGGCGAACAGCTGGGATGGTTTGCGAAGCTTCTTCTGGACAAATTCAATGTCAAGGTCACTATTGTAAACGATGCGGAAGGTGTGTTCCTGACGCGTATGGAAGCCGGGAACCTGGGAGATATCGTAATCTTCGGCTCGGACGGCGGTGATTACAAGGAGGCAGTCAGCAAGGGAATGCTCTTTAACTGGAATGAGGATGACCTGCTGGAGGAATACGGTCCGTATATTAAAGAGAATATGTCCAAGGCTCTTGAGAAGAATGTGGGGATCAACGGGGACGGAAACTTATATGGAATCGGTCATGGCATCGCAACTACGGCAGAAGATCATGAATCCTATTTCTATCATCCGGATATCCGTTGGGATCTTTATAAGCAATTAGGCTATCCCAAGGTGGAGACTCTGGAGGACTATATAGATCTTCTGGCGCAGATGAAGGAAATCTGCCCCACCTCGGATTCCGGACATGAGACCTATGGCGTGTCCCTGTTCAATGACTGGGACGGCAATATGGTGATGTTTGTTAAGGCCACCGGTGCATTATACGGTTACGATGAGTTCGGTATCGGGCTTTATGATGTGGAGAACCAGACCTGGCAGGATTGCCTTCAGGAAGGCGGCATGTACTTGAGAAGCCTGAAGTTCTATAACCAGTTATTCCAGAGAGGACTGCTTGATCCCGATTCCATGACACAGGGCTGGGACGGGGCTCAGGAGGATTATACCGGAGGAGTGGCCTTCTTCAGTATCTTTAACTATCTGGCTTCAGCCCAGTATAATACGGAAGCTCATCTGGAACAGGGAAAAGCCATGTATGCACTTGCAGCAGAGGACCAGAAGACACTGAACTATGGCTTGAATGTGTACGGAGGCACACGTGTATGGACCATAGGAGCATCCACACAATATCCGGAGCTGTGTATGGATATTATCAACTGGCTTTGCACTCCGGAGGGACGAATGGTATCGGAATACGGTCCTCAAGGGCTTACCTGGGACTATGACGATAACAACAAGACCTTCCTGACGGAGCTGGGCCTTAAGACCGTAACCGACAGAGATACGGAGTTGACCGGTGATTACGCGGGATCTACCTTCCGTGACGGCAGCAACCAGATGAATAATATCACCTGGAGTATCGATGCCTCCAATCCGGATTCCGACGGTGAGTCCTATAATTACCTGAACTGGGCAAGCTACAACGCAACACAGAATTGGGATATCCTGAATGACTGGAGAAGCTGGTCCGGCTTCACTACCCAGGATGAATACCTGGATTCCCGCAGCCATATCATTGCAGTGGGCACTACTTATTCCGAGGCAGCCAGGGGAGATGAGCTGGAGTTAAAGTGGGAGCAGGTGACGGGAGCCATCTGCGACTATTCCTGGCAGGCCATTTATGCGGCGAACAATGAGGAATTCGACCAGATCGTTGCGGAGATGAGGAAAGTGACAGCCGGCTATGGCTATGAAGAGGTAGCACAGTTCTACAGGGATGAGGCAGATAAAAGAAAAGCGGCAGAGGATGCTGTGAAGAAATAAAGGACAGAATAGAGGATCAATGTGAGAATATTCAGTATTGAAAGTCCGTTATATAAGTTTTTCAGCCGCTTGTGGGACATTATTGTTCTTAATTTCATGTGGTTTATATTCAGTATACCGGTTATTACCTTAGGAGCCTCCACCGTTGCTGCCTATAGTGTGGCGCTTAAGATGGTGGATGATGAGGAAGGATATATCATCCCGTCCTTTGTGAAGGCCTTTAGGGAGAACCTGAAGCAGGGAATGGCTCTGGGACTGATCACCATAGCGGCGGCTTATGTTGTATACCTGGATTTTGCCATGTTTCATATCCTGGAGGAGAGTCCGCTGCCCCTGCTTATGATCGGGATTCTTGCCGGAGCTTATTTTATTCTGTCTCTGCTGTATGCTTATCCGCTGGCGGCAAGATACCGGAATTCCATCCTTGGAACCATAAGAAATTCATTGGAAATCAGTCTCCGTTATATCTTTCGGACCCTGATCCTTCTGGTGCTGGTGGTACTGGCAATCGCGATGATCCTATGGAACACCACGACGTTCCTGATCGGTCTTTTGATCGGACCTGCCTTTATTATTTTTATGATAGCGGCTTTTGCCAAGCGGATATTCCAGAAGATAGAGCGGGAGCAGGAATAGATACGGCAACTGAAAAGATATAATTAACGGGGATGCCCTGATATGCTCCCTCCTAGTGACAAGTTTTATTATTTTACTTGTCTACCTAGAAGGGAGCATATCAGGGCATCCCCGTTATAATTATTGTATTGTTAAGGCCATGCTACACGAACTGCTCCGCATTCCTTCGAAACTCCGCCGGGCTTACCCCTACATATTTCTTGAATTTCTTGTGGAAGTAATCCACGTTCTTATATCCGATGACCTCGGAGATCTCATACACCTTAAGCTTGTTCTGCAGCAGCAGCTCCTTGGATTGGTTGATACGGATAAAATCCACATAGCTGTTAAAATTCACACCCACCGTCTTGTTGAATATCTTGCCGAGATAAGCGCTGTTATACCCAAAGAGGGGAGCGATGGTCTCCAGCTTGACATTGTTCCGGTAATTGTGTTCTATGTAATATATGATGTCATCGATGATGCTGTCCCGGGAGGAATTGCCTGCCGCATTCATGATCATCTCAAACTGCTCGGAGAAATAACGGATAATCTCATAGAGATAATATTTCTTCTCAATCAGGTCGATAATCGAGGAATTTGACGGAAAAGGAATACTCTCGGTATTATAGCTGTGGTTTATCTTCTCCTTGATCTGCAGATACAGGTCCACCAGGAACAGCTTGATGGACGGAATGCTGTCACTCACATTATAAAGATACTCATTCAGCCGGGACAGGGTCTGCGCGACCTTCTTGCGGTTAAAGGTCTGAAGGTGGTCCGTCAGCAGACGGTCATATTCCTGAAGGCTTTCCTTGGTCAGAGCCTTATCCTTTACACAGATGCCGGGAAGATCCTCGTAGCCCAGGGTGTGCTGCCCCTGAATACAGAAGAAGCGCCGGTTAATTAATGACAAGGCATCGTTATAGGAGGAGGGCAGTTCGGAAAGCTTGTTAACCGGCCTGCCATAAGCTAAGAACAGGGAATCCAGCGGACTTCCCTTCTGGGG
>JAFADH010000244.1 GCA_023424995.1 Bacillota bacterium | reverse complement strand
GAATACGATGTTGAAGTGATTTCCTGATCTGCCGATTTATAAATAATATTTGAAAGGTGAATGAGACATGAAAAGGAAGAGAATTATCACTTTAACTCTAATAACAGTATTACTGACAGGAGTATTGGCAGCCTGCGGTAAGGAAGCTGCAAATGAAGATACCGCACCGGACAGTCCCACAAAGGCGGCATCCGAGGATCAGATAACACCTGCAGGCCAGACTGAGGATACCGCTCCCAAGGAGCCCGTTGAAATTACCAATGTATCCTATGATCCCACCAGAGAACTCTATGAAGCCTATAATGTGGAATTCCAGAAGTATTGGAAGGATAAGGCCGGGCAGGAGGTAACAATCGTACAGTCCCACGGCGGATCCGGATCCCAGGGACGCTCCGTTATCGAGGGGAATGATGCGGATGTCGTGACCCTGGCGTTGGCATATGATATCTCAGCCATCGAGACGGCGGGACTGATTGATGAAGGCTGGCAGAGTGAATTTGCCGGAAACAGTTCTCCTTATACCTCTACCATCGTATTCCTGGTGCGTAAGGGCAATCCCAAGAACATCCTTGACTGGGATGATCTGATCAGAGAGGATGTAGGAGTAATTACACCGAATCCGAAGACCTCCGGGGGTGCCAGATGGAATTATCTTGCGGCATGGGCATATGCGGACCGGTTATACGATCATGATGAAGCACAGATCAAAGAGTTTATCAAGAAGCTGTTCCGGAACGTCCTGGTACTGGATTCGGGAGCAAGAGGCTCTACGATTACCTTTGTAGAGAATGGTCAGGGAGATGTGCTGCTGGCATGGGAGAATGAAGCATACTTATCTCTCAAGGAGCATCCCGATGAATATGAAATCGTTACTCCGAGCCTGAGTATTCTTGCGGAGCCTCCGGTAGCCATCGTTGACGAGGTGGTGGACGAAAGAGGAACCAGGGAGGTAGCTACCGCATACCTGGAATACTTATATTCCGATATCGGCCAGAGAATTGCCGGTGAGAATTATTACCGTCCCTCCAATCCGGAGATTGCAAAGGAATTTGCCGATACCTTCAATCTGGAGCTGGAGCTGGTAACAATAGACGATGAGCTGTTCGGGGGCTGGAGCAAGGCACAGGAGACGCACTTTAACGACGACGGTATATTCGATGAGATTTATGTACCGGAATAAACGGCGGTAACCTGCCGGGGGAAGAATAGCCGGCAAGACACTTATAACGGAATGTAGAATAATATATTGGACAGAGAATGTGAAATAAATATATCGGAGGCATTGACAGCTATGAGAAAAAGTCGAAAACAGGTCATACCGGGATTTGGATTATCCATGGGAGTTACCATAACCATATTAAGTGTCATCGTGTTAATCCCTATGGCATCTCTGGCCCTCAATGCCTCTTCCATGGGGTTCACGAAGTTCATCAAGGTTGTTACGAGCCAAAGAGTAATAGCAGGATATATGATAAGCTTCAGCTCCTCCTTGGCGGCGGCAATCGTGAACGCGGTGTTCGGAGTGATTATCGCCTGGGTACTGGTTAGATACAAGTTTCCCGGCAGGCGCATCGTAGACGGTCTGATCGAATTGCCGTTTGCCCTGCCGACCGCAGTTGCAGGAATCGCCCTGACAGCCCTGTATGCCAATAACGGTATGCTGGGCAGTATCTTTGCCCGGTGGGGTATCAGGATATCCTATACCAGAATCGGTATTATAATCGCCATGATATTCATAGGGATTCCCTTCGTAGTAAGAACCATACAACCGGTACTGGAGGATCTGGACGCACAGTATGAGGAAGCTGCGGGTATGCTGGGAGCCGGGAGGACGAAGATTTTCTTCCGCGTAATATTTCCGGAGATACGTCCCGCACTCCTGACCGGATTCGGGCTTGCCTTCGCCAGGGCGGTAGGGGAATACGGAAGCGTGGTTTTTATTGCCGGAAATACTCCCTTTAAGACCGAGATCGCGCCGCTTCTGATTATGACAAAGCTGGAACAGTATGATTATGAGGGGGCGAATGCCATTGCCCTGGTCATGCTGATCGTATCCTTTCTCATCCTGCTGGTTATTAATACCATACAGATATATACCAACAAGTTTACGAAGGAATAGGAGGGCGGAGAATGAGAAAAGGACGATTCAAAGCTTCGGGTCTGGTTCCCGGGCTATTAATATTCATAACCATTGCATTTCTTTTTATCATGCTGGTGATGCCCCTGGTGGTGGTTATTAAGGAAGCGCTGGCAAAAGGCTACATAGCGTATAAAGAAGCGGTTCTTGACCGGTATACCGTCAAAGCCTTTTATCTGACCATGGAAGCAACCGCCGCGGCGGTGATCATCAATA
The DNA here is from genome assembly GCA_023424995.1 of Bacillota bacterium. Lineage (GTDB taxonomy): Bacteria > Bacillota > Clostridia > Lachnospirales > Lachnospiraceae > Mobilitalea. The sequence goes on along the minus strand of JAFADH010000244.1, from coordinate 5,008 downwards.
CGGTCTTCGGCATATTTGCCGCATGGACCATCACGAAGTATCACTTCAAAGGAAAAAAATTCTTAACTACCCTGATCGATATTCCCTTTGCCATATCTCCCGTTATTGCCGGACTGATCTTTATCCTGACTTTTGGCAGGATCGGCTGGACCAACGGGATATTGGAAGCGCTGGATATCAAGATCGTATTTGCCGTACCCGGAATTGTCCTGGGTACCGTCTTTGTAACCCTTCCCTTTATCGCGAGAGAAATCATTCCCGTTCTGAATGCCCAGGGAAGTGATCAGGAAGAAGCAGCCGCGCTTATGGGTGCGGGGGGCTTTCGGATATTCTGCAGGGTTACCCTGCCGCAGATCAAATGGGCGCTGCTCTATGGAATCGTATTATGTGCGGCCAGGGCTATGGGAGAGTTCGGCGCCGTATCCGTTCTGTCAGGGCACCTGCGGGGCAAGACCAATACACTTCCGCTTCATGTGGAGATCCTCTACAGTGAATTTAAATTCAATGCTGCGTTCGCAGTATCCTCAATTCTGGTGTTATTGGCCGTAATCATCCTGATTATCCGCAATATCCTGGAATATAAAGTAAAGAAGGCTGGTGATCAGATATGTACGTAGAATTAAAGAATATCCATAAAACCTTCGGCAGGTTTAAAGCATCGGACGATGTGAGCTTTGGGATAGAGAAGGGAAAGCTGATCGGCCTGCTGGGGCCCAGCGGCAGCGGCAAGACGACGATTCTGCGCATGCTGGCAGGTCTGGAGCAGCCGGATTCCGGAGATATCTATATTGACGGGGTACGGGTGAATGATCTGCCGGGCAGTAAAAGAGGCATCGGCTTTGTATTTCAAAACTACGCGTTATTCCGTTATATGAATGTATTTGACAATATTGCCTTCGGACTTGAGGTACAGAAGAAGGGAAAGAAGGAAATCAGGGAGAGGGTTCAGGAACTGCTTGGATTGATCGGACTGACAGGAATGGAGCGCAGGTATCCCCACCAGCTGTCCGGCGGACAAAAGCAGAGGGTTGCTTTTGCAAGAGCTCTGGCACCGAATCCTCAGCTGCTGTTACTGGATGAACCCTTTGCCGCCATCGATGCCAAGGTCAGACAGGAGCTGAGAAGCTGGCTTCGGGAGATGATCCATCAGGTGGGCATTACAAGTATCTTTGTAACCCATGATCAGGATGAAGCCATTGAAGTGGCGGATGAGATCATCATTACAAATCATGGGAAGATAGAGCAGATCGGTTCGCCCATCTCCATATACCAAAAGCCCACCACCTTATTCGTAGCCCAGTTCGTAGGACAATCAACAATCCTTGACGACTTTGGCAGACTGAAAGGCTTTCAGGTTGAAGATCATGAGGCGAAGGCCGTGATTCGTCCGGAATTCATACGGATCTACAAGCAAGGCGAACAACAGCAGTATATAAGCTCTACGGAAGACGGCGTTGTGGAAGAGGTATCCTTCCGCGGCAGTTATCTGGAAGTAAGAGTCAGTGTAAAGGGTCTTGTATTGAATGCTGCCCGTACCCTGGAGGAAGAAGCGGTAACGGTGGGAGAGAGCGTGAAGGTTCTGATCTACCGGCTCTTCATCTATGGCAACAATAAAACCTATACATTGGAAAATTCATCGATCATTGATAATAACCCGGTTTTTCTGTAGCTGTCCGGAAGAAAGCAGGTTGACTATAGCACACATTTTGCCACGCTTTCCCGAATCATCAGCTTGTTTGGCAGAAAGATCTTCATGGGCAGGCTGTGACGTTTGTTAATTCTGTCCACCAGAGTGTGGACTGCCACATTGCCCAGTTCCACAATGGGCATCCCTACTGTGGTCAGCATGGGGGATACAAAAGCGGAAAGCTCGATATTATCCATACTGATAACCGAAAGCTGCTGCGGGATCTTAATTCCGGCTTCGCCGAATCTGCGGATGGCAGCGATGGCTGCGATATCAGTTGCACAGAATACGGCGGTCGGCATGGGATTCGCTTTTTTGATCAACTGGTCCGCTCCCTTATATCCGCCCGCACCGTTCTGAGGGCAACGGCTGATCAGGTTCGCATCGCAATGCAGGCTGTTTTTTTCCATAATATCTATAAATGCCTGATAGCGGATCTCGTGATTGGCTTCCCCGATATATCCAATCCTTTTATGTCCGCAGGAAATCAAATATTCCATGGCAATACGGGTCGCCTCGTAGCCGTCGCAGATCACCTGGTCCCAATCGCAGTTAAGGACATTGCGCCCCACATATACAATGTTCCTGTAATGCTTCTCGAGAAAGCTCATCGTCTCATTGGTAAAACGCCCCAGTACGATGGCGCCGTCCGTCCGGTTGGTTTCTACCTGGTTCATCAGGTCGCTATTATCAATATCAAAGATGGAATAGGACATAGGCACGGAATAGCCCAGATTCAAAGCCTGCTGTTCGATGGCACGGGCTACCTGTGCAAAAAAAGGATTATCCTCCAGATGCCTTGTTCTGCCCTGTATACAGGTCAGAGTGCAGGAAGGATGGGGAGCGGGACGGTGCTTTACCTGTTTTAGTTCCCGTGCGGTCTGGTTCGGCACATATCCGGTCTCCCTGATAATTGCCCAGACCCGGTCCCGGACCTCCTTGCGGGCAAAGCTGTCATCGGGGGAATTGATGATTCGGGAAACGGTGGAAACAGATACCTCCGCCTGGAGGGCGATTTCTTTCAGCGTCATTGTGACAGCCTCCTTTCGGTAATAAAATATATGCTTAGATATTACATCTATTTCATATCCATTGCAAGGACAAATTGAAAACGTTTGCGTGAATAATACCCTGTTTTTACGTGTTTTTTATGTGAAACGTTTGCGTTATTAGCAGTGGATTTTGACACCGGCCAAGTGTATAATTTGATCAATTATTAATATTCGGTAAATCTGCAGATATGGTTCGGAAATCGCTTAATCATAAGAAACAATCGATGTTATATAAAAGGTGGCAGCGTGAATGGTTTCGTAAAAACATACGGGCTATTGATTAAGATTTTCAAGGTTTTTCGTTAGAATGGAGAGTATGATGAAGAGGGTCGTTCAGGTAGAACAACGGAATACTGATATATTGATCATTGGCGGAGGTACGGCCGGCTGTTATGCCGCACTCACCATACGGGAGCATTCCGATGCTTCCGTATTGATTGCCGAGAAGGCGAATATCGTACGAAGCGGATGTCTGGCGGCGGGTGTGAATGCCATCAATGCATATATAGTGAAAGGAAAAACTCCCGAGGACTATGTGGATTACGCAAGGAAGGATGCGGACGGCATCGTAAGGGAAGATCTGCTGCTGACCATGTCCCGGGGTCTTAACAGGGTAACGAAGAGGCTGGAGGAGCTTGGCCTGGTGATCCTTAAAGATGAGAACGGGGAATACGCGGCACGCGGCAACCGGAATATCAAGATCAACGGTGAGAATATTAAGCCGGTTTTAGCCTCGGCTGTAAGCAGGCTGGACGGGGTAAGCGTATTGAACCGGGTCAATGTGATTGATTACATAGTTAAGGATAACCGGATCTGCGGTGCTTTTGCCGTCGGGGTCGAGAGTGCGGTTTTGTATGTGATCAGGGCGAAGAAGGTGATCTGTACTACCGGCGGTGCTGCCGGCCTGTACCGGCCCAACAATCCCGGGTTTTCCAGGCACAAGATGTGGTATCCTCCCTTTAATACCGGAGCCGGATATGCCATGGGGATTCGTGCCGGTGCGGAGATGACGACCTTTGAGATGCGGTTTATCGCGCTGCGGTGTAAGGACACCATCGCGCCTACGGGGACCATCGCTCAGGGAGTGGGTGCCAGACAGGTCAATTCCAGGGGAGAGGTCTATGAGACAAAATACGGCCTCACCACCTCGGAGCGGGTATACGGTACGGTAAGAGAGAATCTGGAAGGACGCGGTCCCTGTTATCTGAGAACCGAAGGGATCACGCCCCGGCAGGAGGAAGAATTATTAAAGGCCTATCTTAATATGGCGCCCAGCCAGACTCTAAGGTGGATCGAAGAGGGAAAGCTGCCCGGCGGGCAGAACGTGGAGATAGAAGGCACCGAGCCGTATATCGTCGGCGGGCATACCGCAAGCGGTTATTGGGTGGATACCAAACGCCGCACCACTATCAGGGGACTCTTTGCGGCGGGTGATGTGGCGGGAGGATGCCCTCAAAAATATGTAACCGGAGCCCTTGTAGAAGGAGAGATCGCCGGCAGGACCGCAGCGGAAGAGCTGCAGGCTGATGATAATACCGGTTTACTTACCGGGCAGGAGGAAGAACTGCTGACAGACGCTAAGAAGACGGAGCTTGAACGTATGTTAAATTACGGCGATCCCGTATTCACGGCAGAACAGCTGGAGGAGGCCATGCAGAAGGTAATGGATACCTATGCAGGCGGAATCGCATCCAATTACCAGTATAACGAGAGACAGCTGTGCACTGCGGAAGAGAGGATAAGATCCCTTACAGAATTAAGCAGGAATTTAAGAGCAGAGGATATGCATGAGGTGATGTTCATATATGAATTAAAGGAACGTCTTGTCCTGTGCCGATCGGTAATCGCCCATCTCCGGGCCAGAAAGGAGACCAGATGGCACAGCTTCGGAGAATATCTGGATTATCCCCATAAGAGTAACGAATGGCTGAAATATGTGAATTCCAGGCTGACGGACGGAAAGCTGGAAATCATATACCGGAATTTGGTGGGTCGAGGTGAAACCTATGAGCATAGAGATTAATAAGGAGAAATGCACCGGCTGCAAACGATGTCTTATGGTCTGTCCGGGCAGTCTGATTAAGGCCGATGAGAACGGCAGAGCTTATATCCGGTATCCGAAGGACTGCTGGGGCTGCACCTCCTGCCTGAAGGAATGCAGGTTCTCAGCCATATCCTTCTACCTGGGAGCCGATATGGGCGGGATGGGAAGCAAGCTGACCGTACGGACACAGGGAGATATCGTAAGCTGGAAGATTATGAAGTACGA
>JAFADH010000205.1 GCA_023424995.1 Bacillota bacterium | reverse complement strand
TAACACCTGCGCAGGATCATAATTATTTCGGCGTCGCTATATATGGCAATAAGAAAAAAGTGAACAAGCTGACAGGATCTATGCCGCTTTTAAGGTAATGTACCGTGTCAGCCTGTTGCATTGTATGATGACGCAGACGGACATGATTTCATACTGGAATTATAAAAAATGTATATTTAAGACCAAGTCGTGTTTTACTTGGCTGCACTTATAACCAGCTCTGCATATTCTGCTATTGTTTTATTAATTTTATCCCAATCATATTCCTGCCTTGGGAAAATATCATCCTTAATAAATTTTGCATTCCTTACGGGGAGTGAAATTCCCGTATTCCACTCCTTTGAATATGGAATTAATTTCATTTGAATCGTTTGCAACGCATTCCCGATCGTATCGTTGACCATTCTTTTATATCCCTGCAGTGCCCAATCGGCACCGCCCCCGTGGGATATTATGCCAGTCGGTAAACCATATACCTCTGATCGATATGAATTGTTCTTACCCCAATGGAGAAAAGTAATTTGCTCCATTTTTTCTAAAATCATAGATAGCTTGGCAGGAATCGGCGCATAGTGCGGAGACACAATAAAGACAGCATTACTGTTGATTATTTTCTCATAAATAATATTAAACTCCATATCACAGCAGCATCTATGTACAGTATAGCACTTACCGCAACCGGTACATGGATTCAGTATGCACATTCTAAGATCAATAATCTCGGCTTCAATATTTTTATTTCTTAAGGAATTAATTACAGCTCGGCATATTAAGTATGATGTGCTTTCATTTAAGCTTTTATTTATCATATTAGATGATGAAATACACAGAACCTTCATAAGTTCGCTCTCTATACTTTCTTATATATTTTTCACAAAAAAGCTTTTATTTTAGCCACTTTGTGAAATTGATTTATAAGTTCCTTGTATAAATGTAACTTCTTAATGTATGCAGATACTGATTTAAAATCTTCTTCCCGTCCAGCTACAATGTATGGAGCAGCAGGCTATTTGTAAAATCGTTCCTGTCAGCGCATAATGTTTATCAAATCGCATTCCTGTTTCAGATAATGAAGCGTCCGGTTTATATCATCCTGTTAGAGATCATCAAAACAAAATGCTTTCAACAAACTCCCGGCAAAATATCAATGTTAAGAATATATTCGGATGCGGGTAACCATTATGTGTACTCATTGCATGTCTTCCCATTATGCTCATAGTCAATCAGACAGCCATATCGGATATAATGCTGAAATCCATTCTGATGCTCTGCGTCTGGTTTCAAAGCCGATATAGCCTTTATAATTATATAGGTAATCTATTTTCCACTGGTCTTCCGCTATTTGTTTTTCCTGAAGGAGATGTAACAGGGGCGCACTGTTTTCCTCCTTCATTAACCGCCTTTTCCCAATAATATAGGTTAAATCGGTAAGGGAGAGCGCATAGCTTTGCGGCATCATAATGTCTGTAATATGCGGGCTGATGGGTCTGCCATCCGATAGCCGCTGAAACATTTTATGACGAAGCATATAGCCTGTCCCTTTCCTAAGAAGATTTTCCACTTTTTGATTTTTATGCCTGACACACTCCGAATAGGTTACAAGCGCACGGACAGTTTTACCAATTCCAATATAGCAAGGCGTTTTTCCAAGACAGCCGCCATGCTTGCAAATACCTTTATGAGGCCATGTGGTAGTTTGATTGCGCTCAAAAAGCTGATATTGCTCTATCCAGCTTAAAGCAGCCTGTGCTTCTTTACTGGAAGCAAGGCCAAGACGGCAATAGACCTCAAGCAGCATAGCATTGTAGCAGGGAACAATTTCTTTCACCCCGCCCAGGCATGAAAACCCTTCTGACGTGGCAATATTCCGGTTGATATAATCTATCATCCTTTGGGTGTAAGTCAATCTTTCAATATGTGGAATTTCACTCAGCCCCATAACCCGAAACACAGCAAATAAAGGGTTCCCAACAAAATCTCCGGTGAGTTTGCCGACTAGTTCCGATTCACTTAATAGACGGGTAATTTCATTATCATCTAAATGTTTGTTTTTCTCACAAGCAATCCTTAAAGCTAATGCAGTGTCCACCTTACACCCCCTTTGAAATAAATAACCTCAAGCAGCAAAAGAGTCGACCATTAAAACTGCCGCCCTATCATAAATAGGAGTACGGTCGCTATGGCAATAAGCTTTTTTCTCCCATATAGTATTCCATACAGACTTTATAACCAGCCCTCTTATACAGATTAACAATATCTGTATAGGTATAGCTTAAAAATGCGATATTTAAATTCATATCCTTTATATGCTTCGTACCCAGCTTAACCAAATTGGTTGCTATTCCTTTGTTTCTATGCTTATTAACAGTTGCCGTACATCCAATACTGCCTATGCCTTTCCCCTCTGTTTCTATATTAACAATAAGAGTGCCCCATACCTCCTTACCATTTACGGCAATTATTACAGATGTTTCTGTGCCTTCTTCATATAGCTTTTCATCTTTATAATATGTTACAAAGCTTTCCTCAGCATCGGTTACGCATTTTACAATATTACCAATGTCCTTCTCCGTGGCCCATCTATAAGTTATTCCGTTTATGGTATCGCCTATTGTATGTTCATTATAATCAAAATCTTTTAACCTCTGACTCATATCAAAACAGCCGCAATCGCCCCAAGCATGTTGATAGCCGTATTTTATAAAAAAGTTATGGGCACCATTATTCATAGGAATACCTGGCATTATATAGTCTTCACCCGCACCAACGACAATTTTATCAAAGCCGCCGGACATAATATATTTTTCTGATTGCTTTAATAAATCAGCCCCAATACCTCGTTTTTGAAAGGACTTATCTACACATAAAAGATATATTACATTTTGGTTAACAACAGAAACACCAACTAATCTGTTCCCATCTCTATAACTTATAATGTGATTATTCCTATCACTAAGTATGTCTTTTACTGTTTCTTCATTTCTTATTATATCCGGTATGGTTTCTTTGTACAGGTTAAATATCTCGTTTACCATTTTTCCCCTCCGAACAAAACATAAATTTTCTTTATCCCTATTATATCAAAAATATGGGAATATAGGTTAAAAAATATGCTAAATTTAATAAGAGAAACGATATTAATGTTCAGACATTTCAAAAAAATGCTGCCGAATATTAACTTCCTTCCATTATCCAGCCCGCGGCTCTTTCGCTTTTGTTATAAAATCAATTTATGATATATGAAGTCAAGAACATGGATAGAACCAATGTTATAATATCAATGTGAGGTGAACGTGTATGAATAACGAAACCCTGGAAAAGGTATTAGCTTATGTTGATACCCATATACAGCAGAAAATCATTTTATGTGATTTATCAGAAATAGCCGGATACAGTCCTTTTTATTTTAGCAGGCTGTTTTCAGAAGCCATGGGAATGCCGGTTACCGGTTATATCCGAATCCGCAAGCTGCAGCATGCTGTCGCTTCACTGCTGGAAGGGCACAAAGTCCTTGATGTAGCGCTGTTGTATTCATTTGAGTCACACGAAGGATTTACACGCTCCTTTACACAGCTTTTCGGCTCAACGCCAAGCACGGTCAGGAAGTTTCTTACTTCTTACACTGTGCCTGCGTATTCAGTACCAAACATTTCAAATAGGAGGATCGGTATGGAGGCACTGGACACAATGGATTTACAGCACAATATGCATCAGCTTATTTTTGAAGTACTTGAAATTTCTCTTGACGAGGCCAGAACAGGGTATTGTACAAAAATCGGTGTTACGCTTTTGTCCGGTAACAGGGTAAAAATCACCGATAATGGAAGAGGTCTGCCCTTGTCCAAGGATTTGCACGCAAGCAAAGCCGTAATGGATAAAATTCTGGCAGGAAGTCCGATAACAAATGCGGAGTACAGCCAAATGGGAGATCTCACTCAGGCCGGTCTGCAGACCGTTAATTCACTGTGTGATGCTTTGCAGATTACCGTTAACAGGGACGGCAATCAATTTCAACAAGATTATGTTCGAGGCATTGCTCAACATGACCTGCGCATCAGTGATGCGGTATGCACATCGGGAACGGAAATCATATTCAGCCCGGATAAAGCGATATTTGGGGACACCTTATTCTCTGAAGAAGCGATTTGTAAGTGGATAGAAGCGAAGTCGGCGGATCTCATAAATCTCAAAATCAACGTGCACAGCGTTGATGAATAATCGTACGGCATAGGTTGTAACAAATGAAAAAAGCTTCTGGAGCTATGCGTGGCTACGGAAGCTTTTTTCGCTGTTTGGCTTATAGTTTTCTTGCTTTGATTACAAAAGTTAAAGGAAACATTTTTGCTCTTTTTGCAAAATCACTGTTACTGTCCCACGATTGTATAATATCATCATCAGATTGCTCAATCATTTGTTCAATGACAAATCCCGCTTTTGCCAGCGTATTTATATAGGTCGACAGTTTACGGTCCGACAAGGTCAGCGTTCCTTGACAAAGCTCAGGAGCTGCCGAATACCAAGATTCATCGAAATAACATTTTTTAAAAACAAGCATATCATTTTCCTTAACAACACATTTGTGTATAGGATGAGACCAGCTGAAAATAAATACGCCGTCTTTTTTTAAGTAAGAAGCGATCCGGCAAAAAGTACCATCAAGGTCGGTTGTCCAGCCTATGGCGTAGATTGAATAAACAAAATCAAAATAGTCCGAGGGTATGCCGCATTCTTCTTCCATGGGAGAACAGATCAATTTTGCTGAAAGACCGCACGCCGTCAAATGCTGCTTTGCCTTTCCGATTTGTTTTTCTGATATATCCATACCCCATAGTTCTGATGCTTTTCGCTCTCCCTGATATTGCAAGGATTGGCCATTTCCACAGCCTATCTCTAACATCTTTTTACCTGAGACATCACCAAAAAGTCGGCATTTTTCTTCTGAGACACATGCTCCATAAAAAGGAAGCACGATGGCTCCTAAAAAATCATTGCCTTTTGTATCCCAATAGAAGCTGTTTGTTTTATAAACAGACTTCTTGTCCATACCGGAACCCTCCTTAAATATAAATAATATTCATTGCTTTACTATAGCAAAAACCTACCGAAATATCAACATCGACAGGTTTTGCTATGCAATGTACCACTGCTCCTGTGACTTGTACAATCGAGCATATTCACCGTTAATATCCATTAGCTCCGTATGAGTGCCTTGCTCAGCCAGCATGCCCTGTTTCATTACCAGAATCCTGTCAGCTAATTTCACCGAGCCAAGCCGGTGCGTGACGATGATAGCCGTCTTATCTTTGGAAATCTCGGCAAAGCGGTTGTATATCTTCGTTTCCTCAATCGGGTCGATAGCTGCCGTAGGCTCATCCAGTACAACAATCTGATGGGTACGGAAAAAGCTTCGTGCGATTGCTACCCGCTGCCATTGGCCTCCGGATAAATCCACACCGTCAAATTCACGTGACAGCATGGTTTCATAGCCATTGGCAAAACTGCCGTTACTCTTGTCGATACCGGCTTGCTTACATACTTCTCCCAGTCTATCATCGTCCGTCGTCTCATTTACATCACTGATACCAATATTTTCACGCAAGGTCATCTGATATCTTTGATATTTTTGGAATACAGCCGAAATCTTTTTGAACAACGAAGAGGCGGACACGGTTTTAGTATCACTTTCGCCGTATAGCACATCACCCTCGTCCGGCAGATACAATCCGGTAATCAAGCGCACCAAGGTAGTTTTTCCCGAACCGTTTTCTCCCACTACGGCGACGGTCTCGCCATTTCTGATATTCAGCGATACCGTATCCACCGCTTTCTGCTTTGCTCCCGGATAGGAAAAAGATACATTGTGCAATGAAATATTAACGTCCTCCGGCAACGCAACGTCTGCGCCTTCACGCTCGGGCATATGTAAAAAGCTTAAATAATTCCGAACCATGCCGAAGTTGCGGGCGACATTGCCATAATGCTTGCAAATCACTTCTTCCATACGGGAGAACATCTGACCTATTGAGCTGAATATTGCGGTAAAAGCGCCGACGCTTACTTCTCCATCCATTAATGAATTAAGCAATAACAGCAGAATACCGATATAACCGCCCAATGACAGCAGCTTCATTCCAAGTTCAGCCATATCTGACTTAACAGAGGCCCGAAGTGTTAATTTATTTAACAGTGATAAAGAGTCCGTATACAGCTTTTTGAAATAGGCAAATGCACCTAACATCCGGGTTTCCTTAAAGTATTCACGCCCCGTCATACAGTTTTCATAGTAGTTAAATTCCCGGCGGACCGGCGCTGCCGCATCCTCTGCCTTAGCGAATATTTTAGCCCGTAAAATCTGGGTAAGCAATGTGGGCGTAAAGACCAGCAACAATGAAACTGCCAATATTGGATTAATAGAATACAAATAAATCGCCATAACCCCAAAGTATGGAATATGAACATTGAACGTAAGTAAAATTGAGTTCACAAATAATGCAGCGCTATTTTTACCCTGTTCCGCTTTATTGATATCATCAAGCAGGTGTGGGTTTTCAAAGCAGATCGGCGCAATATGACTCATCTTTTCATGGATTTCCGTCGATAAAGAACCTTCGGCTTTACGCAGGTACATCATATTCATGAAGTAAGCTATACCATTTAGAGTCTGCCAGATGACGTGCATAGCTCCCCATACAACCATTGCCGAAATTACTGTCATTATTCCGTGCTTATTGGCAGCAAAATCGGCGGCACGGTCTAAAAATCGCTGTGTGGCAGGAGCTATCAGCCCGGCAATTATTCCGTCAATTACATTAAGAAAGAAACCGCACAGAAAGATGATCGGGGATACTTTTATGATTTTCGGTAATATTTCAATAAAGGCTTGAAAGATATTTATACTTTTGGACGTTTTGTATTTTTCGGTTTTCAAGCATACCATCCTCTCTGCGCCTCGAACATCTCAGCGTAAATACCGCCCCTATCCATCAGTTCCTTGTGCGTACCCTGTTCCGCCACACAACCGCCGGCAATAACAAAAATCTCATCGGCCAGCCGGGCTGCTCCTAATCGGTGAGTAATAAAAATTGTGGACTTACCTTTGCTTATTTTGCCAAACAACTCGTATACTTCGCTCTCGGCAATCGGATCAAGGGCAGCGGCAGGCTCATCTAAAATATGTATCGGAGCACGGCTTACAAGGGATCGGGCGATAGCTACCCGTTGCCACTCACCGCCCGACAAATCAACGCCTTTCTCCTTAATCTTTCCCAGCGGCGTATTTGATCTTTCCGGCAGTCCCGACACCGCCACGTCAAGTCCAAGTATATTAACTGCGTTAGCTACAGTTTCTTCTGAAATAGCGTGGAGGTCTCCGATACCGATACTGTCATTCATGGGAATTTGGTATTTGGCGAAATCCTGATACACCACCGAGAACAGCGCTTTCAATTCTGATTGCGTAAAGTCGCGGAGATTTTTTCCGTCAATGAGGATATCTCCGTCGTAATTATCATATAAGCCTGTTAAAAGCTTGGTAAGCGTTGTCTTTCCAGCGCCATTGACACCGACAAAAGCATAATGCTTTTTAGTAAATAATTTGAGGTTGAGGTTTTTAAGAATCATTACCTCTGTGCCGGGATAAGCAAAGGATACTCCGCGAAACTCAATACTCTCCGGCTCGGATATACGGATGGCCGGTAAGTTTGCCGCACCCGGTGTTTCGGAGAGTTTGCCGAAAGCGGTCAAATCACGCAGATACTCACGATGATTGGCTAATTCGCTTGTGATGTGTGTCAGCTCCCAAGACATCATCTGCGCTAATCCAAAGGTAGCTGTCACAAATCCCATGAACATACCGATACTGATTTCACCGGAACCCAATGGAGCAATAAGCACACCGGCGATTAAAACAGAAATCAGCACCGTAATCAGGCTGGCGCTTTTCATTTTTATAAAGCGGCTTCGCTGGGCTTTCAGATTGATTTTGTAAGCGGCAGAATACTTTTCATAATACCGCTTGTTAAGTTCGTCCGAATAAGCAAACAACGCCCGTTCTTCCACGTTGTCACGCTCTGTAAGTACACCTCGAAGATATTGCGCACGGCGAGTATATTTCGCCGCTTCTTTAGAAGCTTCATAATTCGCTTTACCGCTTCTGACAGCCAGCCAAAATAGCGGAATTGAGATGGCAAGGATTACCAATGCCGCCCACCATACTTGAACCACCAATACAAGCATTATAGAGCCAACACGGACGAACATGTCGGCCATCCGCAGCAAAATATCAAAACCGCCGCTTAACCGTTCGGCAGGGTCTTTGCCTACCCGTTCAATTAAGTCCCATGTTTCGTTGTTTTCCAGATGGCGGTATTCCAGCATGATGCGTTTCTCAGTAACAGCAGTACGAAAGGCTTCTGTTAAGTTTATATTCATCTTTGATCTAACCAGCCCCATGAGAGCGAAGGTTATGTACTGATGTGAAATAAGCAGAAGAATCCATATCAGCGGCAGGACGATTTTGCCTCTTTCCGCTTGTCCATTAAATATACTGATGGCAGTGTCGATAAAATTTGCTGTCGCCAACACTTGCAGGGATGGTATCAATGCGTAGACAACTTTATCTGTCACTCGCAAAGAAGTCATTCCCGGTGAAATAATTAGTGGAATTTTGAAAAAATCCCACAACCGATACTCCCTGTTCTCTATTCTCACAGTAATCCTCCATGCTGCCGATACCCGCGAATTTGAGTGTCAGCACAAATTTGCCGTTTAATTATTTATTTTTAAAGCTATTCACCTATTATCCCCGATATATAAACCATAATGGAAGGATACGTTATTTGATAAGTATACCATTACACAATTATCACTACAATCTCAATACATAAGTTTTTGTAGCAATAGTGCGTCTGCTGTTTTATCGACAAAATAAAAGAAGTCCATCGCCTTTACTCAATCGACTTCTTTTGATAAATTGTGGTCGTATTAGTGATTTTGTGTATCGTATTTTCGCTTTTAGTTACCTAAACGAGTTACACTCTCATTACAGCCCCGTCCTTGAAAATGAAGCGCATGTGAGCAGTAACGCCGCGCAGTTTCCCCCGTAATTTTTTATTTGCCACCTATTGACAATATTCAAATTACGGCATATAATAATATTAGTATCAAATTAAACTAGTCTCATTTTAATGAGACCGGGAGGAGGATGAGGAATTATGCAATACCGGCAATTCGGGAAACTGGGCTGGCTGGTCTCCGCGCTCGGCTTTGGCTCGCTACACTTTCCGCCCCTGAAGGACAAGGCCGGCGACGCACGGAAGCGGGC
>JAFADH010000190.1 GCA_023424995.1 Bacillota bacterium | reverse complement strand
GTACGGTAGCCTTCTGCCGGTGTGATAACAGGGGCGGTCTTATTGTCCGGATTGTATACAATAACCGCTGTCTTAAAGCTGCCTTCATTACCGGACTTATCCGCCATCTTCACCTGCAGGCCGTCGCCATAAGTGCCTACCTTGTTAAAGTCCACGGTTGAAAAGTCATAAGCTGCTGCTGTGGCATCCAGAGTTCCGTCGACAGCATCCGCAATGGCCACATAATCGTAGAAGTTAATGGCTGCAGGATCCGTTCCGGCTGCGATTACAACAGGGGCGGTCAAAGAAAATTCCGGTGCGATATTATCCCTGATCTCATCACTTGAAAGGATAGCCTCCATCTGTGAAGCCTTGCTTGTAAACAGGTCCTTGTTGGCAGCTATGGCTACTTCATAGGAAGCAAAGCCGTCCACGCCGTATAAGGACTTGCCGAAGATATCATCCCAGATGACTCTGAAGCCAAGCAGATCGGAGTTATCATTAGGAAGCGTCTGATTGGCCACATACTGGAAGGTCTCCAGAAGATCATCCCCATAGGTCTCATTGAAGATATCAAAGCCAAAGGCTGTAGCCTGCTCGGTCGCCATCTTGTTCTTGTATTCAAGAACACTGTCGACACCTGCTAAGGTCTTATAGTATGTATTATAAAATACCTTTAAGAATTCAAGGGAAAGCTCGGTTGTCTCCGCATCAACACCCTTGAGAATACCGATACTGTCGCCTACCGTTAATACCTGGCGGTAATTCGGGTCGTCAAGAGCCATGCTGTCCGGTCTCGGCCAGGGAACGATACCGATGGATTCGCCCCGTTCTGCTGCTACGGAAGAGGTATCGGCGATCCACCAGTCGGGATTATCCGTGAAGACCGAACCGCCGGCACGTAAATCACTGGCACCGCGGCACCACTCAGGAGTATAGCCGTCATCATATAAATTACACTCCACCATGACGCCCGCATCCATAAGCTCCTTTATATATGCCATTGCGGACAGCGTAGCAGGGGAATCTGCTTCTACGCCGTTACCGCCATAGATGCTTCCGCCTGCTGCGAACATGGCGGAAAGTCCTGCGAAGCGGTGGTCTGTCTCATATGCCTGCACTGTCTTATAGAAGGTCCCTTCCGGGGCTGCCGTATTGGCATAATAAGTCTGGATCTTTGACAAGTAATCCTTAAAGGTACTCCAGGTCCATTGTCCGTCCAGGAACAGATCCGTAGGGTAGATAGTCCTGCCGCTTGCATCCTTTAAGGAGTCAACTTTCTCAATTAAGGTCGCATTATATATCAACGGCCATCTGGGGATGAATGCCTGCTTGCTCGTTAAGAAATAGTTATGTCCGTACATCTTATCATAAAGCATCCAGGAGTACTCCGGTTCTGCGAATAGATCCACATATTCGTCCAGAGGCTGTAAGATGTTCTGTGAAAGAATCGTATTCTCTGAGCCGCCCCACATAAGTACGATGTCCGCAACCGGATTGTTGGCAAGTACACTTGTGATTAATTCGCTTCTTACGTCGGTTGCCCACTGAATGAATTCCACCTCAACATTCAGCTGTTCCTTTGCTGCCGCAAGTCCTGCAAGAGCGGCCTGTCTGTCGGCTTCACTCATGGTATATTCGCCGGTCGTAGGATCTGTATAATTCGGATCCAATCCTGCAACCCAGTGCGTACCCCAGCGCAAAATCTTTGTCTCGGCAGGTCCATCGGTAGGAGCCTCCGTTGCATCCGGCTGTTCTGCTGACTTTGTAGGCGCAACTGTGGGCGTGGTATTCCCCTGGTCATCCGATTTCTTGCTGCAGCCGGTGATTACCATAACCAGCAATGAAAAAATCAGTACGAGGCTTATTAATTTGTTTGACATAATTTTGTTCATAACCCTTCCTCCTATTTAATTTTATGTAACCGATTACACATTATGTAAAAAATAAAAATGAACAATTAAATTCATCTGCAACCGATTACATACCATAATAATATACTATAAATTCGCGGTTGTCAATGGCATTTCACATTATTTTAAACAAAATAATACCTCCCGCAAATAACACCCCCCAATCCGGCGGATGTAATTTTGAGAGGTATCTTATTCTTCAATAAAACAACGGCTGCATACGGCAGGATAATCCAGCTATAAACCGCGTTCCGTCAGGTTCTTCATAGAGTTAATGATATGTTCATGGGCTAATTTCTCGGCAAGATTCCCGTCACGCTTTCTGATCGCATCAAGAATGGCGGCATGCTCCTCACGTGCCTTTGCAGCCCGGTCGGGAACAGCAAGTGTTATCTTGCGTACTCTCTCAACATAATGGTGAAAATCCGATAACATATGATTCAGTATCTTGCTTCCCGAAGCTTTATATATCAGCTCATGGAACTTATTATCCAGTTCCACCAGCTGCCCGTTATGTCCGCGCCCTGCATGAAAATCGGATAAGTACAGGGCTTCCTCCAGAGCTTCGATCTGGGAATCTGTAATATTCTCACAGGCCCACCTTGCACAGAGCCCTTCCAGGTAGGAACGTATCATATAGATATCGTGAATATCCTTTGATGTGATCCCTGTAACATATGCACCCTTATTCGGTATCATGGTTACCAGGCCTTCCAGCTCCAGCTGGCGCAGGGCCTCCCTGACCGGAGTACGGCTGACGCCAAGCTCAATTCCGATCGTGTTCTCCTTTAATTCCTCATTCTCACGATACACGCCGGCTAAGATATCCTCCCGCAGCTTGTTAAAGACTCTTCCCCGCAGGGAATAACGGTCCGACACCTCTTTTTGAAGATTAAAATCTTCCAAGGAATTAACCTCCCATTCGTAATAATTCATTAACTCCTGCTGCTTACCGCGAAGACAGGGCTTCTACCGTTTGCAGGATATAATCCGCAAACTGTGCGCCGGTAGCACCGGTATCGCGTCCGGTAGTTACCACCTTACGCTCCGTTACGGTGCAGATATCAAGAGCACGGTAAAGCTCCCCGGCTTCTTTTGTATAACCGATATGTGCCAGAAGCATGGCGCCTGCACGGATCATACTGCAGGGATCCGCATAGATATCCCTGCCTTCCTGCACCATACGGGGCGCAGAACCGTGAATCGCTTCGAACATGGCATATCTCTTGCCGATATTGGCACTTCCCGCAGTACCTACACCGCCCTGGAATTCAGCCGCCTCATCCGTAATGATATCACCGTACAGATTGGGGAGAACCACCACCTGGAAATCCGTTCTTCTTTTCTCATCCACCAGCTTTGCAGTCATGATATCGATGTACCAGTCATCTGCAGTAATCTCCGGATATTCCCCCGCAATCTCCCGGAAGATATCCAGGAACTTGCCGTCCGTGGTCTTTATTATGTTCGCTTTCGTTACAGCCGTAACCCTTGTCTTACCATTTGCCTTTGCAAATTCAAAAGCTGCTCTGATGATCCGTTCCGTTCCCTGAGTCGTGGTAACCGTAAAGTCCACCCCAAGGTCTTCGGTCACATGGACTCCCTGGCTTCCGACTGCATATGCTCCTTCCGTATTCTCACGGTAGAAGGTCCAGTCGATGCCCTGTTCCGGGATACGGACCGGCCTTACGTTGGCAAACAGGTCCAATTCCTTTCTCATTGCAACATTGGCACTCTCCACATTGGGCCACGGATCACCCTTTCTCGGTGTGGTGGTAGGGCCTTTCAGTATAACATGGCATCTCTTTATCTCCTCCAGAACAGCAGGCGGTATGGCTGCATTCTCCTCTGCCCTTCTTTCGATAGTCAAGCCGTCGATTATACGGAATTCTATCTTCCCTGCCTTAATATCCTCCTTCAGCAGATATTCCAGAATCCTCTGTGCCTGAGCCGTAATTGCAGGCCCGATTCCATCACCGCCGCAGACTCCCACGATAACCTTATCCAAGGTTTTATAATTAACGAAATCTCCCTGAGATTTCATGTCCTCAACTCTTTGCAGCTGTTGTGCCAGCAGCTGTCCGAATTTCTCTTTGGCCGCCTCTATTCTTTCATCCAATCCCATGTCTACCTCCAAATTCACCCATGCTCCGGGCATCATTCTGTCTTTGTATCCTGTCACCGGAATGCTTTGTACGGCATTCCCGGACGGCATATGCTTAATAATTCTCTTCTTGAATACAGCATTCCGGAGAACTTTATTCCCATATAGCCGCACCACCTATTATTGTATTCTGTAATGCGATTCTTGTCAATCTATAGCTGATTGTTAATAAGACAAATCCCAAGCTCTTCTTCCGCCCGGCCGATCACTGCGATTAATTCGTCATCGGTTATTACAGTCACACGGCCGCTTTCATATTCCGTGTCGACCCAGTCTTTGATTTTATGTACGATAGGGTTCGCCTTATCCACTGCCTTCTCACCCTTTAATTTATAGAAGGTGTTGATCCAATGAGCGATACCCGCCAGGCCGGAGGTGTTGGACACAGCCACCAGAACAGGACGGTTCAGGAATTTCTCAGTATCGAATATATTATAGATCTCTTCGTTCTTAAGAAGCCCGTCGGCATGGATTCCGGCACGGGTCACATTAAAATTCTTCCCTACGAAAGGTGTTCTGGAGGGAACCCTGTATCCGATCTCCTTCTCAAAGTATTCCGCAAGCTCCGTAACCACCGTGGTATCCATACCATCCAAAGTACCCTTTAACTGGGCATATTCGAATACCATGGCCTCCAGCGGAGTATTACCGGTTCTCTCACCGATGCCGAACAGGGAGCAGTTAACTCCGCCGGCACCGTATAGCCATGCTGTCGTAGAGTTGGTAACCGCTTTATAGAAATCATTGTGTCCATGCCATTCCAGCCATCTGGAAGGTACTCCCGCATGAGTTATGATACCGTAGATGATACCCTGTACCGATCTGGGAATCACAGCACCCGCGAAATTGACACCATAACCCATGGTATCGCAGGCCCTGATCTTAACCGGAATATTATATATCTTGCTGAGCTTCATCAACTCACGGCAGAAAGGAATCACAAAGCCGTGGATATCGGAACGCGTGATATCCTCCAGGTGACACCTGGCGGCGATGCCGGTGTCGAGACATTCCCGGACCACACTGAGATAATGGTTCATGGCTTCCTTCCTGGTCATCTTCATCTTATAGAAGATATGGTAATCGGAGCAGCTTACCAGAATTCCGGTCTCCTTCATGCCTATTTCCTTTACCAGCTGAAAATCCGACTTACTGGCTCTGATCCAGGAGGTTACTTCCGGGAACTGGTATCCTCTCTCCATACATTTATAGACAGCATCACGGTCCTTCTTGCTATATAGGAAAAATTCACTCTGACGGATCAGGCCCTTCTGCCCTCCCAGACGGTGAAGATAATCAAAGATCGCTACAATATGCTCCGTCTTATAAGGTTCCCTGGATTGCTGTCCGTCCCGGAAGGTTGTATCGGTAATAAATATCTCCTCCGGCAGATTATGAGGTACAATCCGGTCATTGAAGGCAATCTTAGGTATCTCATCATAAGGGAACAGATTACGGAAAGTGTTCGGTTGTTCCACATCCACCAGCTGATAAATCGGTTCTTCCAGCTGTAACAGATTGTTGTGTGGGTTGATAAATACTTTTCTTTGATCCATATGCAACGGTCTCCATTTCATCATTCTTTTAAATTTGTTTTATTGTATACAATTATACTTGTATTGTCAATAAGGTCAGCAGATATTTGCATAAAAAAATGAATATGCATGCATATACATTCATATTCATTCCTTTGCCATATTTCCTTTTACCAGGCCGGCGGCCCCGCCCGTGCCAATTGATACAAGCTCCGCTGCTTTTGTTTCCATACTTTCTTTCCCAATCATATGAGAAATACCAAGAAACAGGAAAATCATTACAATCCTGCATATAATTGCAGCCTTTACATATGTTAAACTTCAGAACAGCTTCATGAGGAATTCATATATAATAGGTATCAGTACAGCCGGCAGCAGGTTGCCGCATTTAATTTTCTTGCCGAAGATCATGTTAATTCCAATACCGAAGATCAGGATGGAACCGATACAGGATACATTTGATATCATCTGGTCCGTAAGGTAAGGTTCGATGTACTTTGCTGACAATGTAATGATGCCCTGATATATTCCCAAAGGCAATATGGAGAATAATACACCGATACCCAGGGTCGAGGTAAAGAATATGGCACAGGTTCCGTCGATGAAGCCTTTTGCCAGCAGCATGGAAGGATCACCGGACAGCCCGTCCTGCAGAGCCCCTATGATTGCCATGGCTCCCACGCAGAAGAGCAGGGAGCTGCTCACAAAGCCTTCTACGAAATTCTGTCCTCTCTCCCCCTTTACCTTGAGGGCGTTCTTAAGGAATTCACCTGCATGGTCCAGCCTTTTTTCTATATCAATCCATTCGCCGAAGAAGGAACCGATGGCAAGGGATACAATGATCAGCATAATATTCGCAGTACCGAGACCGCCTTCTTCCACAATAAATATTCCCTGAAGTGCCCCGCTGATACCGATAAACATAACGGCAAGCCCCAGCGCATTGATCACCGTATCCTGGAACTTCTTTTTTAAGCCTCCCTTAATCAGTAATCCAATAACGCTGCCGACTATGATCAGCCCCATGTTGCCAAGTGTTCCTAATCCAATCATGATTTTCTCCTGTTCCCATGCATTTCCTTTATTTTGTGTTTTATATTACATTTTGTGTTTTGTATATAATGTACCCATAACCGTAGACACATTTGTATTTTACATCTTGTCCAAAGTCCATTCCGGCCTGCTCCCCATGGAAACTTCATTAATCCCGCGGAAGCTTCACACCAGCCCGGTGGTTTGTTCTACTTCCCGCAATGCCAGTATTGTCCTTTGAATCAGATCCTCCAATTCCCAGCCCAGCATCCCGGCTCCCCTCTCAATTACCTCTCTGGAGCACCCGGCGGCAAATTTCGGTGTCTTATATTTCTTCTTCACGGAGGACAATTCAAGATCCATGGTGCTTTTGGAGGGACGCATGATTGCTACGGCACCGATCAGACCCGTAAGCTCGTCCACTGCATATAGAACCTTCTCCATCTCATGCTCCGGCTTGATATCAACCGTAAGGGCATAGCCATGGCTGGCCGTAGCATGCAGGATACGCTCATCGATTCCTCTTTCCCTCATGATCTCCTGGAGCTTGATGCAGTGCTCCTGAGGATACATTCCAAAGTCCAGATCGTGCAGAAGTCCCACGATTCCCCAGAACTCTTCCTCACCGCCATAGCCAAGCTCCCTGGCGAAGTATCGCATGGCGCCTTCTACGATCCTGGCATGCTTCAGATGGAATTCATCCTTATTATATTCGTTCAACAGTTCCCAGGCTTCTTCCCTGGTTGGGATCTTTCCCATAGATATCACCCTTTCGTACATTAAAATAACTTTGATTCAGGTGCTATAAGCCAGATTTATAGAAAGAGATGAATCTGTGTGTATAATACAGATTCATCCTGTTATTTTACAGATGGCTTATGATACCCGAATTAACTTTATAATTTTACAATATACACCTGTTATACGGGATAAACAAGATAAATTTATAAAGAAATATGTTTTTTGCTGTTTCCGTACCCGAGTGCGGTCATATATTCCGGCAAAAAACGGAGAGAGTTAATACCTGTCCTTACGTATTGCTTACAGGCCGAAAAATTCCCTGGCATTATAGTAGCAGATATTTTCAATGATCCTCTTAAGCTCTTTTTCCTCCGAAAAATATTCTCCCCGTTCCACAAGCGTGCCCAAATAGTTGCAGAGCACCCTGCGGTAAAGCTCGTGCCTGGGATAGCTGAGAAAGCTCCTGCTGTCCGTCAGCATGCCCACCGACAGACTGACCGGATACAGGCTTGCAACCGCTTCGAACTGGCGCATGATGCCATATGCCTGGTCATTAAACCACCAGGGTGCTCCAAGCTGTACCTTTGCTTTGGTCCCGCCTTCGCAAAAGCCTGCCGCCAGAATGGCAAAGGTCTCAATCTGAGCCGGATTCAGCGGATACAGAATCGTCTTCGGAAGCACCTTTGCTTTGGTCAGGCAGTCCAGCAGGGCTCCCACGCTTTTGACGGAGGTCGTATCATCCGTACAGTCAAAGCCGCAGGCCGCGCCGATGCCTGCTTCTCCGCTCCTGTTCGCCCCCTGGTAAGTGCCGATATGAAGCTGCATGATAAAGCTATGCTTATGGTAGAGCTCTGCTATTCCCGCAAGAAATGCACTGCGGTATTTTGCGGTTTCAATCGGGCTCAGCGCACGTCCCTCCATGGCTTTAATGAAGATGGCATCCAGCTCCTCCCCGGTATACTCCTGCCAGCTAAAATCCTCTATTCCGTTATCGCTGATCCTTGTACCAAGGGTCTTAAAGTATTCCAGCCGTTTCTCAAGCGCAAGAAGCATGGTATCAAAATCCCTGACCCTAACACCGGAGGCCGAGGATAAGAGGGGAATATAGGACCGGAAGGCAGCCTTTTCACAATAGAAGGCCTTGTCCGGCCGGAAGGCGGACAGGATTCTTGTCTTAACGGATGCATCCTCCCGCATCTTAAAATGGTAAGAAAGCGTGTCCACCGGGTCCTCCGTCGTACATACGAGCTCTACCTTCGATACCTCCATGCACCAGCGGGGAGTCATATGCTTTTCCTTAATCATTTCTTTTGTTTTACGGTAGACGGCATCCGCATTCTCCGTGCACAAGGGCTCGTCGATTCCGAAAAAACGCTTCAATTCCAACGCACACCATATATAGATGGGGTTTCCTATAAGCTGCGGAAGGATCTTTGCAAATTCCAGATACTTTTCATAATAACCCGCATCTCCGGTAATATATCTTTCCTCAATTCCAAAAGTACGCATGGCTCTCCATTTATAATGGTCATGGGCAAGCCACATCTCCCCAAGGTCTTCAAACTCCCTGTTCCCGTATATCTCCTCCGGAAGCAGATGGCAGTGGTAATCGATAATCGGAAGATCCCTTGCATACGACTCATACAGACGCCTTCCGGTCCCGTTGCTTAAAAATAATGTTTCCTGAAATTTTCCCATAATTGCCTCCGTTCCCGTGCATCTGTTCTGCGCCGGGTCAATCATTCTTCAGCCTCCGGACATGATGCCGCAAGGCCCGCATCCCAAATAACAGGGGACGACGTTTATTTAAAATCCAATCAGCGCGCCGCCGTCAACCGGAAGGCATACGCCGCTGATATATTTTGCCGCATCACTGCACAGAAATGCAGCTGCCGTGCCGATATCCACGGGGTCCCCGACCTTTCCCATGGGAATCCGCCCCAGGATCTTGTTCAGCCTGGGTTCGTCCCTGTCAACGGCTTTATGAAACATGGGCGTATCGATCCAGCCCGGTGCTATGGCGTTCACCCGGATACCATAGCCTCCAAGCTCGGTGCAAAGCGTATGCACCAGGCCCAGATAGCCGGCTTTCGCCGTGGAATAGCCCGCCACATAGGGCTGTCCGATATAGCTGGTCATACTTGCCATGAATAAGATGCTGCCGTTTCTGTTTTCCTTCATATGGGGTACGAATGCCCTGGTCAATGCAAAGGCTCCCACAAGATGCACCTCCAGCACCTCCTTGTATTCGGCAACCGTCATCTCCTCTATGGGCTTTTTGCAATGGTTTCCCGCATTGTTCACCAATATGCCCACAGGTCCCTGTTCTGACAGGATACGTTCTGCCATGGCCTGTGCATGCTCCGTATCCGTTACATTGAACCGGTAGAATACCGCCTGCCCGCCGAATTCAGCCAGTGCCGCCTCTCCCTGCTCCCTGCTCTCAATACTTAAAACCACAACCTTTGCTCCCGCCTGTATAAGACACCGGGTAATGGCAAGCCCCAGTCCTGTGGACCCGCCCGTTACAATTGCGGTCCGTCCCTTTAATGAATATAATGCCGCCGTATCTAGCATGTCTCCTCCTCTTCGCCGGAGCTGTCCCGGCACGGTAATATAACTGTTTTTTCCTGATATTTGTAGGGAATAAAATACTCCTTATGCCCCAATTCCTCGCCCTTGGTCAAGCCGCCTGCCGCAATATCAGCCGCAAGTGACGCCAATTGAAAGGCCAGTTCCTCCTGTGACAGGGTACCGTCCAGTACCGGTCCTGCATTGAAGTCCATGTCCCCGGACATTCTTCGGTAGGTCAGGCTGTTTCCTGTTATCTTGATGCAGGGGGCCACGGCGCTGCCTACCACATTTCCTCTTCCTGTGACCAGCAGTACCATATGGCTGCCGCAGGAGATCAGATCCATGAGTCCCTCATTGTCATTGGGATTTGTTATTCCGAACTGCATCCAGTAGGGATCCGGCGTGGAATCCAGCAGCCACAGCCCCGGCGCCCCGGTCCTGCAGCCCACCTTTATCACGCCTTGAATCGGCCTGGTTCCGCTTTTTATGACGGCTCCCATACTCTTTTCTTCGATAGTGGACAAACCCCCGGCAAAATTCCCCGGACTGACCGAATACTGGCGTACCGATTTGCAATATTCCAGCGCCTTATGATAGGTGGCCCGTATTTCCTCTCTTGCCTGAGCCGACGCGCCACGCTGTTCCAGCAGGTCAGACAGCCCTATGGCCTCTACGATTTCTTCAAAGATCGCAGTTCCGCCCATATCCACAAGCTTGTCGAAGAACCGCCCTACGATAGCATTACCCGCCAGTCCGCTGGTATAATCGCTTCCTCCGCATTCTGCGCCGATAACCAGATCCTTCATGCCCATGGTCACACGGGGTGTGTCCGCAAGGACTTTCAGCATGGCATTCACATGATCCAGTCCCCGGCTGACGGCGGGCTTTGTTCCCCCTTCCTTCTGGATAAACATCCAGGCCGACGGCTTTTCCTCCTTCGCTGCGATATCCGCCAGCCATTCCGGCTGGACATATTCACAGCCAAGGCCCACCGTCAGGACCGCTCCCACATTCGGATGCCGGATCATGGAGATCAGAAGACGGACGGCATATTCATTATCCGTACAGCCGGAAAAGCCGATCACCTCTACCTCCGGATTGCCGGAGAGGCGTACGATTTCTTTGGCGACAAAGGAGGCACATTCCACCGTATAGATCACCAGCACCTTATTCCTGATTCCCGGGAGCCCGTTTTTCCTGGCATATCCCAACCAACGGCGCTCTGCTTCTCTCCTATTCATAGCTGATATCCTTCGGTGCTCCCGTCACCGTATCCAGATGTCCCGAACGCTCATCATACAGGCTCCGGATACAATGCAGGTGCACCCATGCTCCTTTCGGGATCTCCTGTATCGCCTGTCCGATCACGACCCCATACTTTATGATCTTCTCACCGGTATTAATCCTGCGCAGTGCCAGCTTATGCCCTGCCGGGATAGGCTCCGCCGGTGAGATAAAAGGTTCCTTCGCATCACCAAGAAGCCGTACCTGTATATGCGGAGACAGCTCCTCCAATGCAGTCGCCACATTATCCGCTTCATTAATCTGAAATACTCTTCTTTTCTCCATGTATTCCTCCTAAAGGATACCGAATTTTTCAAATGCAGCCGTGGCACTCATTCCGTTTTCGATGGCTTTCCTTACCGCCTTTTCTCCTGCCGCTTTCTCCAAGGCCTTTTCGATCACAATATCCGCAACCTCTTTGGGAATGGCGATAACACCGTCCACATCACCAAAGATCAGGTCTCCCTCCCGGACGGTCGCCTGTCCGATCTCAATGGGACAGCGGAAATCCACCACCTGGGTGCGGACTGAGGAATCCTGCGCATAGCAGCCGCAGGAAAATACCGGCCATTTCTGCTCCAATACCTGGGGCGTGTCCCTGTGCCAGCCGTTCAGGACCGCTCCTGCCGCTCCCCGTGTCCGGGCAGTGGCAGTCAGTAGTTCTCCCCAGTAGGCGCACCGTTTGGTTCCCCCCGCAGCAATATAGATCTCATTGGGCTTTAACTGGTCCAGACACTCTGTCAGGTATCCGAAGGGCTTTTTCTGCTCTCCGTATACATCGATCATAAGGACCGTCATGGCCTTGCCCGCCAGCTTCATCCATGGCTCTAAGGGACGGATCTCCTGGGGAAGAAACTGATGGTAATATCCGAGACTGTCCAGTATATCCCCCACCACCGGGGTATACAGCTTTTCCTTCATTAAGGCAAAGCATTCATCTTCGTTTTTCCATATGCTCATAATATTTAATCTCCTGTTTGAAAAATATCAAAATATTCTTTTACTTCACCGGTCGGCATTCCGGTATCATACGGGCCTGCGTAATATGGCATACTGAATTTCTCACTGTTAATACCCGTAAGCCAGCGCCCCTCCGTCCACCGCATAATCCTGGCCCGTGATATACTCTGCCTCATCCGATACCAGGAATGCCGCCATAGCTCCGATATCCCTCGTATCTCCGAACCGGTGCACCGGCATTCTGGAGAGAATTTTCCCTTTTCTCTCCTCATCCATGACTTTTTTACTCATTTCCGAAGGAAACCATCCCGGCGCGATGGAATTGACATTGACATTCTCCTGGGCCCATTCCACTGCAAGGCCTCTGGTCATGGCCAGCACAGCGCCTTTGCTGGCACAGTAGGGCACGACCCCGGTGAAGCCCAGATGTGCCGCCATGGAAGTAATGTTGATAATTCTTCCTCTGCGGGGGGCTTTCTTCAGATAAGGATAACACAGGCAGGACAGCTTAAATACACTGTTCACATTCACTCTCTGAATCTGCTCGAAATCCTCGTCCTTGAAATCTTCTGCACGGCATTTCATCGTAATTCCGGCGTTATTGACCAGAAAATCAAGCCCTTCCTTCGCTCCGATCTCAGTCGTGATCCTTTCCAGAGCGGCATAATCGCACACATCGGCAGCAATATGCAGGATGCCGCTGTGCACACAGGCCTCCTCCGTCTTTACGCCTCCGGAACGGCTTAATGCGCAGACCGTGGCGCCTGCCTCCGCCAGCACCTTGGCGATCCCAAGCCCTATGCCGCTGGAAGCCCCGGTAACAATTCCCGTTTTTCCTGTTAAATCAAACATGCTCGTACCTCATATCATCGTCTGTCTTTATTATCATGTTATCCGCCGTTTCCTCTATAAAGCTTTTACTTTATAGGATACGCAGCACCTTTTTATCAGCTCCCAATCAAGCTCCGCACCGATACCCGGCTTTTTGGGAACTGTAATCATACCGTTCCCGTCAATGGGGAGCCTTGTGTCCATGGGGAACATAAAATCCTCTTCCGGTACAAAATACTCAAAATACCTGCAATTGCGAATGGCGCAGGATACATGCAGATTTGCCAGATCCATATAATTCATGGTAGTCGTATGGATTTCACAGTTTAATCCGAAAGCCTCCGCCATATGGGAAATCTTCAGAGTCCCGGTTATGCCGCATTTCCAGGATACATCCGCTCTTACGATGTCTGCCGCCTTTTGGTCGATTACCTGGGCTACGCCCCAGTGGCAGCCTCTGGTGGTCTCCGTTGCCGCAACCGGTATGTCCAGGGCGGCACAGAGCCGGCTGTATTTAGAAAGCTCAAAATCCCGGAAGGGCTCCTCCAGCCATTCATAATCCAGTTGTTCCAGCTGGCGGCCCACCCGGATTGCTTCCTCCAGCGTATATTCCGCTACGGGGTCGCTCATAAGCTTCATCTCCGGACCCACGGCCTCCCGGATCATCCGGTGGATCTTCATGTCCGTCTCATAAGGGCCCGGCGGATGGGCTTTATAGCCCTTTATTCCTTTTGACTGGTAATACAGGGCTTCCTTCACATACTCCTCCGGGGTCTCATGAAATAATCCGCTGGCATAGACCGGGAGGCTCTCCCTGAAGGCTCCCAAATACCGGTATAAGGGAAGACCCGCTTCTTTTGCGCACATATCCCAGAGGGCAACGTCCGCAGGCCCCGGAAGATACACCGGAAAGAAGGTCAGATGACGGTCAATATTCCACAATTCATGCCAGATCGCTTCCCGGTCATAGGGTGACCGTCCCAGAAGCAGGGGGGCTATATTATCCTGAAGATAGCTTTCGGTTACCAGTCCGGAACGGGCGGCCAGCGCCGTTGCAATCCCCTGTGTCCCGTTATCGGCGGTCAGCCTCAGGACTACCACATCCCAGTCCATGGTACTGCCGCCTTTTCGTTTTTCATCGAATAAGCATTTATCCCGTTTTACCCACCAGGTTTCAAATTTAACTATTTTCATGTTCCTATTATTCCTCCGTTTGTTCTATTCTGAAGCTTATCTTACTCCAGGCTACTCTTTCCAGAACACTTGCTGTACTTCTTTCAGATTACACTTTCCAGGAAGCTTGCTGTACTTTCTTCTGACTACACTTTCCAGGAAGCTTGCTACACTTCCTTCAGATATTGGTGCAGGAAATGAAAGCCCCATCCGTTCCCTTCCCTCAGCCTGGCATAGCCGTCATCAATGACCATTTGGTTGTCGATGATCCCGTCAATCCAGTCAAAGGATTCCGCACCGTAGGGATTGCTGACCGTGGCCAGCAGCGGTACATCGTAATCCTTGTAATAATGAGGCAGCACGGGAATATGAAAGGCGTTGGCCAGTGCTGCCGACCGCAGCCACTCCTCCACTCCTCCCAGCCTGACAATATCCGGCTGCCAGAGGTCTATGGCTCTTCTTGTGATCAGCTCCCTCAGTGCCACCGTATTGTACTCCCTTTCTCCCATGGCCAGTGACACTTTGGTTTTTGCCCGTATGGCGGCATAGCCTTCAAAATCCGTATTTACGACAGGTTCCTCGAACCAGTGGATATTCAGGTGTTCTACTCCATTAATCAGCTTGATTGCAGACGGAACATCCATTCCCTGGTTGGCATCCATCATGATATTGATATCTTTTCCCACCGCTTCCCTGACCTTTGTCAGGCGTGCGATATCACGGTCCGGGTCCTGAGAACCAACCTTGATCTTAACCGCCCGGAAGCCTCTCTTCTTATAGGCAGTCACCTCTTCCACCAGCTCCTGCTCCGAATAAGAAAGCCATCCGCCGCTGCCATATACCGGTATCTTCCTGGAATGGCAGCCGAACAGCCTCCAGACCGGCTGTCTTAAGCTCCTGGCATAAGCATCCCAGAGGGCGATATTCACCACAGCCAGCGCCCATCTCTGCAGCCCTCCGATACCAAAATACTCCGATTCAAGCTCATAGTCATGCTGGATATCCTGGGTCTGGTAGATATTATATTCCCTGTCTTCGATAAATCGCTTAATATCCTTCAGCGCCCCTTCAATCGCATTGGGCGAGTAGTGGAAGGATAGAAGATATCCCTGTCCTGTGACCCCGCCTGCACTTTCAGCTTCCACCACATAGAAAGCAATCTCCGATATGGTATGGGTTGCATCTGCAACAGGCTTTGAGATTCTTGACAGGGCTTTATAAATCCTTAATGTTTTTATTCTCATAGCGGCCTCCATTCCCGGGCACGCATTACGCGCAAGGCTGAGAGTGCATTGTCTTCAACTCTTCCGGCATTCCCGTGAAGTATGTCCCCCCACACCTGTTCCTGCCCTCCGGTACAAGTAATATATAAATTCCTTCTAATTTCAAGCTCCCGTTTTCTTCCTCTTTTCTTCCTCTTTTCTTCCTCTTTTCTTCCTCTTTTCGGCTTCTTTTTAGCTTCTTTCGGCTTCTTTTTAGCTTCTTTCGGCTCCTTTTTAGCTTCTTTTGG
>JAFADH010000159.1 GCA_023424995.1 Bacillota bacterium | reverse complement strand
ATCTGCAAAAGCCACCGCTATCAATTCCTTTAGTTATGAAGTAATGTCAGTAAGCTAAAGCATGAATTCGGCCTTTTAATTCCTGATTGACAGCTTGAAAAATATGTTATATAGTTAATGCGACTATTATAAAATAATGGTCGCTTATTTTTTAATAACATTCACTACCAGGAGGATATTCTTTTATGTCACCTAAGATTTTTACACTGCAGGAACGGGAAGAGGCAAAAATAAAAATGCTTGACGCGGGGTTTGAGCTTATCAAGAAGCATGGTATGACGCATGCCTCCGTTGAAAAGGTAACAGAAGCCGTAGGCCTTGGAAAAAGCACCTTTTATAACTTCTTCCCCTCCAAGGAGATGTTCGTCTGCGAGATCATCAAATACCAGCGGGACCGGGCCAAGGAGTCCTTTATGGATACGCTGGGCGAGAGGGAAAGGATGACCACAGCGGAGGCAAAGGAATTTCTCAGGAAGATCATCTTCAGCAAGGACAGCATCTACCAGTACCTGACCGACGAGGATCAAGCCAGGCTCAAAGCCGCGCTTCCGCCCGATTACCGGATCAATCCGGATACGGAGAATATGGTCATGAACAGCCTTTTTGGCCATATGGAAGGAGTCCGCAAGGATATCGACTTCAAGGTAGCCGCCAATCTCATCAAAATAATGGCCCTTGCCATGTTCAATCAGGATTCCCTGCATGCCGATGCGCTGGGACGGACCCTCGACCGCATCTATGAGCTTTTATTTTCCTGTATTTTTGAAGAAAACGCTTAGACAGCGTTTTTCTTAAGTCCATGAGTTAGAATAAACTAACTTTAATAAAAATCCTGAAAGGAGAATACATATGTCTAAAAAAACAAAAACGCCGAAAGAAAAAACCGGTGTTTCCCGGCTTATGGAGCTGGCCGGGCAAAAAAAGAACAAGCTCATGGCAGCCTGCCTGCTGTCGGTGGCAGCTTCGGCTGCGCGCCTTGTTCCCTTCTTTACTATCTACAGGGTTATCCGGGAACTTCTGGCACACTATACCCTGCCGGAGGGAAGCAATGCCGGGTACATCTACCGGCAGGCTGCCTATACCTTGGCGGCGGCGCTGGTTTACGGCATCTGTGCTTTTGCATCCTCGGTGCTGGCCCATGGTTCCGCATACGACATCATCTATGAGCTGCGCCTGAAGCTTATGGAGAAGCTCTCCCGTATTCCCTCCGGTTATTTTACCGGTACTACCCAGGGCGCTATTAAGAAGGTCATATCCGACGATGTGGAGCAGATCGAGATCTTTATTGCCCACCATATCGCAGACATTGCCGCAGCCGTAGCCACTCCGGTCTTTACCCTGATCTACCTGTTTATCATGGACTGGCGGCTGGCACTGGTGACACTTGTCCCCATTTTCATCTCCGTCGCCCTGCTGTCCGGCGGCCTGAAAAATCCCAAGGGTGCACAGACACAGGTGGATATGCATAATACAAAGGAGAAAATGGAGGGCACCATTGTCGAGTACATACACGGGATGCCGGTCATCAAAATATTCAACCGCACATTAAACGCCTTTCAGCGGTATGAACAGGATGTCTCCGCCTATGTAGGCACCGTGGAGCGGACCGCTTACCACTTCGCACCGAGCATGGGCGCATATTATGCCTTTTTCGGAGCACAGCTTTTGTTCCTGCTTCCGGCATGCCTGCTTTTGATCCCCACGGCTTCCTCCTATCTGGATTTTCTTCCCCTCATACTGCTGTTCTTTCTTGTGGGAGGCGGATTGAAGGAACCGCTGGAAAATATGATGCAGATGGTCATACACAGCGGACGCATCGGAGAAGGCGTGTCCCGCATCGACCGTATTCTTAAACAGCCGGAGCTTCCCGAGACAGGAAACGGCAATCCCGGCTCCTGTGATATTACTTTTGATAATGTGACCTTTTCCTATACGGAGGACGGCTTGCAGGCGGTGAAAAACGTCTCCTTCCATCTGCCCCGGGGAACCGTCACCGGTATCGTAGGTCCGTCAGGCGGAGGAAAATCCACACTGGCCCAGCTGCTGCTGCGGTTTTACGAACCCCAGCAGGGGAATATCCGCATCGGCGGCGTAGACATTCGCGATATCCCGCCCCACCGCCTGATGAATCTGGTATCCTATGTATTCCAGGATTCGTTCCTGTTCCATGATACCGTGGAAAACAACATCCGCATGGGTAACCGGAACGCCTCCCATGAGATGGTAGAGCAGGCAGCCAAAAATGCAGGGATCCACCAGGTGATTATGTCCCTTTCCAGGGGATATGACACGGTCATCGGGGAGAAGGACGCTTACCTCTCAGGCGGGGAAAAGCAGCGGATTGCCATCGCCCGGGTCTTTCTCAAGGACACTCCCATCGTCATTCTGGATGAAGCCACCGCCTATGCGGATGCGGAAAACGAAGCGAAAATCCAGCAGGCCTTTGCCCGGCTTGCCCGGAATAAAACTGTTCTCATCATTGCCCACAGGCTGAGGACGGTGGAAAATGCAAATCAGATCCTGGTCCTGTCGGACGGAGTGCTGCTTGGAGCGGGCACCCATACAAAATTGCTGGAGGATTGTCCGGAATACGGTAACATGATTGCCGCCAACGAACGGCGGGACCGCTGGACGATCCGGAAAGGAGAGATACCGGCATGAATAATTTCAAGACCTGGTTTCAAACGATTACCTTTGGAGAAACAAAGAAATATATCCGGCTGACCCTCTGGAATTTTCTTGACAGCTTTGCAGTGACGATACCCTATGCCGTCATGCTTCTTTCCATCTACCTTCTGCTGATGCCCCTGTCGGAGCCGGGCTATACTCTGCCTGTAAGCCGCTTATGGATACTGTGCGGTATACTGCCCGTGCAGACGCTGCTATACTATTTTATCCGCCGGAAAACCTATATTGATGTATGCGTAGGCTTTGCAGGCACTACAAAAAATGCCCGTATTTCCATGGGTGAGCATCTAAGACGGTTATCCATGGGCTTTTTCGGACGGCGGGATGCAGGCGATCTCTCCACGGTACTATTACGGGACTACACCGAGGTGGAGAATCTGGCTTCGGCGCTCATTCCGCAGGTCTCGGTAATCCTTGTGCGTCTGGCCCTGGCCTTCATCGTCCTGTCCGCATTCGATTGGCGTATGATGCTGGCGGTGGTTCTGGTCATTCCGCTGTCCCTTCCCTTCGCTTTTATCAGCTACCGGAAGATGGGCCGTATCAGCAGGCAGCTTCTGGCTGCGCAACAGACGGCTGCGTCGGGGATTCTTGAATATGTGGGCGGCATCCAGACACTGAAGGCATTTAATATGGCGGGAGAACAGTTTCAAACATTAAAAAGCTCCTTTGAGAAGCAGCACAGGCATTCGGTAGGGATGGAGCTTGCGGCGGCTCCCGTGGGCATGATCGGGCGCTTTGTCCTAAACTGCGGCATCGGCGTGGTGATGCTCTCCGGCTCCCTGCTTCTGACCGGGGGAGAATTACCGCCCTTATACTATATCGCCTTCCTTCTTTTATCCTTGAACATCTACGAGCCGGTCATGATCCTTTTCGGCTTTATCGCCGATTTTGCCCGGACCAATCGGTCGGCTGTGCGAATAAATGAGCTGAAAGACGAACAGCCCCTTCCGGAGCCTGTGCAAAGCGCTGCGCCTGAAAGCATGGATATTGAGTTTAAAAACGTATCCTTCTCCTACGGTACGCAGGAGGTGCTGCATAATATCTCCCTTCGTTTCCCCGAAAAGAGCATTACGGCACTGGTAGGCCCCTCCGGCTCGGGAAAATCCACCGTCACAAGGCTGGCTGCACGGTTTTGGGATGCCGGCAGCGGGGACATCACATTGGGCGGCGTCTCTGTTAAACAGATGAAGTCCGACGAGCTTCTGTCCCATATCAGTATGGTATTTCAGGACGTGTACCTGTTCCACGATACGATCGAGGCCAATATCCGTATGGGAAAGCCGGATGCGACCATGGAGGAGATCATGGAAGCCGCCGGAACGGCAGCCTGCCATGATTTCATCTCCACCCTGCCGGAGGGCTATCAGACCATCGTGGGCGAGGGTGGCTCCACTCTCTCCGGCGGGGAAAAGCAGCGGATCTCAATCGCCAGGGCACTCCTGAAAAATGCCCCCATCGTCCTGCTGGACGAAGCCACCGCCTCCCTGGATCCGGAAAACGAGGTGCTGATCCAACAGGCCATCAGCGCGCTTGTGGCAGAGAAAACGGTAATCGTCATCGCCCACCGGCTGCAATCCGTATGCAACGCAGACCAGATCATCGTACTGGATAACGGCGCAGTAAAGGAGACGGGCGTCCATGAGCAGCTGCTCAGTCAAAACGGTCTGTATGCCCGTCTCTGGGAAGAGCAGAACCGGGCGGGAAACTGGAAGATAGCCGCCACGGCATGAATGTGCCGGAAAATTATAAAAGAGTACCCCGGCAGGGAACCGGGGTACTCACCAATCGAATAGGAGAAAGGAATTGTCAGTTTATCTGCTCTTCTTTCTTGTCATTACATCAAAAGCAACCGCAAGAATGAAGATGACGCCCTTTACAATATACTGATAGGATATATCGATTCCCATCAGATTCATACCGTTGGTCAGGGACATAATTACAAAGGCTCCTACGATAGTATTGGTTACCCTTCCTATACCGCC
Source organism: Bacillota bacterium (assembly GCA_023424995.1). Lineage (GTDB taxonomy): Bacteria > Bacillota > Clostridia > Lachnospirales > Lachnospiraceae > Mobilitalea. The sequence goes on along the minus strand of JAFADH010000159.1, from coordinate 12,878 downwards.
GCCCACAGATACGCCGCCGATATAGGAAGAAGCAATTGCATCCAGCTCGAAACCAAGCCCTGCCGTAGTAGTGGCCGAGGACAGGCGGGAGGTATAGAGGATGCCGCCCAGTGCTGCCAGCATGCTTACGGAAGCAAAGGCGAACAGGGTGACCTTCTGGACATTGACGCCGGAAAGCTCAGCCGCCTCAGCATTGCCGCCGATTCCGTAGATATACCGTCCCAGTCTTGTTTTATTGAGAATAAAGTTATAGATCAATAATACGACAGCTACGATCACCGCTGTCCAGGATATCCCCTTATAGCCTGCCAGGATCCACATGATGCACATAATGACAGCGGACAGGAATACTATCTTGGCAATCAGAATCGGCAGGGAATTCACCTTAAAATTATATTTGCGAAGATTGCTCCTTGTTCTGATCTGACTGACAACTACAAGAATAACGGCAGCAATTCCTATGACCAGTGTTAAAAAATGCAGCTTGCTGTCACCCGGGAAGTCCGGTATAAAGCCGTTGGATATGTCCCTGAAGCCCTTATCTTTTACAATAATGGTTCCCGTTCCTGCGGTTGTAAAGGATAACAGCCCGCGGAAGATGAACATTCCTGCCAGGGTCACAACAAAGGCCGGAACACCTACCTTGGCTACCAGGAAGCCCTGATATAAGCCGATCAGGATTCCAAGGACCAAAACCAGCGGGATTACCAGCCAGGGTGACATTCCGCCTTTCATGAGGATGGCTGCGATCGCTCCCAAAAAGCCTGCCACATAACCTACTGACAGATCGATATGCTTAATGATCAGTATTACTGTCATACCGATGGCAATAATGGCTACATAACCTGTCTGATTGATCAAATCGCTCAGATTTCTCGGTGACAGGAACAGGCCGTCGGTTCTGACACCGAAGAATATAAAAATCACTACCAATGCAATATACATTGCATAGTCACGAATATTGGTTTTTATCAGGGCAGCCAGCTCGCTTCCGAGACCTTCCTTCTTCATGACAGTTTCATTTGCATTACTCATTGAATAACCTCCTCAACTCTTGTAGCCAAAGCCATGACATTCTGTTCCGTGGCTTCTTCTGCAGATAAGCAGCCTGTAATGGTTCCTTCCGACATAACATATACCCGGTCACTCATACCAAGCACCTCCAGTAGCTCGGAGGATATCATAATGATACTCATCCCCTGCTCTACCAGCCTGTTCATTAAGGAATAAATCTCAAATTTCGCACCGACGTCTATTCCTCTGGTAGGCTCATCCAGGATCAGAACCTTCGGACCGACGAACAGGCATTTTGCCAGAGAGACCTTCTGCTGGTTGCCGCCGCTTAGGTTGCCCGCCAGCTGCTTCACGGAGGGAGCCTTGATATTAATGCTGCCCTGATAGTCCCTGGCTACGGATATTTCCTTGTTTTCGTTAATGGCGATCCCGTCCGTCAGAGCAGAAAGATTTGCAATGGTAATGTTATATTTGATATCCTGTATGAGTACCAGTCCGTTTCCCTTGCGGTCTTCCGTTACATAAGCGACACCCGCAGCCAATGCCTCTCTGGGATGCTTAAAATTCTTTCTTTTTCCGTTAATATATAATTCTCCGCCGGTTATATGGTACCTCGGGGTATTCCCGAAGATGCTGAGCGCCAATTCCGTCCGTCCGGCGCCCATTAATCCGGCGATACCTATGATCTCGCCTTTACGTACATTTATGTTAACATTGTGCAAAATCTCACGGTCCAGAACCGGATTGCGAACTGTCCAGTTTGTGACCTCAAAGCATACTTCTCCTATTGATTTATTATCACGCTTCGGATATATATTATCAATTTCCCTGCCGACCATATACTTGATGAGTTCCTGTTCCGAAATCTTACGTTCCCTTGCATCCAGGGAACATATTGTTCTTCCGTCCCGGATTACCGTGATGGTATCCGCGATGGATACTACTTCCTTGAGCTTATGAGAGATCATAATGGAGGTAACTCCCTGCTCCTTCAACTGTCTGAGCAGATCCAGCAAATTCGCGCTGTCATCCTCATTCAATGCCGCTGTCGGTTCATCCAGCACCAAAAGCCTGACATTCTTGCTAAGCGCCTTTGCTATCTCTACCAGCTGCCTCTTGCCTACGGACAGATTCTTAACCTTAGCAGCCGGATTAATATCCAGCTTCACCTTCTTTAGCATCTCCCCGGCATTCATGATGGTCCGGTTCCAGTTAATAAGCATTCCGTCCATGATCTCATGACCGAAGTAAATGTTCTCATACACACTCAGCTCCGGTATCAATGCCAATTCCTGATATATAATTGCAATCCCCTCAGCCTCGCTGTCCGCGATGGATTTAAACTGCTTTTCCTGCCCGTTATAAATGATATTTCCGCTATAGGAACCGTAAGGATAAACCCCGGAAAGCACTTTCATCAAAGTCGATTTACCGGCTCCGTTCTCTCCTACCAGGCAATGGATTTCCCCTCTTAGTACCTTGAAATCCACATTGTTAAGAGCCTTGACCCCAGGGAATTCTTTTACTATATTCTGCATCTCAAGAATGTAATCACTCATTACTTATCCTTCCTTTAATAAAAGACCGGTTCAAAAATAATGCTGCATTATTCTTAAACCGGTCTTATGCTGACTTAACTAATATCTAACCTGCTGGTTATTCCAAACCTGTGAATTCGGAAGCATCATAATATCCTGAGTCAATCAATGCCTCTTTTACCTTATCCTTGGTTACAACAACGGTTGCAGTCTGCTTGGAAGGAACATCCTTGGCCTGGTTATTATAGGAAGCATCGGTTGCAGGTGTCTTGCCGCCGATTACATCGATTGCCATGTTCATGGCATCTGCCGCCAGAGTACGGGTATCCTTGAATACGGTCATGGACTGCTTTCCGTCGATAATATACTGAACGGAAGCCGTCTCGGCATCCTGTCCTGTGATGAAGTATCCGGTAACATCCGTATCTTCTGCGAATACGTCAGCAATGGAACGGGAAGTACCGTCATTGGGAGCCAGGATATAGCATTGTCCCTTATCTGCTGCCGCAGCGGAAGTCAGATGGGCTTCTGCCTTGGATTTTGCTTCGTTGAAATCCCAGTTGGTAGTAACCTGTCCGATGATTTTAGACATCTCATCACGGGTAAGGACAGCCTTATCCGAAAGTGCAATTGCTTCGGAGGAATTCTTGATCACGAAAGTGCCGTCTGCAATCTTGGGCTGCAGGATATTCCAGGCGCCTTCAAAGAATAAGAATGCATTGTTGTCGGTGGCCGCGCCTGCATATAAGTACAGGGGAAGGCCTGTACCCGATGCATTTTCAACCAGGTACTGTCCCATTGCTTCACCTACGGCGACACTGTCAAAGGTTACATAATAATCAATCGCATCGGTGTCGGTAATCAGACGGTCATAGGAAATAACCGTAACTCCCGCTTCCTTTGCTTCTTCCACCGCTGCCGCAGCTGCTGCCGCGTCCTGGGGACAGATGATAAGGACCTTGATGCCTTTTGCAATCAGAGTCTCTACATTGGTCTTCTCATTAGCTGAAGAGCCCTGGCTGAATAATACTTCCACAGTATAGTCCGTAGAGGAGATAACATCCTCGAATCTGGCCTGATCCTGCAGCCATCTGGGTTCATCCTTCGTAGGAAGAACGATGCCCACATCGACTTTACCGTCATCTTTTGAATCACTATCATCATCAGCATCATTGCTGTCTGAGTTATTGCCGCCGGTATCATTACCGCCGGTGCCGGAATCGTCCGTCTTACCGCAGGCTGCCAGTGAGAATACCAGGCACAGTGTAAGTAGTAATGCAATAATTTTTTTCATACCCTCGATCCATCCTTTTTATATATATTTTGTAACACTCACCGCCGTTAAGGTCATCCCCTGCAGCGATCTTTGTTACATCTGTATATTACAATGGACAAATTTTATTATCAATGGATTGTGTTGTTGTGCATTATGACTATATTGCCAAGTATTCCACTTCATTTTTATGCCTGTAAATTCTTGCTCACTTTTATAGTCCCAAGCGCAAAATATTACATGAACCTGTCCTGTGCATTTTACCGTTGCATATGAAGAGCCGGTATGATTATATTTGTTTATAAATGCAATTTACTTTTATAAATGGCTTGTTTACCTGATATTATTCGTATAAAGTATACCTCAGGATAGTTCCGGCAGCGACCGGAATACGGTGAATATTTAAAAAATTATGAAACGCTTTTATACTAGCCGGGTCTTATGGGCAGGAGGTGAGAAAGTGGCGGATTTCGGAGAGATATATACAGAGTACTTTTCTGATGTATATAAATATGTGCTGACTCTATGCCGGAATGAGGTTATTGCGGAAGAAGTTACACAGGAAACTTTTTTCAAAGCCTTGCAGCATATAAACCGGTTCAACGGAAGCTGCAGATTATATGTATGGCTGTGTCAGATTGCAAAAAATACTTACTTCTCACTTGCCAAAAGACGAAAGCTGCTGTCTTCGGATATTGATACGGATTTTTCAGATATTTCTTTCGATTTGGAAAAAGATTATCTTGATAAAGACACGGCAAGACGGCTGCACATCCTTCTGCATGATTTGAACGAACCGTATAAGGAGGTTTTTACTTTAAGAATTTTTGGTGAGCTGCCGTTTTTGCAAATCGGCGAATTGTTCGGGAAGACCGACAGTTGGGCAAGGCTGATTTTTTACCGGGCTAAAAAACAATTACAGGAGGCAATAAAATGAATATATCTTGTGAAATTATAAAAGACCTGTTACCATTATATCACGATGGCGTATGCAGCAGCGAAAGCAAAGCCATGGTGGAGGAGCATCTCACTCATTGCAGCAGCTGTAAAGCCGAATTGCAGGCAATGGATGAAGTGCTGCTTATTGACAGTCCAGAACAGAATCTGAAAGAAGCCGATGCGGTTAAGAGCCTTTCAAAGCAATGGAAAAAGGGAATGCTGGTTTCCTTGCTCAAGGGGGTCCTGTTTACATTGCTGGCAGTGATTATTACTGCTCTCGTTCTTTATCTGTTCGTTAATATTAAGATAATATGATGCTGAAAGGAGCAAAGAAAATTGACGGAACATATAACAACTCTTGATTATAACAACAAAAAAATTATATTGATCGCCACAGCCCATGTATCCAAAGACAGCGTGGAGCTGGTAAAGCAGGTGATTGAAACGGAACGCCCCGACAGCGTTTGCATTGAGCTTGACGAGGACAGGTATCACAGTATCCAGAATCCCAAGGCCTGGGAGAGTACCGATATCATCAAAGTAATCAAATCAAAGAAAGTTGCTTTTCTGATGGCTAATCTTGCGCTGAGTTCATACCAGAAAAGAATTGCCAAGCAGCTGAATACTCCTGTGGGAGGTGAAATGCTGCAGGGGATCGAAAGTGCAAAGGAGGTCGGCGCGACCCTGGTCCTGGCAGACAGGAAAATACAAACCACCTTCCTTCGTATATGGCGAAAGCTCAACCTCTGGGAAAAAGCAAAGCTGATTGCCAGCTTATTGTTTTCATTCGGTGAAGATACCACAATATCGGATACGGATCTGCAGGAATTATTGCAGGCCGATATGCTGGAGTCGGTTTTGACCGATATGCGCAAGCAGTTTCCGAAGATCGGGGACGTACTGATCAGCGAGCGCGATCAGTACCTGGCTTATAAGATAAAGACAGCTCCCGGCAGTAAGATCGTGGCTGTCCTCGGCGGTGCCCATGTGCCCGGAGTTAAGGATGAGATCTATCGCTCGCAGGATATAGACCGCATTACGGCCGTTCCTCCTAAAAATCCCATCACAAAAATAGTGGGCTGGATCATACCGGCCGCCTTGATCGCTCTGTTTCTATACGCTTTTATAATCAACATACAGACCGGACTCCAGCAATTATCGGTGTGGGTTCTATGGACCGGAATATCGGCCGCCCTGTTTACTGCCTTGTCGCTGGCCCATCCCCTAAGTATAATTACCTCCCTGATAGCTGCGCCGTTTACCACCCTCAATCCGGTCCTGGCCTGCGGCTGGTTTACCGGATTGGTCGAAGCATCATTAAAGAAGCCTACGGTTCAGGATATTCAAGATATCTCCGAGGATATCCTGACAATCAAAGGATTTTTTAAGAACCGCTTTTTAAGGATAATTCTTGTTATTTTTATGGCGAATGCAGGTGCCTCCATCGGTACCTTCGTCGCAGGAGCGGATATCATCAGAAATCTGTTTTAACACAGGAAGCAATTCCCTGCAGTATCAAGAGCTGTCGCAAAACAGCCTTGCTGTAAAGCGAGGTACAAAAATGAGCTTTGAGTGGTATTATAACCCCCTTTCAAAGCTCATTTATTTCTATATAAAAATATTAAAAACCTGCTAAAAAAGTATTGACTTTTGTTAGCAGGTTTTTATGATATAAATACTTTTTTTGGCATAAATTAATATCAAAGCTTTATTTAGCAGCAGCCCTTTTGTTATTTCCTGTCTGTTTCGGTCATGGAGCAGCATCCTATTCTTTTATTTGATAAACATCCTCATACAGATGGAAGCCGTCCTCAATCACTGTCTCATCAATATTATCCTGGGTCACCGCCTGTACCTCGATAAAGATATAAGGTACGTCATAGGTACCGTCATTAATGGTTCCCTGGTAGGCGAATTTCTCACCGTTAGCAAGCTTTAAGCAGACTTCGACTGTTTTATTCACCAGATACTTAATGGGCTTGTAGGTGGTCATGGCCTGCTTTCCGTTCACGATCCGCTGGCAGGCCACCAGATCCGCATCCTGTGCGACCACCACTACCTGGTCGGCGATCCGGGCCTCCGACAGGGCGTCAATCACTCCCCAGGCCATGGAATCATTCCCGCACAGAATTGCCTTCACCTCGCTTTCCGCTCCCTTGATCGCATCCACTACAAAATCATATGCCGTTTCTCTCTTCCATCCGTCCACCCAGGTTTGGTCAAGAATCTGAATCTTATTGTCATCGATATAGGGCTTAAGGATACTCATGGCTCCGTCATTGATCATCTTACTGTTGGTATCCGTCTCGCTTCCGTTAACGATAATATAGCCCCCCTCCGGTGCATGCTCCACCAGATACTCCGCCATCAGAACACCTACCTGGGTATGGTCAAAGGAGATGTAGACGTCAACATCCGCATTGCTTACCAGCCTGTCATAGGAGATAACCGGAACATTCTGGTCTCCTGCGGCTTCCACGCATCTGGCTTCCACAAAGCAGTCATTGGGGGCAATAACCAGTACGTCGATCCCCTGTTTCAGCATCTCCTGAACCTGGGCATATTGCCGGTCGGAATCATTATTGGCATTATTCACAATAACCGTGATCCCATACTGTTCGGCCTCCGATATAAAGATGTTCCTGTCCCTGACCCATCTGTCTTCCATGAGTGTCCCCATGGAGAAGCCTACTACAATATCCTCCTTTTCTTCATCATCAATGGTCTCATCCTGCTTTTCCTTACAGCCTGTCAAGGTAACCAGGTATATGGTCAGCATTGCGAATAACAGCATACATTTACCGGATTTCAATATTCTCCCCATAATCATCCTCCTTCTCCCTTGAAAAAGATTAACCGTACATTTTTTTATATTCACTGGCATTATAACCAGTAGATTTTTTGAAAGTCTTTGAGAAATAGTTGGGATCCACATAGCCTACCATGTAAGAGACATCCTTTACCGACAGGTCTTCCCTCCGCAGAAGCTCCTTCGCCCGTTCCATCCGGACCATAACCATCTTGTCGCTGAAGCTTGTTCCCGTGGAATTCTTGTAAAAACGGCTGAAATAGTAAGAGCTTAAATTCACATGCCGCGCAATCTCATCCAGGGATATATCCTCATTATAATGCTCTCTGATGTACAGATCCGCTTTTTCAATGATGGAATTTGCCTTGCTCTGCCTGCTGGAGGATATCTTGTGAAGCGTCTCCTGAAGGTAGCGCTTACCTGTTATGAACAGCTCTTCCTCATCCTTCGCGCCGATAATATGTCCGAGCACTACATAATAGCTGTTCTCCAACACCTTTTCCCAACGCTTTTCAAAGCCCACCACCAGTCCGATCATCCACTTCTTTAAGGTATCAAAGCTCATACGGTCATCGGAGCACATCCTTTGATAGAGCTGCTCAAAGGATATCAGAACACCCTCATCGTCCTGATCCGATACCCTGGAATAGATCTCGGTTTCAATCAGCTGTTCATAATCCGTCTCCAATGCATCCGACTTATCAATGATATCATCCTCATGCAGAATATGGCTGTTAAGATTCTCATTTACGGTATCACCTGCTTCCAGTACCCGGAGTGCATGCAATGCATCCTGGTAGGATTTCTTGGCATTATCGATATCCTTATGCCAGCTTCCGATACCGATGAAGATATCCGGATATAATCTGCCTGCGCGGTCGATAATCTTCTGGGCGATTCGGACCGATCCGGCCTTCTGCTCATAATCACCCTCTTCCCCCTCATCAAAGATGTAGACAATGATCCGGTTCAGCATAACCGGGCTGACAAAGCAGTTTGCCGTGCCCTTGATGATATTCTTGTATTCTTCATACATTTTCTCCCCATGGATTCCCGCACCTATCTTATTCTCAATATTCCTGCAGCTTTTCTGCCCGAATTCAATGGCCAGGACATATCCCCCCGTGTTATGGTATCCGAACAGATCGCAGTAGTTTTTCAACTGGGAAGAATCCTGCCCGTACATGCATAAGGAATTCATAAATCCGGTCTCCAGTATGGGGATGACCATCTCCAGCCGTTCCTGCTGCTCCAGTGTCTCCCGCCGCCTTATGTTATCCTGTTCGATCCTGTCCAGCACCTTTTGAAAGGTCTCTGCGAACTTTACTTCCTTAACCGGCTTAAGTAAATATTCCTCCACACCCAGGGCTACGGATTCTACCGCGTAATCAAAATAATCAAAAGCAGAGATAACGATGAAGCTGGCTGTGGGTATGGCCTGACGTATCTGCTTCATCGCCTCCAGGCCGTTAATACCCGGCATATTGATATCCATGATAATGATATCCGGATGGAACTGATAGGATTTTTCGATCGCTTCCTTCCCGGAGCGTGCTCTCTCTATGGTCTTCACATCCGCAAAGTTCTTCTTTATCATAAATTCCACTGATTCTACCGCAATCGGTTCATCATCAACAATTAACACCTTATGCATTCCACACTATCCTTTTAAACTCTTATTTTTTAACGGCAGCTTTAATATAAAATTCGTCCTGCCCCCGGTATACGTAATATTCATGACATCCTCTTTCTTATAAAAGAGGCGGAGGCGGTTCAGTACATTATCAATACCGATTCCTGTGGTATGGCCCGCCTTATCCCTGGTCCTGTCCTTCTTATATTTTCTGCTCAGAATCAGCTTCACCGTATCATAGGGAATTTCTTCTCCGGTATTCGATATTGTGATGTAGAGATAATGTATCTCCTTCTTCACCGTCACTTCGATGATTCCTCCCTGCTCCGACTTGCTGATGCCATGAATATAGGCATTCTCCACCAGGGGCTGCAGGGTCATTCTGGGCAGTATGAAGTTACTGACCGGCTCCTCCTCCGGCACCTTCAGCCTGAAATCGATAAAGTCACCGAAGCGTGTGATTAAAAGCTTCATGTAAGCTTCTACATTACTGATCTCTTCTCCAAGGGTCGCATCATAATTCAGGCCATTAAGATTATACCGGAATATATCTGCGAAGTTCTCCAGATATTCGCAGGTCACATTATCCCCCTGAAGCATGGCAACCTTGGCGCCGATATTGATGGAGTTAAAGATAAAATGCGGATTCACCTGGGACTGCAGTGCCAGAAGCTCCGCCTCATGGAGTGCGCTCTTCATCTTCAGGTTATTTAATTTCTCTTCCGACAGCTTATGCTCCAGCCTCTGCTTCTCCTGAAGTTCATTTATAAATTCACGGATACTGGCTGTCATGCTGCCGAAGGTCTGGTACAGTATGCTGATTTCCCTGCTGGCTTTCTGCTCGGTGATGACAACATCAAAATTGCCCTTCGTCACCTCCTTGGCATAGGAAGCCAGCTTGGTCAGGGGCTTGGTCAGCTCCAGGCTGAACATGACGATAATGACCGTAATCAAAATCACCGTCACGCCAAACATAAAATAACTGATGGCCGTATTCTGGTCGATTTCCTTCTGGATCTCTATATATTGACGGGCACTGGTGCTTAAGTCCGTGCTCATCATCTTCTCGATGTAATTGCCGATATACGTATGCTCCTTCACCGCCTGCTGATAGCCCTGGATATAATCATTGACCTTTCCGTTGCGCTTGTCAAAGACCGCATTGTCAAGCACCTTCAGATAATGATCGATCATACCCGAGATATTCTTGATCCGAATCCCCCGTTCCGTATAATCTGCACCTTTCACAATCCGCTGGTTATGTTCGTATATGGAATTATTATAGTCATAAAATGCCTGAAGGCTGTCCGAGCTTCTGGTAGAGAGATATTCTTCAAAATACAGCTGGATCTCATCCAGTTCATTATAAATCGTAGTTATATCCTGGGTCTGGCTGAGCAGGCGTGTCATATCACTCATTAACACACTGGAGGATTTATACGTATATAAGCCCACCAGGGCCGTGAAGGAAATTGCCAGAAAGAAGAATCCCATCAGCTTGGCACGAAATGTGATTCCTTTTTGCATTCTTTTCATAAATCCGTTCCTTTTCATTGTGCCGCATTGTCCTTGAACTCATTTACATTGCCGATATCTATGGTATACAGGCTGGTACTGATGATCTCGCTGACCTGCTCCCCATTAAGCATCTGCACCAGGGCTTTTACCGTGTCATAACCGATTTCATAAGCATCCGGACAGACTGTTCCATAGATAACGCCATGTTCAATATAGTTCAGGGTCTGTGCGGTAATCCCATAGCCTACCAGCTTTATGTCTCCTACCATATTATTATCCACCAGAATCTGGGCAATTCCCGGAGTGCATTTTTCATCCATGCAGATAATCAGATCCGGGATATCCTCCTTATTAAGAATCTCAGAAGCCACCTTCTCCGCTTCGAACATATCCGTATTGATGGTATATATGTCCGATATCCTGATCTGTCCGTAATTATCAAATGCATTATTGATCCCCTCAATGATGAGATTCTTCAGGGTCTTGTCACCTTCATTCCCTGCGCCGTTGATAATAACTGCCACATCGGCAACTCCTTTTGAGGCATCGACCGCCATATCCCCGGCATAGTTTCCGAGGCTGTAATTGTTGGTACCTACCATGGGAATATCCGATACGATGTAATTACTATTCTCATAGGTTATGATTTGAACCCCCTGCTTTTTCGCCTGGTCAATGATCTGCTGTGTCTGCTCGGAATCGGCCGCCTGCAGGGCAATACCGTCAACACCTTGATTCACGCCCATCTCAACGGTTTCTCTCAGATTCACCGGATTAATCTGCTCAACAGGGACAAATTCAATGTATACTCCATATTCTTCTTCCGCAGCCTTTGCACCTTCCCTAAAGGATATCCAGAAGCTCTCCTCCTTGTTTTTCACCAGCAGCTGCAGGTGGTACCTGGGATTTTGTATAGCCGTCTGTTGTTCCATAGGATGTCCTGGATTGATAAAAAGACTGACGAACATGGCTGTTAATATGACCAACATGGCAATTAATACTCCATAGATGCCCTTTAGCATAGCACATTCACTCCATATTTAGATTAACTGTGGGTAGTATTTGTAAAAAATTAGCTTATTCTGCCCTTTCATTATATTTCATGAAACAAAATTTATCAAATGATATTTCATCAGAATATAATGAAAATTGGTGCCTGTGAACTTTATCCACAGGATAAGACCGCCGGAAAAATGCCCCGTAAGAATGTAACATGTTTCACAGGCAGGAATAAAATATACTAGTAAATTGAAAAGGAAGTGTGTTTCTTTGGCTATTAACATTTTCATAGATCAGGGTCACAATCCTACCGGCTCCCCCAATGCCGGTGCAACCGGCGGCGGGCTTCGTGAAGAGGATATTACGTATCAGGTGGGGGTCTACCTGGCTGAAATGCTCAATAATGATTCCCGCTTCGAAGCACGTTTATCCCGCCCCACTCCTACTACCGTGCTTGGAACCACCAATGCCACAAGTCTTGCCGAGAGAGTGCGCCTGGCCAATGAATGGCCTGCCGACTACTTTATCAGCATCCATGCCAATGCAAATCCCAATCCTGCGATTAATGGTACAGAGGTATATATCTATGCATATAATACTCAGGCACAGTGGCTGGCTCAACAGGTTATGAACGGTATCACGGAGAACGTAGGCACCAGGAATAACGGTATCCGTGTACGGCCCTCCCTCTATGTTCTCCGGAGAACTACCATGCCTTCGATTCTCGTGGAATTGGGCTACCTGACCAACGCAGAGGACTTACAGAGGCTTCGTGATAATCAATACCAGTTTGCTTATGGTATCTATCAGGGCATTCTCAGATATTTTGGATTTGCATGAAAAAACACTGCCAGTACTCAGGATCACACCCAGCCTCCTGAGTGCCGGCAGCTTCTTCTGTAATTATCTTCCCGGCAGGAATCGAATTCTCAGACAGCATAAGACCGCTGCAATAAAAAACAAGTAGTCGGCAATAAGTTATGGGAACCTTTGCAGATTACTTGTGATAGGGCTGGTTGTTATTAATACGGTATGCCCGGTATAGCTGTTCCAGTAAAATGATACGCATTAACTGGTGGGGAAAGGTCATTCTTGAGAAGCTGAGCCTGTAATCGGCTCTTTTTAAGACCTCCGCGGACAAGCCGAGAGAACCTC
>JAFADH010000121.1 GCA_023424995.1 Bacillota bacterium | reverse complement strand
GGAGAATAGAATGTTAAAGTGAAAGAAGGTGTTGACCATGGATATAGTATGGGCGGTTATATTGGCAGCAGGTGCTCCGTCAGCTGTAACAAGCCTTATCATAGGGTGGTTCGTCAAGCGTCAGAATGAAAAAGAAAAAGCCCGTGAGGAAATCAATTTTCTCCTCATACAGGGAATCGGAGCTTCCATAAGCCTCGGTGAAGCCGTTGCTATCGCTCTGAAAAACGGAAAAAGCAACGGAGAGACGGAAAAGGCTTTGAACTATGCGAAAGAAGCAAAGAACAATATAGTAAATTTTACAGCAAGACAGAGCGTGAAGAACATTGTATAGAAGGTGATCCGGTTGAATAAAAAGAAAGGTCAATATTCAAAAATGATAGTAGCAGCCGTGCTGGTATTAAACATACTTTTCACGGCTGCTGTTCTTTATGTTTTTCTCCGAACCGGGAACGAGCCATCTACATTAATCACTTCCTGGTTCGGTTTTACCACAGGTGAGTTATTACTTTTATCAAGCATTAAAAAATCCAAGATTAGGAAAGGATAAAATCAATGGAATTTATCACATATATCACCAATAACCTGGTGTTGTTATTAACAATTATAGGAGCGCTGGCCTTTCTGGTATCGGTAATTACCGAGGTCACGAAGGGCATAGGCTTTCTTGCCCGGATACCTACGGATCTGCAGGTAATCATATTGTCCGCACTGTTATGTCTTGTCACATACTTTGCATATGCATCTTATTTCTCTATTGAGATTCGATGGTATTATATAGCAGGTTGCATCATTGCTGCGTTTATTGTTGCGTTCGTGGCTATGTATGGATGGGAGAAGCTCTCGACACTGTATAACCGATTTAAGAAATAGGAGGCATAAGATGGCTGAGTTAACAGGAAAAGATCTTGCAGAATTTGTAAGGTCCAAATTAGGAACTCCTTATGTATACGGTGCCAAGGGCAGTTACGGGAAATTGACACAATCCCACTTGAATAGTCTGATATTAGGCTGTCAAAGTATATTTACTAATATATACGTCACCAAAGCGCGTAGGTTAGTAGGACAGATATGTACGGACTGTTCCGGATTGATCAGCTGGTACACCGGAAAAAATATCGGGTCCTATCAGATGTACAAGACAGCATCGAAGAGATATCCAATATCCACTGTGGGACAGGCTCCGGTGGGGGCTGTGCTGTGGAAGTCCGGACATGTGGGAGTTAAAATTGACGATACATATTTTATTGAAGCAAAAGGAATTGATTACGGTACGGTAATAACCAGGATTAAAGATACTAGGTTTACGCATTGGCTTCTGTTTGATTATATTGACTATGATATGCCCATAGCCTCACGGAGGACTCAGAATCCTTATAAGGAGCCCGCAGAGACCATCTATAGGGGCTGCAAAGGCGAAGGCGTAAAATGGGTGCAGTGGGAACTGAACGATGCCGGAATTGATCTTAAGATTGACGGAGACTTCGGACCTATTACTGATAAAGCAGTTCGTACATATCAACAAAGCTGTAAAATCACGGTGGATGGCAAAGTCGGTCCGCAGACCAGGAAGGCCTTTAATGCAGACTAGTATGGTATTATGTATATACAGCTGCCGATTTTCATCGATCGGCAGTTGATTTTCCTCACTTCTATAATAATTTACTCCCTTAAAGATATCGAAACACCTCCGTACAGATTAAATTTTGGTAAATTATTACTAATTTATTTGAGTATTATGTAAAATAGTGGTACAATATGGTTACAGGAGGGGAGTATTGTGAGGACTAAAAAAATAATAATTATTATAAGTATTATGTTAATGGTATTTATGGTTATTCTTTTTCCGTTCTATTCTGATTATATTGACGATACCAAAATTGAAAAATTACAGGTGGCAAACATATTATCGCAGATTATCATGAGTATATTTGCTATTTTTGGTGTCATAGTCGCTTTATGGCAGTACATAATTTACTCAAGAAGCGAAATAGAATTAAAGAAAAAGGAAATCTATGATATTGATAAGGCCAGAATACAGAAAGCTATAGACCTATTGGAAAGTTTTAAGGTAAATATTATAGAAAAAATGAATCCGATCGTCTTGGCTTTCAATAGCAGTTGTTTATCAGAAATAGCAGATAAAATTCCTGCTGAAAAAATGATTCGATTTGATATGCAGGAATTACGCAAATGCTTATCAGAAGAAAATATTAATAAAATCACAAAGATCGGAGAAACGCAGGAATTTATTGATGTACTTATTAAAATTTGTCTGTCGATTGATGAATGGAATAATTATATTAATGAAGCGGAGGTTGAAGAAAACGGAAAACCAATAAGAAAGATAACTGTAAATAAAGAATTAATATTAAATAAATATCAGCAGCAATTGCAAAACATCCTTAATGACATGGAATATTTTTCTATGAATTTTATATACGGCACCGCAGATGAGAAGGTTGTTTATCAATCATTGCATAATGCATTTATTTATGTAGTGGAAATGCTATATGTAAATATATGCATGAATAACGAAGGTCCTGCTGAACAAAAATTATATACAAACTTAATTTCCTTATATAAAATGTGGAAAGAGAGATCCCAAGAACAAATAGAAAAAGAATTTGCTGCCGCTGACCAGCAAATAATTTATGGTAAAAAACTTATAAATTAATTGACACTTAGTGCATATTATGGTAATAGTAAGATACAAGGAGGCTGTATTGTATGGGAATAAACATAATTTCTGTTTTTAATCCGCAAGTTGACAGCAGTAAATCTAGCAATGGCGAAAAGAAGAACAAAAACAAATAACTTTCATAGATGTGACTCATTTTGAAAGGCATCCTTCGGGGTGCTTTTCTTTTACTCTGGATATTACATAGTTGTCAGGATGACGCAAAATAAGCACTCCGACCGGAGCCGAGAACCGTTTTCCCCGGACCGAAGTGCTGTGGATAAATTATTAGGCAGAAAAAAGGCTGCCCGGTTAAAGGCAGCCCAGTAGCAAAACTATCTTAATATCATATGCAAGTTGTCCATAAACTCATCAAACTGTTTGAAAAGTAGCCGATGTATTAATGTTACATCAATGTACTAGGCCGCCATAACCTCCTAGATAGCTGATTTCTGATGATACATTTGTTATTAGTACAGAGTATTCCGCATTACTTGATATAGGCGGTAATTGAATCGAAATTGGTCCTGTATAAACTTGTTGATATACGAGACCTACATTAATTCTATATATTTCGACATTTATAGTTCCATAACCTCGGTTGAGATAAAAGGAAAAATAATTACCTGCAGGTACGTTCCACAAACCCAAAGTTGTGGAAGGATTGGTAGAATTAGCATAATCCATACAAAAAAAAGATTCATTAGGGGCTAAAGTTTCGCCAGTATTAAACACATAGTTTCCGCTTCCTACATAAGTGGGTATCGAGACTGCATAAGCGGTAGCGGCAGGCATAGCAAATAGCGTTACGATGCAAACAAGTGTAGCAATTTTTCTTACTATCTTTTTCATAATATGTACCACCTTTCTTTAGGATTAAGGTAATAATTGGTTACAGCAAAATTATACACATATATCCATTAAATGGCAATATTATCTGGAAATATTAAGAATATTACAAGAATTGTAAGAAAGTATTAAGAAGTTACTCAATCACCCACCGGCGAAACATAATGTCATAGCACAATGTTATATTATTGAGGCGCCCATAAGCTTCGTAAGCATAGAAAAACATCCTAACCATGTACTGATCCCTAATTGCGTGTATCTTGGCTATTTTGAATTTAAACAGTTCGGATTATCATCTTCGACGTTGAAATATTTAGAGATAAATTCAAATTCTCCAATGGTATTAAATACGGCAATTACAGCTACAGGATGGCCTTGGGGATGGCGGGTTGCAGGACGGCGGTTCGGGTTAAGGAATGGCATATATGTACTCCTCGATTTATATATATTTTCTGGAATTCGATTATAGAAAATTTGTTTGTGATTATCATGGGAAGTGATGGTAATTTAAAGATTTAGATAAGTATAAAATAATGTACATTGACAACTGAATATTGATAGTTGGTTAATTAGACGATATAATGTAAGACATGCTGGAGGTAACATATGGATTAGATAAATGAGTATGAAAAATTATTAAAGAATAAAGATGTAAATTATAATGAAGTACCCACTTATATTGATAA
Source organism: Bacillota bacterium (assembly GCA_023424995.1). Taxonomy (GTDB): domain Bacteria; phylum Bacillota; class Clostridia; order Lachnospirales; family Lachnospiraceae; genus Mobilitalea. The sequence continues at coordinate 50,429 of JAFADH010000121.1, read as the reverse complement.
GTATAGACCTGCTAAACTATACCGTTATAGAAAATATAGGGAAAATGGAAAAATAAATTAGAGGGTATATATACTTATCATCGCCATATGATTTCAATGATCCTTTTGATAGCTTTCATATATTGATAGAAATGATAGTTTAAAATATTTACGAGATAATTTTATTAAGGATAAGACCTGATTTTGAATTGATTGAAGACAATATATCTCTGTTAATTATAACGATGAATTCACAAATTATAAAATACATCGCAGATACCTAGAGATGAATATTTCAATATTAGAAATACCATTAAAAAGGGAAAGTATACTGAGGATGAATTTCAGAGTGACAATATATTAAAGTTGCAAGAAGGTGCAGCAGTTATAGATAGTGATAAGAAGCCGGTTTTATTAGTCGATCATCCCGTCTCTATTATGAGTCACCTTTATAAAACGCAAACTTATATTTTAAGAGAATATAATATATGCTAAAGTAATACATATAATTTTCTGTTACTGATGTAAGTTACTTGATATAATAAATGATATGAACTTAAGCGTTCTCTCACCAAGGGCGCTTATTTTTTTTAAATAGTCATAAAACGGTCACAAACCTATCAAAAAAGCACCCTCTTCAGAGTGCTTTTCTCATTATTACAATCGCCCCAACCCCAACCCTTGATAAATCAAGGTTTACCATAACAGCTCCCCATGGGACTCGAACCCACGACCTACGCATTACGAATGCGTTGCTCTACCAACTGAGCTAGGGAAGCATCTAATATAGTTGAGTAACCATAGCATTAAGGTTACTCAACTATTCTATTATAAAGAGATATAAATTTCAAGAATTATTTCTATGAATTTTTATTTTTATATTTTTAAGATCTATACCTTAACTCAAGTAAAAATATGTAATATCAACCTTGCGAAATATAATTAACTTTGCAAACAAGAAATACCGTTTCGTTTAGTGGGATTTTATAGGGATTTACATATAAGGTATTGACATTCAAGCTGCTTTAACCTTTATAATGCCTATTATACAGTGTTAAAAGAACCGTCATAGCACATACCGGTTAATCTATGAAAGGCTTTTATTATATGAATATTTCGAAAGGAATGATATAATGAGAGCATGTCAGGTGAATCTCAGGCAAGAGGTTACCCGGAACGATGCTTTGGCTATCATAGACTGGATGGAGGACCTTGAGGTAACCAGATACCTGAATGAAGCAGCGAATATTTCAACAGAAATCAAAAATACTATAAATCGAGTTAACATCTCTATTTTGACGCATCTATTTAATAGAAACGGTATTTTTCATATTATCTGTTATGGAGGATATAAGCCCATAGGGTTTCTCCGACTGGTGCATGATACCAAGGAAGCAGAGATGGTAGTTGTAATCGGTGATAGAGATAAATGGGGACAGGGGTACGGTACCCAAGCGATTAATGAGGGCCTGAAGTATGCTTTCTTCGAATGGCGTATCCCTCGTGTAATCGCAAAGATCGATAAAGTAAATTCCAGATCAATTAAGGCATTTGAAAAATCAGGATTTCGTTATATATGTGATTTGAAGCATTCAAGACTATACGGCATAATGCTGGAGGAATATATCTATTTCTGCCGTTAGATTGATGTAAGTCATATAAGTTAACGAAAGCCGCCTGGCTAACTTTTATTAAAGGCACATTTCTATGCCAACTGCATCTCTTTTGCAGAAATATATATTATATTTCTGCTTTTCATTATGATAAGTATAAAATTATTGATAAAAATTTTTACAGAACATATATTTTATTTCTATATTATAAGTATCAGAATTATAAGTATCAGAAAGTATCAGAAGCTCAACTTCAGACATCTGATAATAAGGCACTGTTTTGCGCCGTCTGTCTATAATTATCGAATTCTTTTTAGTTCTGATAATTATAAGTTACCAAGGATGCTTTATGCTCCGATAATATAAGCTATCAGAAGTTGCATTCCAAACTTCTGATAAAAGGTGCTGCTTTTGCGCCGTGCATCCGATTACAGGAAAATTATTTTAGTTCCTGTAATATAGTTATCAGCTGCGTTCTAACACCTGATAAAAGGCGCATCTTTATGTGCCGTACTCTCGATTAAAGGAACATGAATTCCGATCCTGTAATATGAATAGGGTGGTTAAAGTGAAGAATACATTTTCAATTGGCGAGATATCGGAATTATTGGGAATTCCGAAGTCCACCCTTCGTTATTGGGAAAGCGTAGGGTTAATAGAGCTGCCTCGTGATGACCTGAATAACTACAGGAAGTATAATCCGAATTCCGTTTACACAATATCCGACCTGGCTCATTACCGATGTTTGAGAATGTCCCTGCAGGATATGAAGCGGCTGCCTCATTTGTCACCCGGAGATTTGGCAGAGACATTAAAAACCCTGGAGTATGATCTGGATATCAAATTACAGGAATTATACACGGCGAAGGATTATATCAGCAAAAAGATAATATATATAAATGAGTATAACAGGCTATGCGAACACGAATATCAAGGTGAGGATCCGGATTATAACAGCATCTATTCCTTCTCGATCAGTGATGCAAAGGCCTGGTCGGTCTATATTAAGGACCAATACCAAAGTATACTGATGTATAAACCCGAGACCAACGAGATTGAGACAGGATTGGCGGTGCCGACCTCTGAGAAGCCCCAGGTGCTCTGGAGCAGGGACGATAAAGCCTCTTATGTATCCTTCGTATTGAAGGTGGATTATAGTAATCCGACCGCAGAGGACTTTAAGCCTCATCTTGACAGACTGAGGGAAGCCGGCCATAAGGTATCCGTTATCTTTGCCAGATATCTGTTTTCGGCTTATGATGAAAGATACTGTGATTATTATAAAGCATTTGCTGAGTTATATAAATATTAATACAAATGGCATTTTCAGATAACGGAAATGTCATTTGTATTATGTATAGAAATTATGAAAGGAGAGTCAGAATGTCTGATAAAATCTATCTATTGGAAAGAGATAAGATAAATTTATTAAAGCTCATAGAAACAGCAAAATACATAGAATATAAGCAAAATAAATATATCAATGCTCTTGAGGCAGAGATTGACAGAGCAGTGATTACTGACGAGGTTCATTTACCTGCCGATGTAGTAACCATGCATTCTAAAATTCTGCTGTCTGTTGATGGAATTGACGAAGAGATAACCCTTGTCTATCCGGATGAGGCTGATATAAAAAGGGATAGAATATCCGTATTATCACCCATGGGAACAGCGATTCTCGGGTATAGCGAGGGGAGCATTATTAAGTGGCAGATACCTAGCGGTACGGCATTGATTGAAATCAAGAAAGTTTTATGCCGGCAGGAAGCATTGCGGATTCCGTAAAATCCGCAATGCTAAAATACCGATTAATATAAAGGCTATCTTTTTTCACCCATATAGCATATGCCGATGGCAGCCGGTCCCGAATGTGCACCGATACTGGGACTGATATAATTAATGATGATTTCTTTGTTCGGAAGCTTCTCTTGAATCTGTCCGGCAAGATACTTGGCGTCTTCCAGGGCATCACCGTGTACGATGCAGATCGGATCATCGGAATCTTTATATTTGCCAATTCCGCTAATAACTTCATCGCATAGGGTATTCAAGGATTTCTTTCTGCCCCTTGCACTTGATAAAGCAACCAACTTACCTTCCGTATTAAGATACAGAATAGGCTTGATGCTGATCATGGAACCGATGAAAGCAGTGGTTTTTGATATTCTGCCTCCGCGATAAAGATGGTTCAGATCATCTACGGTAAAACGTACGCAGTAATCCATCTTATGCTCTTCAAGCCAGGCAGCAGTCTCATCTATTGTCTTTCCCTCTTCCTTCAGTCTGACGGCTTTCATGATGAACATGCCTTCTCCCAGGGAAGCATTCAAGGTATCAACCACGATAATCTTTGCATCGGGATTTTCTTCACAGAGTTCCCGGGCACCGGTAACTACATTACTGCAGCCGCCGCTGAGTTCAGATGAGAAACTGATATGCAGGATGTCGAAGCCCTGATCTATGTATGACTGGAAAGTTTTACGAATGACCTCGGGATTACTGGCTACGGTAGTAGGCATAAGTCCGCCTTTCATTTTATCATAGAACTCCTTAGGTGTCAGATTCACTTCATCGCCATAGGTAATTCCCTCCAGGACATAATAATGAGGTATGATACCGATTTGTTTATCCTTAATGTAACTCTCCAGTAAGTCGCAGTTTGAATCAGCTGTGATTACGAAATTCTTCATCCTATTTAACCTCCTCAGGAAAATATTGATATCCCTATTCTACTAGACGAAATCCCGTTGTGCAATACGGATTATTAAAATATTTTAATTTTTGTTTATAAAAATTTTATAAATAAGAAAAGTATCAGGAGATATCATCGGTTATTTGAAGCATATTTTAATGAACAATTTAATTAGATACAAATGCATAAAAAAACAATATGAACTGTAATATCCTATACTAATAAAATTTAAATTCAGACCCAATCAGTATTAATTCCTGTTGGTACTCTTTGTTATGTACAACAGGGAATTTCTTCGTATTATAATATCTGATCTCTCCTACCACCTTTATCTCCAGATCCTCAAGAGGCCGTCGCATACCCTGCACCGTAAAACCCATATTATCTTCTTCAATCGGGTCGGATTGACTACCGGGACCGGCGCATACACTCACCAGATATGCTTTCTTGGCATCTCCCAGTAAATCCGGCCAGGTGGCATTAGAAAAACGATAATACCGAAACATACGATCAATCAGAGCTTTCATCTCAGAGGTCATATTATAATTATAAGTAGGGGATGCAAATATATAGATATCTGCCTCCTCAATCTTAGGATATAATATTACCATATCGTCATCAATTACGCAATTTCCTGTTCTGGAACAAGACAGACAACCTTTGCAACCCCCTATCCGATAATCGGATAGATGAATTATCTCTGCTTCCAAGCCTGCCGTACGTATTCCGTCTGCCAGCCTGTCCACGATCAACCCGGTATTACCATTCCTTCCGGGACTTCCAAGAAATGCAACAATCTTTTTCATATATTCTTCCTTCCGGTACTATATATTATGTCATATTCGCAAGCTAATATGATAGCGATGCTTCGCATCGGGATGCGCACTCACTACGTTCGGCGCCGATATAATGTCTGCCGACATTATACCATATTCGCAAGCTCACATGGTATTGGCACGACCTGCCATGATACACACTCACTTTGCTCGGCGCGGTATAATATCTGCGGCTATTATACCATAAGAAAAAAACTTTGTTAACACATGCCGTCATCTTGTTTTGTCCCCGGATGTTAAAAGTTTGTCACTCACGTCCGGACATAGGGCAGTATTTCTATATGTACCGGCAGCTCATGCATATGAGCAGCCGTATATTAAGCCAATTCAGCGGGATTATCTTATGTGGTCGAAGGTCAGATATTAGCGAAATCTTCATGGTTCAGCGCATTCCAGACTTGATATGAATATTCTTCGAATTCAGGAGCGCTTCTGGCAATACTGGGCGTTTGGTTCATAAGGGAAAGCTGAATATCAAAAATCTGCTTTACTGTACCGGGGTGGGAGGTCAATACAATGATACGGTCGCTGAAACTGACAGCTTCGGCGATATCATGGGTAATCAGGAGGGTGGTCTTTTTCTCCTTACGGAGAATATTCCAGATATCATCCGCGGTTTTCATTCGTGTTCCGTAGTCCAGATCGATAAATGGTTCATCCAGCAATAAAATATCAGGTTCAAGTAATAATGTCCTCATTAAAGTGGTACGCTGCCGTGCCCCTTCTTCAAGTCCGGAGGGGTGTGAATTAATAAAAGTAATCAGTCCATAGGCATTAAAGTGCTCATTTATCTGAACATAACTGTGATTCGAAAGCTTGTATTGAATTTCGGGGCTGAGATTTACACTTTTCAGAATATTGTGGCAATCCGGTAGTTGATCCTTTTGAAGCATATAACCGATACTTTTCCCGGAGGCAAGGGTATGAACTCCATTGATGGAGATTGTTCCGCCGGTTGGCGTAAGAAAACCTGCGATCAGGGAAAGCAGAGTGGATTTGCCGCAGTCTCCCGGGCCTATGATCGCCACGATTTCCCCTTCCATAACATGAAAAGAAACATCGCGTAACGCCAGTATATCCCCTTCTAAACATTTATAGGTGTAACTGAGGTGGTCGATGTTTATTAATTCGCCCATGGTATGCCTCCATCTATTCATCTAATTTATTATATGACGTTAAAAATGAGTGGTTCCAGAACATGGGAAAATGAAAAAGCCTATGGCGAATTTAATAAGTAATGCTAATGATATTAGGTAGAAGGTTATATGACAGTTATAAACTTACAGTGTTGACTTTAAAGATTTAAGCTAATATAATGTTATTATATTCGGATGAAGAATTTGGGAGAGATCTGTTTCATATGAGCAGGCGCCGAAGGGGAATGCGAAAACTCTCAGGCAAAAGGACCAGATTTGGACGAAACTCTGGAAAGCGATTTGGCACCGAAGAAGCAATCTTCTGTAACGTAACATATGGGACAGGGGAGAATCTTTCAGGTAAACATACAGAGGCGTATTGGATTTATTTCAGTACGTCTTTTTTTTGTTGTGTTTTTATACGGATTTTCATAAAGAACATGTAAGACGTACATAATGAAAATGTCGTACAACGACGAAATATAGTGGATTATCTGATTGGGAATATCCGCATATAAAAAGGAAAGGCATGGTGATAAGTATGGAATTAAAGACACCCCTTTATGAATGCCATGAAAAGTATGGAGGGAAGATCGTACCGTTTGCCGGTTATCTGCTGCCGGTACAATATGAGACAGGAGTAATTGCAGAACATATGGCGGTCAGAACCAGCGCCGGATTATTCGATGTATCCCATATGGGTGAAGTTACCTTAAAGGGAAAGGATGCACTGAAGAATGTACAGAGACTGGTTACCAATGATTGCGGCAATATGTACGACGGACAGGTCAAATACAGTCCCATGTGCAATGAAAATGGGGGAGTAGTAGATGATCTTCTTGTATACCGCAGAAGCGAAGAGGATTACCTCATCGTTGTCAATGCATCCAACCGAAATAAGGATGTGGAATGGATGAGAAGTCACCTGGCAGGCGAAGTGGAATTCAGGGATATCTCAGACGATGTTGCACAGCTGGCGCTCCAGGGGCCAAGAGCCAAGGAGATCCTTGGTAAGCTTACGGAGGAAGAAAAGCTTCCGGTAAAATATTACAGCTTTGCGGACCATGTATCGGCAGCAGGTATCGATTGTCTTATATCTAAGACCGGATACACCGGAGAAGACGGTTATGAGTTATACTGCAGCAATGAGGATGCGCCGATATTATGGGATGCCATCCTGGAGGCCGGTAATTATACAGGTGGTAAGGAGAGTAAGGACGGTGAGAATATAGTGATTCCCTGCGGTCTTGGTGCAAGAGACACCTTACGCCTGGAAGCAGCCATGCCGCTGTATGGCCATGAGATGGATGATACGATTACACCGTTGGAGACAGGTCTTAATTTTGCTGTTAAGCTTGCGAAGGAAGACTTCATCGGTAAAGAGGCTATGGTGAATAAAAGCTCACCGAAGGTTGCCAGAGTGGGATTGAACATCACGGGCCGCGGTATTGCACGAGAGCATTGTGAGGTATATGACGGCGATAAACTGCTCGGAACAACCACCTCCGGTACTCATTGCCCGTACCTGGGACGCCCGGTTGCCATGGCGATTGTGCCGGTGGAGTACAGTACAGTCGGAACACAGGTAGAGGTTGATGTTCGCGGCAGACGAATCACAGCCGAAGTAGTGCCGCTGCCTTTTTATAAAAGAGCAAAATAGTTGCTATACCTGCGGCAGAGCCTCATGTTCAAATATGAGTAAAATAAGAATTGGCTGCAGATACGCGAATAGCGCGAAGAAAATATGTGAATACAATATATTACAGGAACAAAACACATGTCCCCGTAATCAGGATGCAAACCGCATAAAGAAGCGCTTCTTATCAGAGGTCAGCAGGCAGCTTCTGATAGCTTATCTTACAGAAATTAAATGTATGTCCTGTAATCAGGATGCATAGCTCATTGAGAAGCAACTTTTATCAGAAGTTAATAAGCAACTTCTGGTATTTATCTTACAGGAACAGAATATATGGTCCCGTAACCGGAAGGTGGCTGTATAAGCTGTGTCCCTTGCAGGAAATAAAATGCAGTTTACGATAGCTTATATTATCGGAACTAAAATAATGTTCCGATAATCGAGATGCACGGCGCAGAAGCAACGTCTTTTATTCGGAAGTTATAAGGCGACTTCCGATAACTTATATTACAGGAACAAAATAATGTTCGTGTAATCGAGATACACGGCGCAGAAGCAGTGCCTTTTATCAGAAGTACAGTATAACTTCTGATAACTTATATTGCAGGAACAAAATAATGTTCCTGTAATCGAGATGTACGGCGCAAAAACAGCGTCTTTTATTCGGAAGTTATGGCAACTTCCGATAACTTATATTATTAATTTTACTGGAGGATGTTGAAATGAAGAATGAGATCTTTTTTACAAAATCACACGAATGGGTGCAGTTTATTGATGACACAACCGCAAGGGCAGGTATTTCCGATTATGCGCAGGGTGAACTGGGAGACCTGGTATTTATCAATCTGCCTGAAGTTGGCGATGAGGTTACCGCAGGAGAGGAATTCGCAGATGTGGAATCCGTGAAGGCAGTTTCCAGCATTTACAGCCCGGTTTCCGGTACTGTCAGGGCTATAAACGAAGACCTGCTGGACCACCCCGAATTTGTGAATGCGGACGCTTATGAAGCCTGGTTTGTTGAGATTGAAGACATTACGGATAAATCGGAGCTATTGACCGAGGATGAATACAAAGCACAACTATAAGGGGGAACAGCCATGGGCACCTATATACCGAATACTAAGAAGGAACAGCAGGCAATGCTTCATGAGATAGGTGTGGAAAGCATCCGCGATCTGTTCGGGGCAATACCGGAGGAGGTTTATCTCAGCCGTCCTCTTGAGCTTCCTCAAGGCCTCCCGGAATTATCCGTGAGAAGGAAAATGACAGGGATATCGGAAAAGAATACCGTATTTAAGAGCATCTTCCGTGGAGCAGGCGCTTACAATCATTATATCCCATCCATTGTAAAGCAGATCACCTCCAAGGAAGAATTCGTGACGGCATATACACCTTATCAGGCGGAGATCAGTCAGGGCATACTGCAATCCATCTTTGAATATCAGACCATGATCTGTGAATTAACCGGAATGGATGTATCCAATGCATCGGTTTATGACGGAGCCACCGCTGCAGCAGAAGCGGTTATCATGTGTAAGGAAAGAAAGAAAAATGTGGCGGTAATCTCTGAGACAGTTCACCCGGAGACAATTGAGACAATTAAGACCTACCTTACCGGAACCGGTATGGAGGTAGTGATGGTTCCCGCCAGGGGCGGCAGGACGGATCTCAGCCGGCTTAAGCAATCGGTGGATGAGAAGACGGCCTGTGTTCTGATTCAGCAGCCTAACTATTACGGCCTCCTGGAGGATGGGGACAGTGTCGGAGAGATAACCGCCGAGCTGGATGCAAGGTTCATTATAAGCTGCAACCCTATCTCGCTGGGAATTCTTAAGGCTCCCGTTGAGTACGGTGCGGATATTGCTGTCGGAGAAGGCCAGCCGCTTGGGATGCCGCTATCCTTTGGGGGACCCTATCTTGGCTTTATGGCGACTACGGAGAAATATATGCGCAGGCTTCCCGGAAGAATCGTAGGAGAGACCAAAGACAACCGGGGAGGGAGAGCATTTGTACTGACTCTTCAGGCAAGAGAGCAGCATATCCGCCGTGAGAAAGCCTCCAGTAATATCTGCTCCAACCAGGCCCTTTGTGCCATGACGGCAGCAGTATATCTGGACGCCATGGGCAGCAGAGGACTTAAGAGAGCGGCGGAACAGTCCATGTCCAAGGCACATTATCTGGCAGAAAGGATCTGTGAGCTGGATGGCTTTCAGATGGTACATGAAGGTGAATTTTTTAATGAATTTGTGACTACCTGCAAGGGCAGTGTGGATAACGTTCTTACCGCACTTGCGCAGCGTGGAATTCTTGGCGGATTTCCTTTAAATGATAAGGAAGCCGGACATATTCTCTGGTGTGCGACAGAGCTCAATACCAAAGAGGAAATTGACACCTTAATAAGTATCTTAAAGGAGTTAGAGTGAACCTGAGGGTTCGCTTGGCAAAAGCATGAGAGCGTGCTTTTCGCCGGGTAACTAACTGCCATAAAGCGGCAGAACGGAGGTTGAAATGAAATTAATTTTTGAAAAAAGTACGGAGGGGCACGGACTGGACCTTCTTCCGGAAAGCGATGTCCCGGTTACCAGGGTAGCTGCCGGATATGAACGTAAGAAGGAGCTCCGTCTTCCCGAGGTTTCCGAGACGGAGATCAGCAGACATTATACCGAGCTGATGAAGCGCACCTTCGGTGTCAACGACGGCTTTTATCCCCTTGGTTCCTGTACGATGAAATATAATCCCAAGATCAATGACGAGATGTCAAGATTGCCGGGATTTGCCGAGATTCATCCGTTGCAGCCGGCGGATACGGTTCAGGGCTGCCTGGAGGTAATAAAGCTTGCCGAAGACAGCTTATGTGAAATAACCGGCATGGATGCCATTGATTTTCAGCCGGCAGCAGGTGCTCATGGGGAATTCACAGGACTTAAATTAATCTGGGCTTATCATCAGGACAGAAAGGATACCCGGAGAGATAAGATCATTGTTCCGGATTCCGCCCATGGTACCAATCCTGCCAGTGCAGCCATGGCTGGCTTCTCTGTAATCAACATCCCCTCTACAGGGGAAGGTTATGTGGATATCGAAGCGCTTAGGAAGGCAGTGGGCGATGACACCGCCGGCTTTATGCTGACCAATCCCAATACCGTCGGCATGTTTGATAAGAATATCCTTGAGATAACAAAGATTGTTCACGATGCAGGCGGATTAAACTATTATGACGGTGCTAACCTGAACGCGATCATGGGTATCGCCAGACCGGGTGACATGGGCTTCGACGTAGTACATCTGAATCTTCATAAGACCTTTTCCACACCCCACGGCGGCGGCGGTCCCGGAAGCGGTCCGGTTGGCTGCAAAGAGATACTGGAGAAATATCTTCCTACACCCCGTATTCTTGAGAAGAACGGGAAATTTGAATTTGCAGAAAAGAATGCCGGGAGCATAGGCAGGGTAAAATCCTTCTACGGCAATTTCCTGGTAGTTGTAAGAGCCCTTACCTATATTCTGACTCTTGGAAGCGAGGGCTTAAAGGATGCTTCCGAGAATGCGGTATTAAATGCCAACTATATGCTGCACCGCCTTAAGGATGTATTTGATATTCCCTTCCCCGGCCATTGTATGCATGAATTTGTTATCACCCTGGAGGGCTTAAAACATGATAAAGGGGTATCCGCCCTGGATTTTGCCAAGACACTGCTGGATTACGGCATGCATCCGCCGACCATGTATTTCCCCCTTATTGTACATGAAGCCCTGATGGTGGAGCCGACAGAGACAGAGTCCAGAGAGACCCTGGATGAAGCTGTTGCCGTATACCGGAAGGTATTGGAACAGGCTCATACAGATCCGGAATCCATGCATCTGTCACCGACCCGTACCGTGATCGGGCGTCCGGATGAGGTTACGGCGGCCAGGACACCGGTGATCAGATTTCATCAATAATTCTGTTTTGTGTGCTGTCTTAAAGTGAACCGGGGTTACTTAAGGGAGTATGCCGTCAGCAGATTAATACGAACCGCTGATGAGGAGTAATTCACCCGCCGTCTTATAGAGACAGGAAGCATCCCGGCAGACGGCAGATACACATCATATGAGAATAAGGAGACTGCCCTTGATTAATAAGATAAAATATATAATTACAACAGAGACAAATCCATATAAGAATCTCGCATTAGAGGAATATCTGCTTAAGAATGTGAAGGATAACGAATGCATCATGTATCTCTGGCAGAATGAGAGGACAGTCGTTATCGGTAAGAACCAAAATCCCTGGAAGGAATGCCGTATCGCGGAGCTTGAGGCAGATAACGGAAGACTGGTGCGAAGATTATCCGGAGGAGGAGCGGTATTTCATGATCTTGGCAATCTGAATTTTACCTTCCTCGCAACCAGGGAGAATTATGATCTGGAGCGTCAGCTGGAAGTGATTCTGGATGCGGTCCGCAGCCTTGGGATCCCCGCTGAGAAGACCGGACGGAACGATATCTCCGTAGAAGGCAGGAAGTTCTCAGGGAATGCTTTCTTCTCCGACGGTTACCACTGCTACCATCACGGAACGATCCTTGTCAACGTAGATATGAGTATGATGTCCCATTATCTGAATGTATCACGGGATAAGCTGGTCTCCAAAGGCGTGGAATCCGTTCGTTCCCGGGTGACAAATCTTAAGGAGTACAGAGAGGATTTAACCATTGATATTATGAAAGAGCAGCTGGTTCAGGCATTCCGGAAAGTTTACGGATATGAGCCTGAGCAGCTGGAAGCGGACCGGATGGACACAGGGCAATCGGAGCAGAAATTCTCCTCCTGGGAGTGGCTTTACGGAAAAAAGATGGAATTCAACTTCTCACTAGGGAAGAGATTTGCCTGGGGTGACATTGATATTAAGCTGGAAATCCGGGATGGAATTATAAAGGAGTGCGTGGTGTACTCTGATTCCTTAGAGACAGGGCTCTTTGAACAGCTCCCCGATGCATTCAGGGAATGCGCATTTTCATCAACGGCTATGTGCAAAGCTCTTGACGGGATGCCTTTTACGGAAGAGACCCGGGCAATGGTTGCAGATATCCTGGAATTAATAAGAGATGAGAATATCTGAATCTGAATTTTCTGCTCAGCTCTATATCAGGTAAATGCTTGGGATTTAGTGCGTATGAAAATGATTAAGACATATAAGGTAAGAAAAAATACGTGCAGCTGTTCAAGCTTTAAGGACTGTATATAAACGGGAACTAATAAATTATAATAAAGGACATGATGATATTTAACTGCTGCATAAGTAGGAAGAAGCCTGACCTTATGCAGCAGTTTGGTATATCTGTTGAAGGAGGAAAAAGATGCGGTCGAATGATACTGATTTTAAATATGATCTGGTTGTGATCGGTGCCGGTCCGGGAGGATATGTGGCAGCAATCAAGGCGGCGAAGCTTGGTATGAAGACAGCGATTATAGAAAGCCGTGAAATCGGAGGGACCTGCCTTAACCGGGGGTGCATCCCTACCAAGACACTGATGCACAGCTCACATCTTTATCAGGAAACAAAGAGCTTTGCAGAAGCGGGAATATCCATGGAGGGTGTCAGCTTTGACCTGGACCGGATACAGAACCGGAAAGAAGAAGTCGTAAATAAAGTAAGACAGGGTATCGCCTCATTGCTGCAGGCAAACGGGGTTACCGTCATTCACGGAGCGGCCGTGATTCAGGGCAGTAATCAGATACGGCTAAGGGTTCCCACGGCAGCGGAAGAGGATGGTGGCAATGATTTTACGGAGACTACGATAGATACGGATAAAATCCTGATTGCAACAGGCTCAAGACCTGCGGTACCGAAAATCAAAGGGATGGACCTCCCAAATGTGATTACCAGTGATGAATTATTATCAAAAAGATCCTTATATGGGAAGTTATTGATTATCGGCGGCGGTGTAATCGGTATTGAGTTTGCCTCCATCTACAGTGATCTCGGATGTGAGGTTGAGATTATTGAGGCGATGGATCGTATCCTGCCCAATATGGATAAAGAGATATCACAAAGTATAGCTATGAATCTTAAGAAAAAGGGTGTCGGCATCCATACCAAAGCAAAGGTTACCGGGATAACCGAAGATGGGAATGGGGGATTGGTTTGCCAATATGAGGAGAAAGAGACCGTTAAGACAGCTTCTGCTGAAGGGATTTTGGTTGCAGTGGGCCGAAGAGCGAATACGGAAGGCTTATTTGCACCGGATGCAGGAGTGGAATACGATGGAGCTGCGATCAAGGTGGATGCTTCCTTTGAGACAAATATCCCCGGTATCTATGCGATCGGAGATGTGATCAAGGGAAAACAGCTTGCCCATGCTGCTTCTGCTCAGGGTATTGCTGCTGTTGAAGGGATGAACGGCAGGGAACCGTCGATCAATCTTGCGGTGATTCCGTCTTGCATCTATACAACTCCGGAAGTAGCGGCAGTGGGGATGAACGAGGAGGAAGCAGCGGCAGACGGTTATACGGTGAAGACGGGCAAATATCTGATGCTGGGTAATGCGAAGACCCAACTGTCGGGCGGCGAAAGAGGCTTTATCAAGGTAATCAGTGATGAAGCAACCGGTAAGCTGCTGGGAGCCCAGCTTCTCTGTGACCGTGCAACGGATATGGTAAGTGAATTCGCCACTGCGATTGTGAACGGCCTTACTGCCAGGGACTTAGCCTCGGTGATCCGGCCCCACCCTACTTATAGTGAAGCAATCACGGAAGCTGTTGAGGATATCGATGGGATGGCTGTCCATCTGATGCCGAAGAGAAGATAGGATCCGATAAAGGGACGGATTATGTTCAGATAGTGTTGCCAAAGTATAGTTATCTGTTGTAATATTAATATCATATGATTGTTTATGATAAAAAATATGGTCGGGGTGCCCCTGCATCCGAAAAGAAACATATATGACAGATATTTAATGATGAATACTAGGAGAACGAACAATGAGAATTTTAGCAGAAGATACGATGGCTCTGATTGTTGATTTTCAAGAGCGTCTGGTGCCGGCAATCCATAATAACGAAGAGCTGCTTCATAACACGGAGATATTGATCAAAGGTCTGAAAATACTCAATATACCCATGGTAGTTACCCAGCAGTATACAAAAGGAATCGGAATGACAGTTTCGTCACTTGCCAAAGCAGTCGGTGAGGATTTCAATTACTTTGACAAAGTAGCCTTCAGCTGTGCCGGAGATGAGACGGTCAGCCGGAAGATCGCCGCCGCGGGAAAAAGCAATATTATTATCTGCGGCATAGAAGCACATATCTGCGTGCTGCAGACGGCGGTAGACCTGATCGATAAGGGTTATAATGTAATTCTGGTGGAGGATTGTGTCGGCTCCAGAAGGGACAGTGACCGTCAGGCAGGGATACGGCGTGCATTAAAGGAAGGAGCTGTTCCGGCTACCTATGAATCAATACTTTTCGAATTAACACGGATTGCTAAAACAGATGTATTTAAACAGATTTCAGCGTTGATAAAATAAAATCCCTGATAAATGTTTTATGCAATAATATCTGTGTACGATCAATATATGTGAGGGCTGCATTAATGAAAACGAACGATAAGATGTATTATAGGATATTGGTGATATTAACTGTTTTCCTGCTGGTTGTATGTGTAATCGGGAGTTCATATAATATATATTGCTATTATAACAAGATAAAAGCCGTTGCAGGGATAATTATCATATCCAGGCTGTGTATGGTGGCATTGATATTTTCCTTTATCGCATTAATAAAAAGTGAAAAAAGAATGAAAGAAAAAATGAAATAAGAAAAATGGGACAAGCTGCTATAGCCGGGGAATTAATTACCAGACTGGGGCAGCTTTTTTTGTACACACTAATTTATAGAACAAATGTTTGAATTATTATTGACTTTTATGATCGGACTTGATAAAATAATATAAGAACAAATGTTTGCGGAGGTGTATGTGCATGGTAATTCAAGAGAGTATGTCAATCCAGAAAAAGCTGGAGATTTTATCCGACGCAGCCAAGTACGATGTTGCCTGCACCTCCAGCGGTGTCGACCGTAAGGGAAACGGAACCAGTATGGGCAACAGCATAGCATGTGGTATCTGCCATACCTTTTCAGCTGACGGAAGATGTATCTCTTTGTTAAAGGTCCTGTATACCAACGAATGCATCTTTGACTGCAAATATTGCGGGAACCGGTCTTCCAATGATGTTGTCCGAGCATCCTTTACTCCCAGGGAGCTGGCGGATCTGACCATGGAATTTTACAGGCGTAATTATATCGAAGGATTGTTTTTAAGTTCCGGAATATTAATAAGTCCCAACCATACCATGGAATTAATTCTGGAGGCATTAAGATTACTCAGGGAAGTGTATCATTTTAACGGATATATTCATTGCAAGGCAATTCCCGGTGCGGATCCTGTTTTGATCGAATTGCTGGGCTGGTATACCGACCGTATGAGTATTAATCTTGAGCTGCCTACGGCTGAGAGCTTAAGAGAGCTGGCGCCCCATAAAAGCCGCAAGAATATATTAAAACCCATAAGACAGATACAGCTTGGAAGGAAGAACAACAGAGAGTTCCTTGGCTTACCGGATTTTACGCAGGGTATCGGTCAGGAGAAAGTAATATTGCAGCAGGGAGAGAATAAAGCCGGCGGCAGGAAAGCTCCTGCAAGTAATATGGTAACCGGGAATAATACGAAAAGTACTGATATTATAAAGGATAATGCAACTGATAATACAGCAGAAGGATATAATACGGATAAAACCCCTGCATCGAAAGTGATTTTGCCAGGGAATGATAATACGGATTTTCATGATATTATATCCTCCGATACCCGTCTTATCCCTTATGGCAGGAAGACGTCGGACAATCGTAAATTCGTTCCCGCCGGACAGAGTACCCAGATGATTGTGGGGGCGACTCAGGAGACGGATTATCAGATTATGACAGTGGCTGAGGCATTATATGATAATTTTGATTTAAAACGCGTATTCTATTCCGCTTTTATAAATATTAACCAGGATGCCAGACTGCCCTCCACGGAGGCAGGGCCTCCGCTGCTTCGGGAGCACCGGTTATATCAGGCGGATTGGCTGCTCCGCTTTTACGGCTTCCAGACGATGGAGCTGCTGGATGAGAACCACCCGAATTTCAATGTGCTGCTGGACCCTAAGTGTGACTGGGCGCTCCGGCATCTGGAATTATATCCCGTAGAGGTAAATAAGGCGGATTATTATACCCTGCTCCGTGTTCCGGGTATCGGTACGAATTCCGCACAGAGAATTATTATGGCACGAAAAAGTGCGGTTCTGGACTTTAAAGATTTAAAACGTATGGGTATCGTATTAAAAAGAGCAGTTTATTTTATTACCTGCAACGGCAGGATGATGTATCCGGTTAAGATAGAAGAGAATTTTATCACAAGGCAGCTGGTTGCATTAAAGGACCAGGTTCCGTTAGGAATCAGTAAGGATATTACCTATCAGCAGTTATCCTTATTCGACGATGTGAATTTTCAATTAGAGAGCCGAATCGTATCTAAAACAGCGGTGATGTAATCTGTTTATCCGATTGAGGACAGTGTGTCTCAGGCTATACCGTAATAAACCGGGCAGGTAGGGAATAAGCTGCAGCTATACAGGAGTTGATCATTATGCTTACACGGCACATTTATCTGTGTGATAACAGTATTGATGGAATTTTTACAGCGATTTATCTGGCATGGAGCTCACGTTACGGGCATGCCAACATTAAAATCGAAGAGAAAAGCGAGGGAAGCAAATTCTCCAATATTGAGCTGTTCGCGGAATATATTCCGGTGGATACGGATCCGTCTTTGGCCGCCAAGGTATCAAAATCCATCCGTACAAAGATCTCGGAGGAGGTTTTTGGGATGTCCTGCCGGGTAGCTTTATCAGATTATCTTGGGAAAGCAGATTTAATATACCGGTTTTTAATCCTTGGATTTGCAATAGGAGAGACTGTAACGGAGCATATGAGCAACGAGGTTGTGAATACCATGCTCCGGGTTAATAAGAATGTGGGGAACGAGGTACATCATCTATTAGGCTTTATCCGCTTCTCTGAACAGGAAAATGGCTTATTAACCTCCGTGATTCACCCGAGGAATAATGTAATCACCTTAGTTACACCGCATTTTACAGACCGGCTGCCCCAGGAACGCTTCCTGATCTATGACGCGAACCGGAAGCTGGCGACGCTGCATGTTCCCGGAAGCCAGTGGATATTGGCCACGGCACCCGAGCTGACACAGGAACAGCTCTCCGATATTACATTAAAAGAGGATGAATACCGGGATTTATGGAAAGCTTTCTTTGACCATATAGCAATAAAGGAGAGAATCAACCCAAAGCTTCAGCGTAATAACCTGCCGCTTCGCTTTCGCGGAGACATGACAGAATTTGTACGATGAGCTGATGAGCCGAAGCTTCGAGCTGCCGGAGCTGCAGAAAGATCAGAACCGGTTAATGCAAAATGGTAAAATATTCAATATTATCCTCTGATATTACAAATTTAACAATTTTCTAGGAAGTATAAATCATATATTGCGAGAGATACTAAGTTTGTAATTAATTCTTAGAGTTTTATAGGAGGAGTAACCATGAAAAGGAAATTAACTATTTTGATATGCTTATGCTTCGTTACTATGTTAGTCTTCAGTGCATGTGCAAACGGTGATAACAACCCTAATACTAATGTGACACCAACTGGAACAACAAATAACGGCAATACAAAGCCTACCGTAACAGGAACCGGAGTAACAACTACTCCTGCAGTTACAGGTACGACAGAAGGTACAGGTACAACGAACGGTACAGGTACGACAAATGGGACGGATATGAATACCACAGGTACTGATGGTACAGGTACAACTACCGGCGGAACAACCGGAACAGGTACGGATACGGGAACCAATGGGACCGGTACTGGAACCGGCACAGGCGGAAGATAGTTATAACAGCTGACAGGCAGGGTTTATCCCTGCCTGATTTGATTTATCTCTTTATTTCATAAAGATAACAGCTATGATTATTCCTGATGCATTCCCCATACCGATGCATTCCCACCTTCTCAGCCAGACGCAGGGATCTGTTATTACTCTTATGAATAACAGCGATAATCCGCGGGATATCAAGCTTAAGCAGACAATACCGAATTACCTCGGCTACGAATTCTTCGGCATATCCGTGTCCCCGATGAGCCTTATCCAGATAATAACCCAGTTCATGTACGGCTTCACCCAGCAGCATTCTGTATTCCACACCGCATCTGCCGATAAGCCGGTTTGTGCTGCGCAGGTATACTCCCCAGGATCCATAACCGTAATAACGGTAGACATTTTCAATATAAGCTGAATGTTTTTCTCTCAGAATATCCGGGCTATCAGAAAAATCAAGCAGGGCATCTCGTATATCCGGATCCCGGCAGATTTCAAAAAGATCATCCATATCCTCCAAAGACAGTTCCCGTATAATAAACTTCCCGGTTGTTAATACAGCAGCGGGTTCATGGCGATCATACTGATATACCTTATTGATAAAGGAATAATCCACCTCATCAAAGCCCTCTACCAGCATGGCGGCTTTTCTTAAGTCCTGATTCCCGGAGTTGGGATTTACATAGCCAAGACAGGTCATGCCGGCAGCACCGGCTGCGGTTACCCCATTGCAGGAATCCTCAATCACCAGGCATTCCTCCGGTAATACACCGAGACGTTCGGCAGCCAAAAGAAAGATATCGGGTGCCGGCTTTGGCCGTGTTACCATGCAGCCGGATACATATCCTTCAAAATACTTCTTAAGCTGATAGCTATCCATTATCATTTCAATTGCCTCAGACTGTGAAGAGGAGGCAATGATGAGCTTCATACCGTTCTGATGCAGGTCCTTTATTACCTCAATAATATAGGGTATAATTGCATACCCCTCTTTCTGCTTTAATAATTCCTTCTTGGCATTAATGGTATCTAACAGAACCTGAGGGGAGATGTTCAGATAAAAATCCTCAACCATTCTTTCAGACATATAATAGACGGTACTCCCGATAAATTGCTGCACATAAGCTATGGAAGCATCCGCCCCGAATTCTTCCAATGCTAAGACGGCAGCCCTTGCATGCAGGGGCTCGCTGTCGATGATGACGCCATCCATATCAAATATTACTGCTTTAAGCAAATGCTGATCCTCCCGTGTAAGCCATAATTATGGAAAGCGAGTCTGTCAATTTCCATTGAATTATACATCTTTTTATCTTGCCTTTCAAGTCAGGGTTATATATACTCAAGCTATGAATGCTCCACACAAAACAAATGAAAGTACCGGAAGATATGCGGGATTAACAGTATGCAGAAAAAAAGAGGGTGCTTAACACCCTCAATCAATTAGTTGCGGTTTAGAATCTTTTCAAACAAAAGTCCGGTTAAGAACCAGGCAGGTGCGTAATCCAGCCTTACCACACCTTTATAATTCAGCTTTGCTTTGCTGTAATCCCAAGGACATGCGCCATATTTCTTCAGAAGTACACCGCTTGTGTATTCTGCAGCATAGATTATTAAAGCATAGACACCTCCTCGCAGCAGCGCACTCTTGTTCTTCAGCTTTTTGCAAACAGGACTTAAGCAGGCGGCTAATCCGTAGATAGGGAACATCCACACGGAGGTATGACAGGACAATGTTTTGTCCTTATGCTTGCGGACAGAATCCAGTCCGGTCCAAAAGCACTCCATGCACCAGCCGCTTAAGCCGCATATCATAAAATTTTGGATGAAATACTTATTCATAGGTATATTCCTCTTTGTATGGGAGTTTTTCTTCATATGCATAGTATTGCAGATGGAAGCCGGCTGTATTCAGGGATCGAATAATTCTGTCAGATAAATTTAAGTATGATTAGCTGCATGAAGCTGCCGCACGATGGCAGTCATTCCGGGCTTTAATAAGGTATCAGTATATGTCACGAAGAGAGGTCAGGTAATTCAATGGAAATCGAACGTAAATACGAGGTTAGAAATGTTCCGGAAGATCTGTCGGTTTATAAGAAAAAACATATTGAGCAGGGGTATCTGTGCCATAATCCTACGATTCGCATCCGCCGCAGCAATGGGGATTATATTCTTACCTACAAATCCAAGCTTGGTATCCCGCAGGACTGGGAGGGAAGCCCTTTAATGAATCATGAGGTTGAGCTGCAGTTAAGGGGTGAAGCTTATGAACATTTAAAATCCAAGACCGATCATAATATGATATATAAGACCCGTTATCTTATCCCTCTGGACCAGGGTTTGACAGCGGAACTTGACATATTTGAAGGAAAATTGAAAGGTTTTGTTATGGTTGAAGTGGAATTTCCTGATGAGAAGTCATCCATGGAATTTACTCCTCCCGTATGGTTCGGCAAAGAATTATCCTCGGATAAGCGTTATTCAAATTATAACTTATCAAAAATTGAAAGCCTGGAGGAATTGCAACAGCACTTTATAATTTAGAAAAGTGCAGATAACGGAATATACTTTTTATCTATAATAGGTGCAATAACTTGGACTGATCGTAGATAATCATTAATAGAGATTGGAAAAAACACATAAGTTATCGGAAGAATAAATCATCTTACGATAACTTATACTAATTTTACAGGAACAAAGCAAAAAGTAAGATACCTGTAGAATTTCATCTGCAGGGAAGATTGAAAGTGAGGTTTTTATGCCAAAGGACAGTCAGCCGGATAACAAACGTGCAAGAACGATAAAATCTAACGGACAGACACCCATTACCAGGGAGAACCAGAACAAGAACAAAAATAAAAAGCGTCAGTCTGTTCCGAACGATGATGTATGATCATCTGTTTAAGATCAGCAAGCTGTGAATGAGATATTGTAAATGAGATATTGTGAATGTGATTTGTGAATGAAGTATTGTGAATAAAGTATTGTGAATGGAATATTGTGAATGAAATATTGTGAATGAAATATAACGGAGGGAATCATATGGCAAAAGCAGGAATGAAAAGGCCGAATGTAACTCAGCCTCATGGTACGGAAGGAACGCAGAGAATGCATATACAAAAGAATGAAGCGGAGCCGGTTCCGGAGCTGCAGGGCCGCGCAAAAGCCGGACATGAGAAGGCAAAACCGTATCGTGTCCCGAATCATGAACCCAAATGATTACATTGAGTAAAAGAACAAATCAAACTATTTATGAGGAGATTACAAAACAGCTTCTGTCCTCGGTAAAACCGTCGGAATTCCTGAACCGGCTTTCGGCAGAAGCCGAATTTGCAGACTATCCCTTTATAATGCTGCAAAGACTAAAGTCCACCAAGCAGTCGAAGAAGCATCATCCGGAAGGCAATGTATGGAACCATACCATGCTGGTGCTCGATGAAGCGGCCAAGGTAAGGGACAGAAGTAAGGAGCCAGAAGTATTCATGTGGGCGGCGCTGCTTCATGATATCGGCAAACCGGATACCACAAGGATTAAAAAGGATAGGATAACTGCATATGACCATGATAAGGCAGGGGAACAGCTGAGTGAAGAATTTCTGCGTTACTTTACGGAGGAGGAAGAGTTCATCCGGAAGGTTACTGCTCTCATCCGTTATCATATGCATATGCTGTATGTCTTAAAGGGACTGCCCTACAGTGATATGAAAGGCCTGCTGCGAAGGGTGGACGCGGAGGAGCTGGCCCTCTTATGCAGATGCGACAGATTGGGCAGAACCGGAGCTGATACCAAAAAAGAAGAAGAACAATACCGGCAATTTTTAGCTGAACTAAAATGTATGCAAAATAATTGAATAGAGAACTCATACCTGTATGGATTTTGTATAGTTATACAACAGCTGTTATATAAAAACTGTTTATGATATACGGATTAACCGGCAGGTTATGAGTTCTTTTTATGTGTAATCATAATATTCAGATAATTTATACGAATCCCGCGGTTCCTGAAAAATTAGCTGGATTTTTTGTGATAGGTAACGTATAATAATTAATCATGTTATATCTGATTTTGTCAATAATATCGTGAACTTAGCTACACTTTATCACGAATTGCTGATATTTGGCTGTATGAAGAAAGAGGTTAGATTAAATGACGGGAAGTTACATTTACACAATCATGAGAAAGGTAAAACTCTCAAATTCTATTTATCTGATGGATATTAAAGCTCCAAGAGTCGCTAAGAATTGTTACCCCGGTCAGTTTGTTATAGTGAAGATGGATGAGAAGGGCGAACGGGTCCCCTTAACCATATGTGATTATGACCGGGAAGCAGGTACGGTAACGATCGTGTTTCAGGCGATCGGAGCTTCAACCTCCCTGATGGCGACCTTTGAAGAAGGGGAGTCCTTCCGTGATTTTACCGGACCTCTGGGTCATAGATCGGAATTAATCGATATGCCGGAAGAAGAAGTATCAAGACTGAGCATCTTATTCGTCGCGGGCGGTGTAGGAACGGCACCCGTATATCCCCAGGTTAAATGGATGAAGGAGAACGGATATGATGTCGATTGTATTATCGGCGCGAGGAATAAGGATTTGATCATATTGGAAGACAGTATGAAGCAGTATGTAAAAAACCTTTACATAGCAACGGATGACGGCTCTTATGGCTTTAAAGGAAATGTAAATGACTGCATCAGGGATCTGGTGAATAACCAGGGCAGGCATTATGATCTGGTGGTAGCCATCGGCCCCATGATCATGATGAAATTTGTATGCATCCTGACAAAGGAACTGGGTATCAAGACGATTGTAAGCATGAATCCAGTTATGGTGGACGGAACCGGAATGTGCGGCGCCTGTCGGTTGACCATAGGCAATGAGGTGAGATTTGCCTGTGTGGACGGACCGGAATTTGACGGACACCTGGTGAATTTTGATGAGGCGATGAAGCGCCTTCAGATGTACAGATCGGAAGAGGGCAAGGTTATCCTTCGCCGCAGGGAAGGGGATACCCACCATCATCCCGGGTGTGAGTGCCATGAGGATGCGAAATAATTGGAGCTGTCTCGTTTTTCATGGAATGAGATGACATAGACCGGATCAGCAGACGCAGATTCTCGTCAGACTCGGAGGAATAGAGAATGGATGTATTGAAAAAGGTCCCTGTGAGAGAACAGGATCCCAAGGTAAGAGCAACAAACTTTCAGGAAGTTTGCTATGGATATGATATAGAGGAAGCAAGGCTGGAAGCTTCCCGCTGCATACAGTGCAGGAATGCAAAATGCGTAGGAGGGTGCCCGGTATCCATCGATATCCCGGGATTTATCAAGGAAGTGCAGGAGGGAAGGATAGAAGAAGCCTTCCGGGTGATCAGCAAATATTCGTCGCTTCCGGCGGTGTGCGGAAGAGTCTGTCCCCAGGAGACACAGTGTGAGCAGCGCTGTATCAGGGGGATTAAGGGAGAACCGGTAAGTATCGGCAAGCTGGAACGGTTTGTTGCCGATTGGGCAAGAGACCAGGGGATTAAGCCAGAGCCTCCCAGGGAGAAGAACGGCAGGAAGGTCGCAGTGATCGGCGCCGGTCCCGCGGGACTCACCTGTGCCGGTGATCTGGCTAAGCTGGGGTATGATGTGACCATATTCGAAGCGCTCCACGAACCGGGAGGGGTTCTGGTATATGGAATTCCCGAATTCCGTCTTCCCAAGGAGACCGTTGTTAAAAAGGAAATTGAGAATGTGATCTCCCTTGGGGTCAGGATAGAAACTAATGTAGTTATCGGTAAATCATCAACAATAGACGAATTATTGGAGGAAGGCTTCGAAGCGGTATTTATCGGTTCGGGGGCCGGTCTTCCGAAGTTCATGGGAATACCCGGCGAGAATGCCAACGGCGTATTCTCTGCCAATGAATATCTGACCCGCAGCAACCTCATGAAAGCCTTTGATAAGGATTATGACACGCCCATCATTGCCGGTAAGAGGGTAGGTGTAGTCGGCGGCGGCAATGTAGCCATGGATGCGGCCAGGACCGCGCTCAGGCTGGGAGCTCAGGTTTATATCATCTACCGGAGAGGAGAAGAGGAGCTGCCTGCAAGAGCCGAGGAAGTCCATCATGCCAAGGAGGAAGGAATCATCTTTCAGCTGCTGACCAATCCCAAGGAAATTCTGGTCAATGAGAACGGATGGGTGTGCGGAATGCGGTGTGTGCGGATGGAGCTTGGCGAACCGGATGTCTCCGGAAGAAGATCACCGGCAGAAAAGCCGGAGTCGGAATTTATATTGGAGCTTGATACGGTTATCATGTCCCTGGGCACCAGCCCGAATCCGTTGATTTCAGCAACTACGGAGGGGCTTGAGACGAACCGGCGCAGATGCATTATAGTGGAAGAGACCACCGGCTTGACGACCAGGGAAGGCGTCTTTGCCGGCGGGGATGCCGTAACAGGAGCTGCGACAGTAATTCTTGCAATGGGGGCAGGAAAAGCTGCGGCGTCAGGGATAGATAATTACTTAAGATCAGGAAAATAAAAATACGATAGGGGAACGTATTGGAGGACTTATGGGAACTATGGTGATTGACCGGTCTGCGGGAATAGTGGTGATTACAGCTGCAGTTATTATTTTTGCACTGTTTATTATCTGTGCGGCACGATTAAGAAAAGCAAGACACTTACAAAGCTTATTAAATCAGGAAAACCAGAGAATCAAAGACCGTTTTGGTGAATTGGAGGAAGCATATAATACCTGTGCGGTTTCCTTGAATGAGCTTCTCGTTAAATATGAAGAGCTCAGTAAAAACAAGGAAAGCATGAAAAAGCTTGCCTATACCGATTATCTGACCGAGCTGCCCAACCGGACAGCATTCACGGAGATGCTGGACAATATCATGCTGACAATCCGTAATGAAGAGATCATCGGAATAATGGATATTGACATCGATAATTTCAAGAACATCAACGATTCTCTCGGCCATTCCTATGGTGATGAGCTGTTGATTGATGTTACCCACCGCCTGATGCAGGCAATGGATGAGAATGACTATCTGGCCAGAATAGGAGGGGATGAATTTGCAATACTTACCCAGAATCTCCAGGAATCATCTTCCTATGAGGACAAGATTAAGAAGATAAAGAAAGTATTCAGCTATCCCTTTGTGCTGTCCACGAAGGAATATTTCGTAACCGTCAGCATCGGCGTGGTCTTTGCACCGAAGGATGGCAAGACCTCCTCCGCGCTGATTAAAAACGCCGACTTGGCAATGTATGCGGCAAAAGGCGATGGAAGGAATACCCATGCATACTTTGACCATTCCTTTAACAAGAGACTGACGGAGAAGATCGAGACCCAGTCGGAGCTTCGTAAAGCGCTGGAGAGGGATGAATTTATGCTGTTCTATCAGGCGCAGATGGATCTGGTAACCAAACAGGTCGTGGGTTTTGAAGCGTTAATCCGCTGGAACCATCCTGCAAAAGGGCTGGTGCTCCCGGATGACTTCATCAGCCTGGCGGAAGAAACGGGGCTCATAATTCCTATCGGCAAATGGGTATTGCGTACCGCATGCCTGCAGTTAAAACAATGGTCGCAGGAATATCCGGATATCAAAATGGCTGTGAATCTGTCGGCAAGGCAATTCAAGGACCTGGATATCGTAAAGAATATATATGAAATCATAGAAGAGACGGGAATTGACCCCAAGTGCCTTGAACTGGAGATCACAGAGACAATCGCACTAGACGACCTGGAATATACCATAGCTACCATTCAGGAACTAAAGCGGATCGGAGTGGAATTCTCACTGGATGACTTTGGAACAGGATATTCCTCCATGAACTATCTGAAGAGGCTTCCTGTCAGTAATCTTAAGATCGATAAGAGCTTTCTGGATTCGGTTATGGAGGATACCAGCGACCAGAAGATAGTCCAGACGATTATTGCATTGGCGAGAAATCTGGAGCTGAATGTAATAGCGGAGGGAGTGGAAAGCTCCGCGCAGGAAAGCTTTTTGAAAGAGTCTAACTGCAATAAGGCACAGGGCTTTTTATACAGCAAGCCGGTACCGGAGGATACTGCATTTAAATTCTTGCAAAATCATGAGTTTTTTTAAATAAAGGGGATATTATAGTGGAGCGTAATGCAGGTAAAATCACCATACTGTTCCTAGCGGTACAGGCGGTTTTATATGTATCATTTCTTGCGGCGGATCTTACCGGCACCAGTATAACACTGTCTGTCAGCTTAAAATTTACAGTGATTATCCTATGCTTTTGTTATGTGCTGTTTTACGGTAACTCTTCCGGCAAAAGCATCCTTTTTTGTATGAAGACGGCGTTATTCTTTACCCTGGTCTCCGATCTTTTTATTCTGGTCCTGGATGAATATTATTACGGGGTGCTGACCTTTATCTTTGCCCAGCAGCTGTACGGAATCCGCCTTAGTATGGAATTTTATGACATTGAGAAGGAACAGGAGCAAAGGCTGGTAAGAAAGGGCTTCCTTATCCGCCTGGCGGTCCAGGCAGCATTGCTGGTGGTAATATGTCTCATATTGCAGGCTGCCGGTTTTGTTTTGGACGAGCTTTTGATTGCAGGTATTTTCTATTTTATCAGTATTATGACCAATACCCTTCGGGCAATAAGAACTGCGGTAATAAGGAAGGGCAGCAGGGAGCTTGTATTATTTGCGGCAGGGATCACATTATTCCTGCTATGTGACATTAATGTGGGATTATTTAATATGTCCTCCTACCTGCCTCTGCCCGGGGAGCTTTATGCGGCAGTATACGGTTTATCCTCCATCCTCATGTGGGCCTTTTATGCTCCTTCCCAGGTCCTGATTGCATTAAGTACGAGGGATAAAGACTGATGCATATCCATGAAAGGAACAAGGTTATATAACCGGCATAATAAACAAAAAATCTTAAAATCTTTATGTAAATATATAGTAAAGAAAGGCTTGCTTCAAGCAGGCTTTTTTGCTACAATATGGATATTATATCTTCGGAATTTTATAGATCCTGTCTTGATCCTGGTTCATCTATCTATGAATATCTAAGCGAATACCCTGCCTGGCTGCAATTTTATATTTGTATATATATGAGCCGTATTATCCGGACTGCTGTATAGATCATCGGATCATATCATCGGTGAGGATGCTTCGACTCTTTCAGCGGGAATAAATTAATATATCTATGTCGGGTTACAGCGCACAAGTGCGCTGAAGGCGTACCCAAATACTACATGAAATAAGTCTGCCGCAACTCTGTATTAATATAAACACAATTCATATTAATATCATCAGAATCTGTGCTATTATCATTAATGCCCAACATTCCTAAACGGTTATAATTATTCATTAATATAACAATACATATCTAAGGAGGACATATCTATGCAGGATATCTTAAAGGAATCCGGTGTCAGCTATAACACGTTCATCAATGACATTACGGAAATAGTGAGAGGAAAAATGGGCCCTGAGTACAGCATCCGCATTTACAAGGTTACAAAGAATAATTCCCTGGAGCTGGACAGTCTGGTAGTAATGAAGGAAGGGAAGAATTTCGCACCGAATATCTATCTGATGCCTTATTATGAAGCGTATCTGCAAGGTGCCGGCCTGGAGGAACTGGCCGACCAGCTCTGTGTGATTTACCGGAATTATAACCAGCCTATTGAAGACGGGAGCCTGAATTATACCTTTGAGGAGATGAAACCGAATATAATCTACCGGTTAGTCAGCTATGAGAAAAACCATAAGCTCCTGAAAAGCATACCCCATATCAAATATCTTGATCTGGCAATCACTTTTCATTGTCTGGTGCACAATGATCCGGAAGGGATCGGGACCATCCGTATTACAAATGAACATATTAATATGTGGAAGATATCCGTACAGGAACTTAAGTTACAAGCGGCAAAGAATACAAAGAAGCACTTTCCGCCCGCCATCCGCAGCATGGATGAGATCATTCGCAGCATGCTTGAGGCTGAAGCGGGGAATGATGGAGAACTGACCGAGGACCTGATGCAGAATCTCTTACCGGACCGGGAGGCTTCCAACGGGCATAAGATGTATGTACTTACGAACCGGCAGGGTATTAATGGCGCCACTTGTCTGCTATACAAGAAAATTCTAAGAACATTCTCCGGTCAAATCCAAAAAGACCTCTATATACTCCCCAGCAGCATTCATGAAGTAATCCTGGTTCCCTATGACCCTGCAATCTCAAAAGAGACCCTGGCACAAATGGTGAAAGAGGTGAACGGCACCCAGGTGGCAAGGGAGGAAGTGCTATCCGATAAAGTGTATTTTTATTCATGGAAGGAGAATGCAATTATAATGTAGGAACTGCAGCTGCAATCTTTTATTGTTTCATTTATCCTTGCTAATGATATGGTATTAATTGATGACATAATTTATTTTTTATACATTTGATGCAGAATAACTAACATTATTTTATAAGTTTTTTATAATGTTATATGTTTTTACTGTTCCCAAAATTTTTACCATGTGTTATAATAATGAATTGACGAATAAAAACACGTATTTATTCTCAATATTGTTGGTTTTCGTGATATGTAAAGTACCCCACGCACAAGATGAATACATGCCGGGTAAGGCATTTTTTTTGTATTCATTTTGTTCGTGTGATACTTCATCACAGGAACCAGGTTATAATATTAAGGAGGACATTTCAATGGCAAGGAAAATGAAAACAATGGACGGTAATAATGCGGCGGCTCACGTCTCTTATGCATTTACCGATGTTGCAGCAATCTACCCCATTACTCCTAGCTCCGTTATGGCTGAAGTAACTGACAAATGGTCAGCTGATGGCAGAAAAAACATATTCGGACAAGAAGTAAAGGTAGTTGAGATGCAGTCTGAAGCAGGAGCAGCAGGTACTGTTCATGGTTCTTTAGCAGCCGGGGCTTTAACTACCACATTTACAGCATCCCAAGGTTTATTACTCATGATTCCCAATATGTTTAAGATCGCAGGCGAATTACTTCCGGGCGTTATTAACGTATCCGCACGTGCAGTAGCAAGCCACGCATTATCCATCTTTGGCGATCACTCTGATATTTATGCATGCCGTCAAACCGGTTTTGCTTTCTTGGCAAGCAGCAATCCGCAGGAGGTTATGGATTTAGGGGCTGTTGCTCACCTGGCAGCAATCAAAGGAAGAGTACCCTTCGTTCACTTCTTCGACGGTTTCAGAACTTCCCACGAAATCCAGAAAATCGAGGCATGGGATTACGAGGATCTGAAGGACCTGGCAGATCTGGATGCAATTGACGCATTCCGCCGTAATGCATTAAATCCTGAGCATCCGGTACTCAGAGGCTCCGCTCAGAACCCTGACGTATTCTTCCAGGCAAGAGAAGCCTGCAATACATATTATGAGGCGGTTCCCGGTATTGTAGAAGAGTATATGGATAAGGTGAATGCTAAGATCGGTACCGATTACAAGCTCTTCAACTATTACGGTGCGGCTGATGCGGAGCACATCATCATAGCTATGGGTTCTGTAAATGATACCATAGAAGAAACCATTGATTACCTGAATGCAAACGGTGCCAAGGTCGGTCTTGTTAAGGTACGTTTATACCGTCCTTTCAGTGCCAAGCATTTGATCGAAGCAATTCCCGCATCTGTTAAGAAGATCACGGTGTTAGACAGAACCAAAGAACCCGGATCACTTGGCGAGCCTTTATACCTGGATGTTGTTGCGGCATTAAAGGATTCCGAATTCAATAATTTACCTGTCTTTAACGGCCGTTACGGTTTAGGCTCCAAGAATACGACACCTGCACAGATTATTGCAGTATATAAGAATACGGAGAAGAAGACATTTACCATCGGTATCAGGGATGATGTTACCAACCTGTCCCTGGATATTAAGGAAAATCCCAGCACTACACCGGAAGGCACAATCAGCTGCAAATTCTGGGGTCTTGGTGCGGACGGTACGGTAGGTGCCAATAAGAATTCCATTAAGATCATTGGTGATCATACCAATATGTACGCTCAGGCTTACTTTGATTATGACTCCAAAAAGTCCGGCGGCGTTACCATGTCCCACTTAAGATTTGGCAAGAAACCCATTAAGTCTACTTATTTAATCACGGAAGCTAACTTTGTAGCATGCCATAATCCTTCCTATGTAAGAAAATATAATATGGTCCAGGAGTTAAAGGATGGCGGTACCTTCCTTCTTAACTGCGGCTGGGATATGGAAGAGATCGAGAAGCATCTGCCCGGACAGGTTAAGCGCTATATAGCGGAACATAATATTAAATTCTATACCATCGACGGTATCAGCATCGGTAAGGAGATCGGCTTAGGCGGACGTATCAATACAATTCTTCAGGCAGCCTTCTTTAAATTAGCCAATATCATTCCTGCAGATGAAGCTGTAAAATACATGAAGGATGCGGCTACTGCTTCCTACGGCAAAAAGGGCGAAGCTATCGTTAAGATGAATCACGATGCCATTGACCGTGGTCTTACCGGCCTTAATGAGATCGAGGTTCCGAAGAGCTGGAAGAATGCTGAAGATGAAGAAATTCTGATTAAGGTAACCGAGGGAAGAAAGGAAGTTGTGGATTTTGTTAACAACATCTTAACTCCCATTAATGCTCAGCAGGGCAATGACCTTCCGGTATCCGCATTCCTGGAGAACGCCAACGGTACCTTGCCCCAGGGCTCGGCAGCATATGAAAAACGCGGTATCGCAGTTGATGTTCCTACCTGGGAGCCTGAGAACTGTATCCAGTGTAATTTCTGCTCCTATGTATGTCCTCATGCCGTAATTCGTCCCGTAGCATTAACGGCAGAAGAAACAGCCAATACTCCGGAAGGTATGAAGACGACAGCCATGACCGGTATGGCAGGGTTTGGATTTGCCATCACCGTATCCGTGCTTGATTGTACGGGCTGCGGATCCTGTGCCAATGTATGCCCCGGCAAGAAGGGCAATAAAGCACTTGTTATGCAGCCGCTTGACACTCAGCTGCATGAGCAGAAGAACTTCGAATACGGCTTTAACCTGGATGAGAAGCCCGAGGTCGCTGAGAAATTCAAAGATGTGACTGTTAAGGGAAGCCAGTTCAAGCAGCCGTTGCTTGAATTCTCCGGCGCTTGCGCAGGCTGCGGTGAGACACCGTATGCTAAATTAGTAACACAGTTATTCGGTGACAGAATGTTTATCGCCAATGCCACAGGCTGCTCCTCCATCTGGGGCGGATCCATGCCTTCAACACCTTACACCGTTAATAAGAAGGGACAGGGTCCTGCATGGTCCAACTCCTTGTTCGAGGATAATGCAGAGTATGGTTACGGTATGTACCTGGCTCAGCAGTCCTTAAGAGACAGAGTAAAAGGTAAGGTGGAAGCTTTAGCATCGAATTCTTCCAAGGAAGAGGTTAAGGCAGCGGCTCAGAGATATCTTGATACCTATAACAGCGGCCGCGAGAATTCCGGAGCCACCAGCACACTTGTAAGAACGTTAGAGGCTTGCGGATGCGCAGATGCACAGGAAATATTAAAGGATAAGGAATTCTTATCTAAGAAATCCCAATGGATCTTCGGCGGTGACGGTTGGGCTTATGATATCGGCTTCGGCGGCTTGGATCATGTGATCGCAAGCGGCCAGGATGTTAACATTCTGGTATTCGATACTGAGATCTATTCCAACACCGGCGGTCAGTCCTCCAAATCCACACCTACCGGTGCGATCGCTCAGTTCGCAGCAGCAGGTAAGGAAGTAAAGAAGAAGGATCTGGCAGCGATTGCTATGAGCTACGGTTATGTATATGTGGCACAGATCGCTATGGGTGCTGATTACAATCAGACCATGAAGGCATTGGTAGAGGCTGAGAGTTATAACGGACCTTCCATTGTCATCGCATATGCTCCTTGTATCAGTCATGGTATTAAGGGCGGTATGGGAACTTCACAGACAGAGGAGAAGAATGCGGTAGCAGCAGGTTACTGGAATATGTTCCGCTTTGATCCCCGTCTGGCGGAAGCTGGAAAGAATCCCTTCCAGTTAGATTGCAAGGCACCCAGCGCAAGCTATCAGGATTTCTTAAAGAATGAGGTCCGTTATAGCGCGTTAAGCCGTCAGAATCCGGAGAGAGCTGAGAGATTATTCGCTAATGCTGAGAAGAATGCTATTGCCAAATATGAGCACTTAGTGAAGCTTTCCAATCTGTACAGTATTGACTAATAATCCGTGATAAATATAAAAGAATATATATGACATAATAACAACCCCGGTATCGGAGATACCGGGGTTGTTATTTAAGCTGGCGGAATCTGAAGTAACCATTACCGTGTTTCAGTATTAGGAGATGATAAAAACGTGGTAGTAGGAGGAATGATAGGTGCAGTATCCTCAGAATACAGGAGATCTTCATTTTCAAGTATAGTTCCAAGTGTACTGGCGATTTGCCCAAAGATAGAAGCGACTAAAGCAAGATTTTCTTTCGGAACACACTTCGCTATCGCACAGGAAATAGCGGTCACAGTGGATGCCAGTTCGCAGGAATCTATACCTTTCTTCATTCTACAACCTTCCGTATGCATCACTTCAATTTATTTATATGACGATATTCTGTACTTATTTCTCCGGAATCTTATAAATAAATGATTTACCTGGTCTTGTGCAGTGGTACGCAAAATGACATTATATAACAACTCATGTTATGCAAAATGAAATTCCTTGATTTCTTGCTTTACTTTGCGAATCATATAGTATATAATATCCACGGTAAGCAAATTAGTCCATGAAAGTTTCGCGCACCTGTAGCTCAGTGGATAGAGCGTTCGCCTCCGGAGCGAAAGGCCGCTGGTTCGAATCCAGTCAGGTGCATATAGTTTCGCAAAAGCATGCGAAACATTAGGAGAATAGCAGAAGGCGCTATTCTCCATTTTTAATGGCAAAATACAGCCATTTTTAACAGATATCCTTAACCTACACGCGAAACATCAGGAGAATAGAAGCAGGGCTATTCTTCATTTTTAATGGCATATGCAGCATTCTTCTCAGATTTCCTTCAATATTAAAAACATTAAGTGAAAAAGTATTTTATCCGTTAAGAGAAGCATTATTCTTTTACCTGATCTTTTTCATAAGGTAACGTTTTTTGCATTTGATGCGGGCATAGGTGCTGATGCGGTTGAGGAGGCTGTAATTAACCGCTCCTCCAATGATACCGATAATTGGAATGCCCTGGATGAATTTAGCCGTAAGTAATGTATCTGAGATGACCTCTGAGGTAACCTTAATTTGATTTTCGAGATTAACCTCAAGAACGATATCCATATCAATCTGGGCACCGAGTTTATCTGCGGTTTCACTGAAGCTCCTTTGTTTATCCCCTTTTGCAAGAGCACCGCATATAAGCAGAAGAAGATAAGTCTTTTCTTCCTCTGTTTTGTAATCGAAACCGTAGCTGAGGGCAATTTCATATAATGTTTTCATAATAACAGACAGAAACAGTGGGATATCCGGTATGCCGACTCCCAGCAAACCAAGTACACCGCCTTCTACCGCAGAGAATGAGGTGTTGATCAGTTTAGACTGTGTTGACTGCTTATCCAGCCGCTTCATATGGCGTTTGTTCATCTTAAGGCCGACAGCATAGTTATTAATATCATAATCCGTCTCCAGTTTATCTTTGCTGTAAGTTTTCTCGATATACGGGGTACCCTTCTCCAATACCAGCTGAAATCCTTTATAGAACGCCGTGTTCAAGGCGGATTTCAGCTTAGGAGGTATCATACTCTGGATTTTATCAGTAACAGGCGTAATTTTTGACTTTATCAATGAGTTTTCCGGTTGATTTAGCAGTTTATCCTCCTGCATTTCCAGACGTTTTATCTGCTGCTCTATGGTTTCCTTCATTCCACAAGACCATCCTTTCATTAAGATAGTATATGCATTTCAATCAGTTATTCAATAAATATTAAGGCACCGGCCATAATATTTCACAAAAACTTCATACCTAAAGTATACAATTATCTTTATAATATTCCTACTTAAAATAAAATTAAAAATAGAATAATGTAGAAATATATCAAATGTTACGAAAATGTTACATAGTATTACAAAAAGATGAAATAAGAGCTTGATTTTTCATCGGGTTTTTGTTAAAATAGGAAGAGTAATTAGTTGACAGGTATTCTTAATTTTGAGGAGATTAAATGAAGCTTAAATATAAAAAAATGATATTATTAACGACGATGAGCACTATGGGGATAGGTTTGCTTACGATCTCCATCAGTCATGATAAGACCAATGCGGATGAAGGTGCGTACAAGGATTCTATAGTTCAAACTGCTATGTCTGATGAGACAGTTGTCGAAAGTGATATCTTCACAGCAGGTGATTCCGCGATCGAAGGCGAAGTAACCGCTGCCCCCACATCTACGCCGATACCTACACCTACGCCCCTGCCGGTTTACGATATTGAGGATACCGGGTATCCGAAGATTACAAAGCTGATAGAGAATTATTATTCAGCTAAGAATAATAGGGACGTGGATACATTGAAATCATTGTTAAGCGATCCTTCCGAAGCAGATACGCAGGAAGAGCTTCAGCAGAAAACGGAATATATCGATGACTACCGTAACATCACGGTATATGTTAAGAAAGGTTATATCGAAGGAACCTATGTTGTCTATGCATATCATGAGATTAAATTCACCAGCATCAACACACCTGCACCCGGGCTTGCGAAATTCTATGTCATAACAGACTCGTCAGGCGAGCTTAAGATATTCTCAGGGGAACTTGATCCGGAGGTGAAGGCTTACTATGATGAAAGGAATTCGGACGAGGATGTAATCGCCTTAATTAACATGACGGAGGAGAAGAGCGATAAAGCCATAGAAAGTGATGAGGATCTGTTAAACTTCTGGAAGAATATTGATGAGATGGCGAACGGCAGTGTTAAAACAGACGATACTATTTCTGAAGATACGACTGCACAAGGTGATACCAATTAATAAGATCATTCATACTCCTTATACTAATAAGTGTAAGGAGTTTTTTATTTGGGAAATTATATACTATGGGATAAGAAGATTTTCGGGGGCAGGGTACGCACTCGTGTGTAAGGCGGCAGTGGCGGCAATCATAACTGACGGTACCGCAAACTGGGATAGGCTGTAAAATCTATGTTTTCATTTATAAGGGCTTTTATTTATAGGTGATCTTATAATTGAAGACGACTGAAATTCTGAGTTTTTTACAGTCTAAAAATTTCCGCTCGCGCAAATGGGAATATCAGTCTTATTGACCATGTTCAGTGCAGGAGTTTATTAAGTTATACCCGTTTGTTACCGGCAGATGGTGCTTATGGCAGGATAAATATAGACGCGAATGGGTGTCGTATATCCGATATCCTATATTATAATTATGTATCAGTATAATTGTGGACGCAGTATGCGAAATCGGATATAATACTTAAGGATGCCTGATTGTAATTGTGGATTAAAGCAGATGGACATACATGCAGGCAATCCGTATGGCGTGAACAGAAAGGTATGGGAAGCACATGGCAAAGAGGACGAAACAATTAACCTCCCCGGGAGAAGAATGGGAGAAAATTAGAATAAATAAGTTCCTGAGTGAAGCAGGGATATGCTCCAGAAGAGAAGCGGACCGTTATATTATGGAGGGCAAGATTAAGATTGACGGTGTCATCGCCCGGATGGGATCAAAGGTTGGGAAAAGCAGTCAGGTTACTTTGTGTGATAAGCCGGTTAAGCGGGAGGATAAGTTGATATTAATCGCCTTCAATAAACCGGAGGGTATTGTATGTACAACAGATCTGAGTGAACCTGATAATATCATTGATTATATAAATTACGGGATGAGGATATATCCTGTCGGAAGACTGGACAAGGATTCGGAAGGTTTGATTTTGTTAACCAATGATGGGAATATTGTAAATAAGATATTACGGGCCGAGAACGGTCATGAAAAAGAGTATGTGGTTACCGTTAATAAGGAAATCAATTCCGAATTCATCAAAGGAATGTCTTCCGGTGTGCCGGTCCTTGATACGGTAACGAAACCCTGTACGGTTATACAGCTTGATAAAAATACATTTTCCATTATCCTGACGCAGGGGCTTAACAGGCAGATCCGCCGTATGTGTGAATACTTTGGATACCGGGTCGTCAGCCTTAAGCGGATCCGTATTATGAATATACCATTAGGAAGACTTAAAACAGGTGATTACCGTAATGTGACAGAAAAAGAAATTGAAGAGTTGAAACGTAATTTTCAGGAGAAATCAGAGTTTGAAGTTGAGGCTGCCGGGATAATGAATAAAGCAGTGGCCAAGAAGAAGCAATGGAACAAAATTGCAGAGACAAAACAGGAGACACCCACGAAAAAAAGCAGTGGATATGAACAAGGAACACCCATGAAAAAGAGCAATAGATATGAACAAGGGACACTCGTGAAAAAAAGCAATGGATATGAACAAGGGACACCTGTAAAAAAGGGCAATAGATATGACCAGGGGACACCTGTGAAAAAAAGCAATAGATATGACCAGGGGACATCTGAGGAAAAAGGCAATAGATATGGACAAGAGGCACCTGTGAAAAAAGGCAATAGATATGACCAGGGGACACCTGTGAAAAAAGGCAATAGATATGAACAAGGGACACCAGTGAAAAAAAGCAATAGATATAAACAAGAGGCACCTGTGAAAAAAAGCAATAGATATGAACAGGGGACATCTGCGAAAAAAGGCAATAGATATGAGCAAGAGGCACCTGTGAAAAAAGGCAATAGATATGAACAAGGGACACCAGTGAAAAAAGGCAATAGATATGAACAAGAGGCACCTGTGAAAAAAGGTAATAAATATGAACAGAGGATATCTGTCAAAAAAGGTAATGGATATGAAACAAGGGACACCCGTAAAAAAGGGCAATAGATATGAACAAGACACCCGTAAAAAGGCGATAGATATGAATAGAGGACACCTATAAAAAACAATGGACATAAACAGGAGACACACCAGAATAAGAAACGACGGTTAATAAGGAAACGCGTCATCCCATGGGATAGTGTCATGTTATTCTTATAATAACAAAATATGAGAAAGGTGTAATAAAGATGGATATAAAACTGGAAATTGAAAACCTCCGGGAGCAGGTCAGATACCATAATGACCGTTATTATAATCAGGATGACCCTGAGATAACGGATTATGAGTATGACCAGCTATCCCTGAGGCTTCGCAAATTGGAACAGGAGAATCCCGGTTTAGCCAGCAGTGATTCTCCGACCCAGAAGATTGGAGGAGCTGCCAAACGGGAAGCAGGGATTCTGGTAAAGCATAATGTGCCGATGCTCAGCCTTCAGGATGTATTCCAGAAAGAAGAAGTGATAAGTTTTGTTGATAAAATTGGGAAGGAACGGCCGGGAACCGCATTCGTGGTAGAGAAGAAGATTGACGGACTCTCCATCTCCTTACGCTATACCGAAGGCAATCTGACTATGGGTATCACCAGGGGAGACGGCATTCATCAAGGGGAGGATGTTACAGAGAATGTGAAGATGATCAAGGATGTGGTGGTTAAATTAAAGGATCCCGTTCCTTATATCGAGATCCGCGGAGAAGTCCATATGCGGAATGAGGATTTTATTGCAGTCAATGAGAAACTGGAGGCAGCAGGCAGGAAAGTCTTTGCCAATCCTCGGAATTGTTCTGCCGGAACCTTAAGACAACTGGATCCGGAGGTAGTAAAGGAACGTAAGCTGTCATTGTTTGTATTTAACGTGCAGGATGCCAGAGGCATTACCTTTACCACACATACCCAGAGCCTGGAGTGGCTTAAGAGCCAGGGAATTAAGATTATCGAAGATTACCGTATATGTTATACGGCAGAAGAAGTATGGGATGCGATTACCGAAATCGGGGAATCCAGAGGCAATCTGCCATATGATATCGATGGTGCGGTGGTTAAAGTGGACAGTCTGTCCGACCGGGAATATTTCGGAGCTACCTCCAAGGTTCCCAGATGGGCAATTGCTTATAAGTTTCCGCCGGAAGAGAAAGAGACGGTTGTGAAGGAAATCCGCCTCTCCGTGGGCCGTACCGGCAGAATCACACCTACAGCCATATTTGAGCCTATCCGCCTGTGCGGGACCAATGTGGAGCGGGCGACCCTTCATAACCAGGACAGGATTAATGAGCTGGATGTCCGTATCGGCGATACGATCCTTGTACGTAAAGCGGGAGAGATCATTCCCGAGGTATTATCGGTAATTAAGGAAAAACGTCCGGAAGGTACGCAGCCTTTTACCATTGAAGGCATCTGCCCGAGCTGCGGCGCTCCTACCTCAAGAGATACCAATTCCGCCGATATCCGATGTACGAATATTAACTGCCCGGCCCAATTAAGCCAGCATATTATGAACTTTGTCGGCCGTAATGCCATGGATATCAAAGGGTTTGGGGAAGCTTATGTGGAGACATTAATAAGTGAAGGATATCTTAAGGACGTTGCAGATATCTATTATCTGAAGAATTATCGCGATGAACTGATCGAAAAAGGTCTGATCGGGAAGGAAAAGAATACGGATAAACTGCTGAAAGCAATTGAAGACAGCAAATCCAATGATATTGACCGTCTGATCACGGGCTTCGGAATTAAGAATATAGGAAGGCAGGCCGGTGCGGAGCTTAAGAAACATTTCAAATCCCTGCATGATTTATCAAAGGCATCCTATGAGGAACTGGTTGCAATTAATGATGTGGGTGATATCAGTGCAAGGTCAATAGTTGATTTCTTCAGCTTGACCGAAAATAAATCCATTCTGGAGCGTCTTGAGAAAGCGGGAATGAACTTTACCTCCCTGGCGGCTGCCGGCCGCGCAGATGAGCGATTTGCTGGCATGACATTTGTTATCACCGGTACTTTACCCGGCATGGGCAGGGGGGAGATGGAGGAACTTATTAAGAGGTATGGGGGGAAGGTCTCAGGTAGTGTATCAAAGAATACGAATTATGTGGTTGCAGGTGAAAATGCCGGCAGTAAGCTGACAAAAGCCCAGGAGCTGGGTACCGCAATCCTTTCGGAAGAAGATGTGCTGAAGATGGCACAGTAAAAACATGTAAGCGTTTACTTTGTAAATCAATATCAATCAAACAAATCATATTTTATCAAATAATCCATATTTGAAATATGGATTATTTTTCTTCATTAATCCGGTTCCCTTTGTAAAGACAATAATAAATGGATAATAATTGAATAAATAGACAAAATAAGGAATTTAGTATTAATTTTTACTTCGAATCCCTGCAAGCCTTGATTTTACTGGGTTCCGCATATTGCATAAATTGTAAATGCTTACACAGCATAAAAATTGTATGTTTTAAAATAGATTCTATAGTAAAAAATGCACGCCAGATAAAATAATGAACCTTGTTTTTTGGGCAATAAGGATGATAGTATTTATTTGTTATTGAAACAGTTGTGCATATTCAATAATAATCGTAGTACAAAACATTATATATGTAAAAGGAGGATTTATGAAAATGAAGAGACGCTTCAATAAAGTTTGGGCACTCGTCATCGCACTTGTAATGGTATTATCATTGGCTCTTACAGGCTGCGGAAAGGAAACAACTTCAAACCAGCCGACTCCTACGGGGGGAGCAGACAGCGGCAGTAATAACGATACCGGATCCGGTGATTCTGAAACAGATGATACATCTGCAGACAGTATCGTAAAGCCTGAAAAGATTAAGATTATGGTAGACGGCACTTTGGTTACCAAAGCAAATGCCCGTGATCAATTTGAAGCTAAGTGGGAAGAGCTTACAGGCATTGACATTGAGATTATTCAACCGGATCATGATGCATATTATGATGTGGTAGGCCAGACCTTTGCCAGCGGTGATTGGCCGGATGTTATCTTGTTGGGAAGTACTTATTATTCCGGTTATGCTACGGAAGGCGTTCTGTGGGATATGACACAGGCTTGGGAGAACTCCGACTTAAAGGCTTCCGGAAGAGTTAAAGATGAAGCCTTAGTGGAAGGACTTAAGATCGG
Source organism: Bacillota bacterium (assembly GCA_023424995.1). Classification (GTDB taxonomy): domain Bacteria; phylum Bacillota; class Clostridia; order Lachnospirales; family Lachnospiraceae; genus Mobilitalea. The sequence goes on along the minus strand of JAFADH010000121.1, from coordinate 9,471 downwards.
CGGTGCTCTTTACGGAATCGCTCCTACCCGCGGCAACGGATGTGTTACTTATGTTAAGAAGAAGTGGCTTGATAATGTAGGATTACCCGTTCCTACCAATTATGCGGAATATATTGCAATGTTAGAGGCTTTTACAACAGGCGATCCGGACGGCAACGGTGTCAACGGAGATACCTATGGTGTGTCCAGTGCAGGTATCATCGGACCTGAGGCTCCTTATATCAACTATCTTCCTGAGTTCTACCAGGATGCTAATCCCAGCTTCTATATGAAGGCGGACGGCACCTGGGTGGATGGATTTACCGAGCCTGCGATGGTCAGCGCGCTTGAGAGATTGAGAGATGCATATTCCAAGGGTTATATGGACAAAGAAACCTTAACCAACGGTACAAGTGACTGCCGTAATAAATTCTATGAGGATAAATTCGGTGTATTCACATATTGGGCAGGTACCTGGGCAACCAACCTAAAGACCAACCTGGAAGCAAATGGTCTGGATGGAGAATTAATAGCACTGCCTCCTATCGCAGAGGTTGGAACATATCTTGAGAGGCAGGCTCCGACCTGGTGCATCACCTCAAAAGCTGAGAATCCGGAAGGCGTATTTAAATACTTCTTTGAGACCATGTTAGACGGCGGCGAGGTTCAGAAGCTGTTCTCCTATGGTGTGGAAGGCTCCCACTGGTCAACCAAGGCTGAGGAAATTGTAGGCAAGACCTATTCAGAAGGCCAGTTCCATATGCTGGAGAGCCTTGAGAAGCCCGGTACACAGTATACCAAGAATCACATCGATCCGATGTTGGCTATCGCCAGCCTGGTTGACGATCCTGGAGCAGCGACGATCGCTACGGAAGCAAAGGCTTCTCAGGAATTATTCAACAGCAATTCCAGACTGGCTGCTTTAGTTCCTTCCAATGATGCTATGAGCCAGTACAATGGTGATTTGACAAGCTTAAAGAATGAGATCGTTGCTAATGTCGTAGTATCCGGTTTATCCATCGAAGAAGAGATGAAGAGATTTGAAGACGAAGGCGGCACTGAATGGTCCAAAGCGATCGTTGATGCTTTAAACGGTCAATAACAGTTTGTATTAAGATTTAAATATGCGGTTTATAAAAGAGCGGAGAAGTAAAAAACTTAGATGAGCTTTTTGCACCTCCGCTCTCTTTAAAGGAAGGAAAGAAGCTTGGGAATGAGTAGAAGAAAGAAAGATATAATTCCAGCATACAAAAAACCGCTCGGTAAGAGATTGTATACTTACCGGTGGTTTTACCTGATGTTTTTACCGGTATTGGTATTCGCGATTATTTTCTATTATGCGCCGATCCTGGGTATCAGATACGCATTTTACGAGTATAGGGGCATTAAAGAACCTGTATTTGTCGCATTCAAAAATTTTGAGAAAATGTTTTCCATGAGAGGCTTTCGGTCTGCATTTCAAAATACACTTGTATTAAGTACGGTAAATCTATTATTAAAAACGTTCATGGCAGTAGTTCTGTCCGTATTACTGAATGAGATAATAAGTCTGAAATTTAAAAAGGCAGCTCAGACTATCATATATTTGCCCCATTTTATGTCCTGGGTAGTTACGGCTTCCGTATTTGCACTGATTATGTCACCTACACAGGAGGGCCTGGTGAATTCAATGCTGACCAGTCTCGGTATTGTGGAAAAGGGATCTGAGATCTATTTCCTGGCCAACAAAGACTGGTGGACTCCGGTGTACTATTTCATCAGTATCTGGAAGGACGCGGGCTGGGGGACGATTATCTTTATGGCTACCCTGTCTTCCATTAATCCGGAATTGTATGAAGCCGCATCCATCGACGGTGCGGGCCGTTTTCAGAAGATGCGTTTTATTACGATGCCTTCTTTAGCGAATACGATTATAGTTGTATTGATTTTAAACCTGGCGAAGGTAATGAATTTGTTTGAATCCGTATTCGTATTGCAGAATGATGCGGTAATCAGGCAGTCCGATGTATTACAGACCTATATCTATTATCAGACCTTTAACAGTGGTGCCTTGCCGAACTATGGGTATACAACAGCTGTGGGACTTGTCAAATCGGTCGTAGGATGCGTACTTGTTATCATATGTAATTATGCCAGCAAAAAAGTCCGCGGTAGTGGCATTGTGTAAGGGAGATGGATTATGAAGAAGAGAATAACTCCGTTCAATGTGATATTGACATTGATATTTATCGTAATATGTTTTGTAACAATCGTACCCTTATGGAAGGTGTTTGTTGACTCTTTAAATCTGAAGACCGCCTACGGCATGCGATTATGGCCTGACAAATTCGGATTTGACGGTTACATCTCCGTATTTACCAATCCGACCCTATACCGTCCGCTTCTGGTATCCGTATTTACTACGATAGCCGGTACGGTGATAGGCTTGATCCTGTCAACCCTGGGAGCCTATGTATTGATTCAGCATGAGATGCCGGGCCGTTCCTTCCTGTCAAGTATATTATTGTTTACCATGATATTTAACGGCGGTATGATTCCTACTTATTTAGTTATTAACGGCCTTGGATTAACGAATTCACTCTGGTCGGTCATTCTGCTGCCGGGTCTTAATGTATTTAATCTGGTACTGATGCGTAACTTTTTCGACGGAATTCCTAAGAGTTTATTTGAGGCAGCCTCCATTGACGGATGTTCACCGTTCGGTATCTTTTATAAAATAGTTTTGCCCCTGTCAAAAGCCGCTTTGGCTGCTATCGGCCTGATGTTTGCGGTAAGCTATTGGAATGATTATACCAATTACAAATTATATATTACGAATTCTGATTTTTATAATTTTCAGATGAAGCTGCGAAGCATTATCTTAGGAAGCGATCTGCCCTCTGCAATAGGCTCGGCTACTGAGAATACGGTTAGAAATGCAGCGACCATGGTAGCGATTATACCGTTTATGATTCTGTACCCCTTCTGCCAGAAATATTTCATTCAGGGTGTTAATATCGGCGCCGTGAAGGAATAACACGGACAGCGGGTCAGGCGGAGTGTATACCGATTGATTTCGAAAGCATTTATTGAATTGGTATTCTCCGGTGCGGAGGATTGCAAAGGAAGTGAGGGAGACGGCTATGCCGGCAAAAATATACTGGGCCGGAGATTCTACTGTAAAGCAGAATGATTATACTGCCTTTCCGCAGACGGGGATAGGGCAGGGAATGAGGCTCTTTATAAAAAATGATATAATGATAATAAATCATGCTGAGAATGGAAGAAGTACAAAGAGTTTTATTGATGAGTCGCGTCTGGCTGCAATTTATAATGAGATTACCAAAGGGGATTTCCTGTTCATCCAATTCGGACATAATGATGCCAAGCTTGATGATCCCGACCGTTATGCTGAACCCTGGGGAGAGTATCAGGAGAATCTGGAGAAATTCGTGAATGCAGCCAGGAACCGAAAGGCACACCCGGTATTCATCACTCCCCTATGCCGAAGATGGTTCGATGAGAATGATCAATTAAAGGCGGATATTCATGGGGATTATCCGGCTGCTATGCTTGCAGCGGCCAGAAAGCTGAAGGTTCCGATAATCGATTTGTACGGTACAAGCAGGGCATTGATTAAGAAACAGGGGCCTGAAGCCGGCAAACGGTATTTCATGTATCTGGCTCCCGGTGAATACCCTAATTACCCGGAAGGCAAGACGGATGACACTCACCTTAGATATGAAGGAGCGGTTGCTTTCGCGGAATTGATTGCGAAAGCTCTGAAGGAGCTGGGGGGGATCTATGCGGAGCTGCTCCTGTCTCCGGAGAAGCTTTAAAAGAAATGCTGCTATGAATTATGGAGAATTAAAGTCATGAACAATTTATTATGGAAATCGGATTTGGGAGACGGAACCTATAAAAACCCTATCCTTTACGCAGATTATTCAGATCCTGACGTAATAAGGGTAGGGAATTATTTTTATATGACAGCCTCCAGCTTCAACTATACACCGGGCTTGCCGATTCTGGTTTCAAAGGACCTGGTGAACTGGGAATTAAAAAACTATGCAGTCATGAATATTGCATATGATACTTATCAGAAGCCTGCCCATGCAAAAGGGATATGGGCTCCGGCTCTCCGTTACCATGATCGGAAATTCCGGATATATTACGGTATGCCGGATGAAGGCATCTTTATGATTCACGCAGAGGACCCTCTTGGTACCTGGAGTGAGCCAAAGCTGATACTGGAAGGGAAAGGTTATATCGATCCCTGTCCTTTTTGGGATGAGGACGGTACTGCTTATGTGATTCATGCGTATGCGAAAAGCCGTATCGGTTTTAAAAGCATATTGGGTATCTTTCCTATGTCCCCCGACGGATCAAAAGCAATAGGGGAGGATAAATTTATATATGACGGAACTAAGACCCAGCCCACCATCGAAGGACCCAAGGTATATAAAAGAGAAGGATGGTATTACATATTTGCTCCCGCAGGCGGAGTAAAGGCAGGCTGGCAGACAGTCCTGCGTTCCCGGAATATCCGCGGGCCCTATGAAGAGAAGATCGTATTGCGCCAGGGAGATACAAAGATTAACGGACCTCACCAGGGCGGTTTGGTAGATACGCCGGGTGGCGGGGAATGGTTCATTCATTTTCAGGACCGAGGTCCGTATGGGCGGATTGTTCATCTGCAGCCGGTACAGTGGGCGGGCGGCTGGCCTGTTATCGGTGTGAATCCGGATGCGGACGGATGCGGAGAGCCCTGTCTTATCCATCAAAAACCGGGAGGCCTTCCTGATATGGAACCTGCCTATCTGCAGGCATCGGATGATTTTCATAGTGCTAAGCCCGCGTTGCAATGGCAGTGGCTGGGCAACCATTACCCAAGCTTTTATTCACTTACGGCGAATGAGGGTCATCTTAGATTGTACAGTTTGAATCCTTCGGGAAGAATACCTGTTACTTTGTGGAACTCATCTAATGTCATAACCCAGAAGATTATCTGTCCATCCTTTGAAGCTGAGATAAGAATGAACATTCAAGGCTTACAGGACGAAGAACAGGCAGGATGTGTCATCCTGGGCGGTCAATATGCATATCTGGCTGTCCGAAAGCAAAGAGATACCTTAACCTTGATATATGCGGAGTCTGACGGGAATGGTGATGACAGGGAAGAAAATACGGTTATGGATGCAGTTCTGACATCGGATATCAAGAATATTATATTCCGATTGGTCTTAAGTGAAGAAGGTAACCGGATAATAACGCGGATGTCTTATTGCCTGGAAGGGAATTCATTTACGGATACCGGACATGCCTTTACCCCTTCGGACCATACCTGGGTGGGAGCGAAAATCGGTTTGTTTTCCGTAGCCCTGGATACTTTACCGGGCCATGGCTATGCAGATTTTAAGTATATTAAAGTGGCTGCAAAAGAGGAAGCCTCTTAAACAATAGTTCTTTTGCACAGCACACAGGTACCGGTCGGTATTGAACTTTCCGGGATCTTTTGTCCCGGAGACATGATTGATATGTATTATATCAAAGGTCAATAAGACGAAGTATATTGTGAATGGAGTTGATTCCTTGAATAGGTTAAAGGAAGCGATAGTAAAGCAGGAGCTGGAACTGGTAAAGGAGATTCTGATTCAGGATCCCTCTTGTATCGATGACAGAGATGAACAGGGAATACCCATGAGCTTCATGGCGGCAAGGACAGGTAACCTGGATATTGTCAGGTACATTGTTGAGTATTCCAGGGCGAGTATGAACACGACCGATGATAAGAACCGTAATATTCTACACTTCGCAGCCATGTCTGGGAGAACTGATCTGTCAAAATATCTTATAGAAAAAGTGGGTATGTCGGCGGTAATACCGGATGCGGAGCTGATAACACCCTATGACATCGCCCATGACATGGGACATTATGAGCTGGAGTTATACTATGAAAAGGTATGCGGAGCACCGCTGAGCGGGATGTACCGCAACCCGGTCCGTACCGGAATGTTCCCGGATCCGTCCGTTGTAAGAGTGGGAGAGGATTATTACATGGTTAATTCCAGCTTTATCTACTTTCCCTGTATTCCGGTTTCACGCTCCAGGGATCTGATACATTGGAGAATCATAGGATATGCAATTACAAATCCCGAATGGGCATGCCTTGAGGAGCTGGAGGGAGGCCGCGGCTACTGGGCGCCGGATATCTCTTATTATGAAGGCAGATTCTATATTACTGCCACTTACCGGCTGAATGATACCGGAACAGTGTATCGCAGACAGATTATAGTATCCTCCCGTAAGCCGGAAGGACCCTATAATAAGCCGGTATATATTGATGAGGATGGAATCGATCCCTCCATATTTAACGATGAGGATGGCAGAAGGTACATGCTCTTAAATCGCGGCGCCAGAATATTGGAACTGGACAGAACTGCGTCGAGACAGATATCGGACGCGAAGCTGTTATATTATGGTGACCATAAGCGGGCACCGGAGGGTCCGCATCTGCTGAAGAAGGACGGGTATTATTATCTGTTTCTGGCGGAAGGAGGAACCGGTCCGGGGCACCGGATTACCGCAGCGCGTTCGAGGACACTCCATGGCAATTATGAGCCATGTCCTTATAATCCGATCATGTACCAGCAGGATGATAAGGCGGGCATCCGGCGCTGCGGTCACGGGAAACCGGTGATGACCCAGAACGGAGAATGGTTCATGGTATATCTCTGCGGGAGAATGGTGGATGGCAGCTACAGTATTCTCGGAAGAGAGACGGCCATCGATCCTATTACCTGGACTGCGGACGGCTGGCCTGTAGTAAATAACTTAGACGGTCCCAGCGCCCTTCAAATCAAACCGAATCTGCCGGAATGCATATGGGATAACAGCGATCAGGATGAGTTTGCTTCTGATACACTGGGACTTGACTGGATGTTCCCAAGACCTCCGGAGGCGGATGGATACCGGCTTTATGACGGTAAGCTTTGGATTAAGGGCAGCAAAGCGCCGTTAAGCATGCCGGGAGCGCGCAATATCGTACTCAGGCGGCAGAAGCATTTTGAATTCACTGCGGAGACCAGGATGGGACTGCTTCCCATGAAGTCCGGCCAGGATGCGGGTATAACCTGCTATTATGATGAGAACACCTGGCTTAAGTTCGGTGTATTCGCACAGCCCAACGGAAGCATGCAGCTTAAGGTAGTGGAGCATATAGGGCATATGAGCCGGGAGCATACCGGATACACGGATCAGGAACATGCCGGATACATGGATACTGAACATACCGAATGCATGAATCACGATTTTATCGGTTGCAAGGACTGGGAGCACACTGGATACAGGGGTCAGAAACCTATTGGCTACGCATATTCAAAATGCGATTCTGCCGATGCTGTGACAGTAGATCAAAAGGCAGAGGGAATTTATCTGCGGATAATAACAAAATATTTACGGAGAGAATTCTACTACAGCTATGACGGCATTGTTTATATCCGCTTCCTGGATCTTGATAATATATACTACCTGTGTGATGAAGGAATACAGATGGGCAAACGCTTCACGGGAGCCATGGTGGGTATGTATGCATACGCAGGCAGCGATGCACTTGAGATACCCTTTGAGTATTTTCATTATAAGGAAAAAGATTAATTATGCAGCATGGCAAAAGCTCTTGTCATCATAAGGGAGCATATAGACAGTTCTGGAGGAATATCATGAGACGGGATACGGCAGAGGATATCTTTATCGAAAGCTTTGCAAAATACAAAAACCACAATGCTAAAATTTTACTGTCGATGTATCAGGGGAATTACCATAAATTTCTGTTATCCGCAATCTTTTATACCATCAAACATAGTCCTGCCTGGGTGATGCCGATTGTCATTGCCAATATTGTAAATTGTGTTACTGCCCGGGAGGCTGCTTCAGTCGATATCATCGCGCTGAATGCAGCGGTCGTCGCCGCGCTGGTCATCCTTAATATACCCATGAATTATCTTCATGTACATTATCGCAGCCGTGCCATCCGCCATGTGGAAGCAGGATTACGAAGTGCCCTGGTGAGAAAGCTGCAGCAGCTTTCCATATCCTATCATAAGGAGATGCAGTCCGGACGTCTTCAGTCTAAAGTCATGAGAGACGTAGAGGCAGTGGAAAACTTATCTGCCCAGCTCTTTGTAAACCTTCTTAATATTTTGATTAATATTTTGGTGGCATTGGGAATCACGGCATTTCATAATCTCATCGTATTTATCTTCTTTCTGTTGACTATTCCCGTAGCAGCCATCACTATTGTGGCATTCCGCAACCGTATTAAAAAGCAGAATCACAGATTCCGCAAGGAGATGGAAGCCACTTCCGCCAGAGTAATGGAGATGGAGGAGATGGTGCCGGTCACCAGAGCCCATGCATTGGAGAATATCGAGGTCAGGAAGATGGAAGCCCTGGTGCGAAGTATTGCGGAGGAGGGATACCGCCTGGATATTATTCAGGCTAATTTTGGTTCCGTCAGCTGGGCGGTCTTTCAGATATTCCAGGTAGGGTGTCTGATTTTTACCGGCATGCTGGTACTTAAGGATAAGCTGCTGGCAGGTGATATCATTCTGTTTCAGAGCTATTTTACAACAATCGTTACGCAGGTATCGGGTCTTCTGACCTTGCTGCCTGCTATTGCCAAGGGAATGGAATCCATCACAAGTATCGGTGAGGTATTGAATGCCCATGATATAGAAGAGCATAGCGGAAAGCCGAAGCTGCAAAGCCTGAAGGGGGATTATGAGTTCAATAACCTTGGATTTCATTATAATGATGCCGCCAATCATATTTTAAGCGGCTTGAGCATGAGGGTAAGAGCCGGTCAGACAATTGCTCTGGTAGGTGAATCAGGTGCCGGCAAATCCACCATATTAAATCTGGTTATCGGATTTATCCTGCCCTCCGAGGGAGAACTGCTGATTGACGGTAATGATCTTAAGGAGATTAATCTGCGGAGTTATCGTAAGCATATTGCGGTGGTCCCGCAGGAAACCATTTTGTTCTCGGGTTCAGTACGGGATAATATTACATATGGACTGCCTTCTGTTACGGAGGAACAATTGGAGGAGGCCGTCAGGGCAGCGAACTTGACCGATGTGGTCAAAAGTCTGCCGGAAGGGCTTGATACCCTGATCGGAGATCATGGGAATAAGCTTTCCGGGGGTCAGCGCCAGCGGATTGCCATAGCCCGCGCCATCATACGCAATCCCAGGGTAATAATCTTTGATGAAGCCACCTCTGCGCTGGACAGTGTCTCGGAGGCATTGATTCTGGAGGCTTTAAGCAATCTGATCAAAGGCAGAACTACCTTCATAGTAGCCCATCGGCTCTCCACCATCCGTAAAGCGGATAAAATCTGTGTGCTCCGGGACGGGACCTGTACGGAATTCGGTACTTATGAGGAACTAATGGCATTGCGGGGGGAGTTCTACCGGATGAAGTCGCTGCAATCATAGCCTGATATATAATCAA